>JAZSDQ010000088.1:0-4032 GCA_045531235.1 Eubacteriales bacterium
GTGGGGAGATGGCGAACAAATTCTATGTTTTCTGCGTTGTATCCTCATTTTTTCTAATTTTTTACTCTCGCAGGCTCCTTCCACCGCAAAGCGGTCCCCCTTCCTCTCGGAGGACGGCACATGTGGTAGCCTTTTCGTTGGTAAGGCGATTATAAAAAAAGAAAAGCACTTGCTTTAGCAAGTGCTTTTTTGGTGACCCATACGGGAATCGAACCCATGATTCCACCTTGAGAGGGTGGCGTCTTAGCCGCTTGACCAATGGGCCGTCTGCAAGTTGGAATTATAACAGAAAAAAGCCCGTTTGTCAAGATAAAATTGTTTTGCCCTTTTCTTTTTATTTTTCGGCACCCAAAGGGGGATAAGAAAAGGAGCGGATATTCCCCTCTTTAATAAAGTATTCCGTTTTCCTTTCCTCTTTGGAAAGGGGGAAGGAGTCGATGAGTACAAGCTTTACTTTCATTTTACGGGGAATGATGTTTTTGATGTATACGGCGCAGCCATCACCTACTTTCACCCCTTCCCGATATTCTGCAAGCCCTGCAAGGTTTGGCGCAAGCTCTACGAAAATGCCGTAGCTTTCAATGCTTCGCACTACGCCTACCACCGTTTGACCGATCTGAAAACGGTCGGCGTTTTCCTGCCAGGTGCCCAGAAGCTCCTTATGGGTCAGCGCAATTCTTCCCCGTTTGCCCAAGCGCCGTTCGTCGCGGCATTTTACGGCGGCGAGAATGTTTTCCCCAATACGAAAGCGATCGGAGGGATGGGAGATGCGGGAAACGGAAATACAATCAATGGAAATCAGAGAGGGAATGCCGCAGCCAATATCACAAAAGGCGCCAAAAGGCTCAAAATGAGTAACCTTTGCGGGAATGACGTCACCCGTTTCCAGATGATCCAGATATTCCGAAAGGCATTTTTCCTGTGCTTTTTTTCGGGAAAGGTAAGCGGTGGGACTGGGTCCGTATTCAATGCGCTCTACGGTAAATACAGAGCTTTTTCCTACGCGAGTGATGACGGCAATATCCCTCAGGCTCTCTCCCTCCTCCGTGACTGCCACTTCTTCCCGCGGCATAATACCCGTAACCTCTCCTAAGGGAAAGGTAAGACTTTCTCCCCGATCGCAAAGGGTGGCGCGGGCTTCCAGAAGAACTCCTTCCTCCATAGCTTTTTCCAAGCCTTGCAAGCTCTCGGTGGCAAGGCGGTTTTCTTCGGTAAAAAGGCGATGGCCCTCGGGCATAAATTCTGTCATAGCTCCTCCTTTTTTTACTTGGTTTTTCTTCATTCTATGTTTTCTCCGAAGGGAATATACCAAGGGCGGCGAGGCTTTGGAGCAGCGCCTTTTCTTCCTTTTTTTCGGGGAGGACGGAAAGGCTGCCCTCTTGCCAGGAAAAAAAGCGCGCTCTCCCTGCAAGGCATGCCACTGCCTTTGCCGCTAAGGGGGGAGATAAATAAAAATACCACATAGTTTTCACCTCAAGAAAGAATATGATATCTTTCGGTGATCTATGCGGTATCAGTGTGCCAGAGAAAAGACGAAAACTTTTTGCGCGCCGGCGTTTTTCAGGACCCGCGCTGCCTCTCTTGCGCTTGCGCCTGAGGTGACGATATCATCGACGAGGAGAATCGTTTCTCCTGCAAGGGTCCTTTTCGGTCGGAAAACACCGGCTACGTTCTTTTGCCGCTTTTCTCTTGGCAATTTGTGTTGTTTTCTGGAAAATCCGTGACGGGAAAGAAGAGCTTCAAAAGGAAGATTCAAGCCGTTGGCAAGAGAGAGGGCAAGCTTTTCCGCCTGATCAAAGCCGTTTTTCCATTTGGCGGCTTTCCTTCTGGGGATAAAGGTAACGAGGGGAGATTTTATTTTTTCCCCGCCGTACCATTTTTGAATATAGGGGAAAAAGATCTGAGGAAGCTCCTCCAGATCTCTGCTTTTCCAAAGTAGAATAAGCTTTTTCGGCCCTCTTTTCTTGTAGGGAAAAAGGCGATTCATTTTGTCTGCATAGCCGTTGCCGCCATAGGCGAGAAAAGCTTTTGGCTGAAAGGCATCGGCCATAGCCTTTTCACAAAGGGGACAAAGAGGGGCGTAGCCCGGTTCGCCGCATACGGCGCATCTCGGCGGAAAGAAAAAAGAGAGAAGTCTTTCCCGAAAGAAAGGCTTCTCCGGAGAGCTTTGCAAGGGGATATTTTTCATTATGCGCCGATTTGCTTGCCGAAAAGGCAGAGGAGGGCGAGCATGCCCAGACCGAAAATAACGAGAACGCCTTTTGCTTTTCCGTAAGGCTTTTTCACAGGCAAGCGGGATACTTCCAGGGCCGCGAGAAGGATCAGACTTCCGGGAGCCCAAATGGCGTAAGGCGCTTTGAAAATAAGATTTAAAAGAAGTAAGGCAGGGTAAAGGATCGCCACGGTGGTTACGGGAAGGCCGGTATAGTGGAGAAGCTTTTCCGAACGGTCACGGGAAAATTCCTGTACGTTAAAATACCCTAAGCGAATCACCGAGGAAAGAAGGATCATTCCTGCTGCAATGGGAGCAAGAGGGGTGGAACCGGCGAGCCTCAGACCGATCACTGCAGGCAGTGCTCCAAAGGCGACAAGATCCGAGAGAGAGTCGATCTCAATGCCGAAAAGCTTTTCTTCGTCGTTTCTTTTGCATCTTTTTGCTACCGCGCCGTCAAACATATCGCAAACACCGGAGAACAAAAGACAGATCAAAGCGGCAAAAACGCCGTTTTCTCCGCCGTTTAACACGTTGGAAAAACCGATGGCGGCAAATACCAGACTTAAATACGTCAGGATCACAGAGTAGTTATAATAACCGAGCATAAAAGCTCCTTTCAAGCAGTGTTGTCAAAAATTAAAATAAAATGAACTTTCTTGCGATTAGTTTACCATAAAACATATTTTAGGTCAACCTTTTTTCGATAAAAAGGAATAGGAAGTAATCCCAAGGGGAAAACTTCCATAAAAGGGTTGACATTTCTCCTCGGATAAGATATAATATAATGTACAGACGCCGTACAACCGTATGCCGTTGTGGCGGAATTGGCAGACGCAAGGGACTTAAAATCCCTCGGCAGCAATGCCGTACGGGTTCGATTCCCGTCAACGGCACCATCGATATCGCGGGGTAGAGCAGTTGGTAGCTCGTCGGGCTCATAACCCGGAGGTCGTGTGGTTCAAGTCCCACCCCCGCAACCAAAAAGAAAAGCACTCATTCGAGTGCTTTTTCTTTTTGGAACGATGTGTTCCCTGCGGGAACGTGATGCGCACTGCGTGCGTGATGCGTCCTTCGGACGTGATGTGCGCTCCGCGCGTGAGGCGGAACACATCACATCACTGCGAGCGAAGGGAGCAACATCACTGTGCCGAAAGGCACAACATCACTTGCCCGCAAGGGCAAGCATCACTTTACAAAGCAGACGTTTTTTGCTATACTTGGTTTGAAAGAAGGTGTGAATATGTCTGAATCAAAGCTTAGAAATTTATCCATGGATTTTGCTGTGGAGATCGTAAATCTGGTGAGAGAACTACGTTCTAAGCACGAAAACGTCATTGCCAATCAGATCGGCAGAAGCGGCACCTCCATCGGCGCGAACATTCACGAAGCAGCGTATGCTCAAGGCAAAAAAGATTTTGTTTCCAAGCTTGAAATCGCCCTGAAAGAAGCCAGCGAAACGGGCTATTGGCTGGAACTTTTACACCGAACGAATTATATTGACGAAGCAAGATACAAAGCGCTTTCGGAGGGGTGTACCTCCATCCGCGTGATGCTTATCGCCTCCTGCCGCACCGCAAAACAGAATAACGCATAAATTCGCACAAGGTGCGGCTTTTTCTTTTGTAGGGACAAAAAAGACACCCGAAAAGGTGAACTAGTCAATAGTTAGTAGACACAAAAAAAGAAAAAGTTAAGCCGCCAGTTCAATGCGATATTGGACTGGTGGTTTTCTGTTAAGTTTACGAACAGGTCTGATGTAATTAAAGTAGTGGATCGCTTGGTCAATAACGGAATGAATGTCAGCATGCTTCCAGTAC
>JAZSDQ010000061.1:0-2621 GCA_045531235.1 Eubacteriales bacterium
AGCCGAAATTCCGGGGAGGAGCTTGTCAAAAAAGCTCATAAAAGATTGACTGTGCTGTTTTTTTGTGTTATAATGAGCCTGAGGTGATATTTTATGGGTTTGAACGGCTATAAACTGGTGTTTGAAGACAATTTCGAGGGCAAAGAGCTCGATTTAAAAAAATGGCAGTATCGCGGCAGCGGCACACGCCGTTGCGGTTTCAACGCACCTTCGCAGGTTTTTGTAAACAACGGCCATCTCATTATGAAGTATCAGTACCGCACCGATGGCGAATTTGGCGAAGGCTGGTACGCCGGCATGATCAGCGCCCGTGAACGCTTTACACGCGGCTATTTTGAGATCCGCTGTATCTGCAACGATCCGGCAGGCAACAATTTCTGGAGCTCATTTTGGCTGCAATCGCGCGGTTCCTACGACCCCGACATCTCCCAAGGAGGCCCCGGCGGTGCGGAGATCGACATCATTGAAGCCTTTCGTGAACGCAACAAATCGCTCGACTTTCCCGGTGCGCCCGGTGTTGAGTCCACCATCCACGTGACCGGCATGAAGAATCCGCCCTGCACCGTTCAGGGTCACTCCACCCAATACCTCTCCCCCATCCGCACGGAGATCTCCGACTGCTACACTGCATTCCACACCTACGGCTGCGAATGGACGAAAGAGGTCTACCGTTTCTATGTTGACGGCCGCCTCGTTGGTGAGACGAACTGGGGCGACGGCGTTTCCGAAGTCGACGAAGAGATGATCATCTCCCTTGAGCTGCCCGTCGAAGCCGCGTGTGCCAAGGAACGCAGCGGCGAATTCATCGTCGACTACGTGCGCGTATACCAAAAAGACGAATAAAATGGCTCAATGTCAATAGTTGGGGTAAAGAAAAAAACTGAAAGAATAGAGAAATAACAAGAAGAGACGAAGAAGACGGAGTCGGACGCGTCTCTTCTTGTGTTTATGGTGTCAACAAGGAGAACAAAAGAGAATCCTGTTACGGAACTGAGAAAAGTTACGAAGCCCGAAAGCGTTGCGTTTCAAAACCTTAATTTTGTTGTTAAAACCTTCAGTAAAAGCGTTGGTATAAGGGCAGTAGAAAGAGTTGACAATAGGGGTAAACCACCTTTGAAAAGTTGCAGCACACTTCATAAAGGGCTTGATATCACTATCCAAAGCAGTATCAATCCACTCACCAAACTCACGCTTTTGTACATCAGGATCGGATTCATCAAGAATTCTGTAAAGCAGCTCCTTCAGATAATATGCCGTTGATAAGTTTGCATCAGTGCCAAGCATGACGGTAACTTGATTCAACTCGTCCTGCGTCAGATCTTTTTCATGTTTAAGAAGAAGTTTACGGGAATGCTTGAAATATATACGGTGAGAACGAGAGAATTTTTTCTGCACCTCTTTCCTTACTGCCTCAAATGCCCATACACCTTGTCTGATCCAATGGTATTTGTCAATTACATAAGTGGCTTTGGGAAAGTATGTTTTGGCGATTTCTGCATATGGAACATACATATCGCTGACAACGTATTTTACGCCCGAACGGTCTGTTTTCTTGAAATATTCGCACAAATCAGCCTGTTTTCGGCTTTTCATAATGTCTAAAATGCGTTTATCCTTAATATTTGTTAAAATGCAGTTATACTTCTCCCCTCCGGTATTTCCCTTAAACTCATCTATTCCGATCACCTCGGGTAGATTTGTCGGCTTTGGATACGATATGTTGCCAAACAAGCGGATAACAGTTGGGATTGATACTCCAAACTCTCTTGCTACACTTGCGTATGATCTCACTTCTGTGAGCTTCTCCAACATCTTTACGGATGTTCGCTGTGTTCTTCTCTGGTATCTGCTAAGAAAGCTGCACTCCTCGTAAAATCGTTTCCCGCATTCGCATACATATCTTCTTTTGCGAAGATGAAGTTCCACTTCCTTTCCGAATGCAGGCAAATCCTTTATTCGCTGATTCCGGTAGTCATGGATTCGACTTGTCTCTTCTCCGCATTTCGGACATTTGCATTTCTTTCTCTTCTGCTCTATGTGGATGATTAGCCTCTTTTCTGTTTTTTCGATCTTTTTTATCTCCACGTCTTGAATTTCAAGTACTTTTTCTGTATAATCTATTGTAGGCATATCTGCTCCTCCGATAAATATTGTCTCGTCAACTCTATTTTATCAGATTTTTGCAGATATGCCTACCTTTTTCGGCTTTTCTTCTCGCCTTCACCCCAACTTTTATTATAGAACCCTCATTTTTTGCAAAAGGTGACGATCGGCATAACCGAAAATCGGGGAAACCCTTTCTTCCGAAAAAGCTTTCCCCGATCGTCAGATATTCGATTTATTCTTTGGGAACGATCATAACTCTCACGTCTGAGAAATCCCCGTTCCGGAGCTTGTCCGGTTCTATGAAGAAGCAGAGGGTGCCTCCGTCTTCAAATTCCACATTATCATTGGAGGAAATCTGCAGAAGCATGACCCAGCCTTCGATGGGACGGCTGTAATCTTCCGATTCATATCCCACGGGAATGCCGAACAGCTTATGACCTCCGCCGTTTTCGGGAGCAGCAGACGCCCGATCCACAGAAAGGTTCACTGCGGGATTGCTGAGGTCGTTTCCGTCC
>JAZSDQ010000062.1:0-53009 GCA_045531235.1 Eubacteriales bacterium
CCTGTTCATTAATCAACGCAGAAAATGAAACAGAATTTCCTCGTGGAAAAGCTTTTATCATACGGCGAAGAACAAATACAACCTTAGATTCTACGGGCGCCACTTTGGCTGAAAAAATATTCTGAACATCTTCTTTTTTCTTTCTTTCCCGCTCTTCTTTGAGTGCCGTCCGCATTTGCAGAAACGCCTGCCAAAGGGCTTCAGGATCTCCATCGGTTGATTCAACTTTAATTATGGGCTCTTTTGGGGTAGGATAATAGCGAAAAAAATAGTCCTTAATTCTGCCAAATAAAAATTCAGCAGCTCGCTTGACCTCTGAATACTCGATCAGCGAACGAACAAGGTCATCTCTCGGATCTTCTTCATTGTCGTCCTGCGGAAGCAGCATCTTAGACTTAATATACACAAGCTCACAAGCCATCACAATAAACTCACTGGAAAGCTCAGCATTGTACATTTGGCAAAGCTCCATATATGCAAGGTATTGCTCAAGGATCTCTGCAATAGGAATATCATAAATATTGATCTTTTGTTTAGAGATCAGCGTAAGGAGAAGATCAAGAGGTCCATCGAAGGTCTCTAGCTTAAAATTGATCTGTTCAGTTGCCATATCAAAGGATCACTCCTCCTGCAATATTCATAAATAGCTCGAAGAAAAACATTACAAGCGTATCGATCGGGCCGGACAAAACACCGATCCACAACAAAATAAACATTCCAAATTGGATATACCTTTCATAGGGTAAAATGCGAAAAAGAATGCGATCCGGAAGAAACGAATATAAGATCTTTGAACCATCAAGCGGTGGAATGGGAATTAGGTTAAAAACGCCAAGACCGAGATTAATGCTTACCATATATCCAACCATTTGATAAACCACTCTGAAAACTCCGGATGATTGGCTAGATAAAAAGCCGCCTGAAATACCGATTTTAATTATTAAAACATAAGCAAAAGAAAACAAAAAGGCAAGCACGAAATTGCACAAAGGTCCTGCCAAAGCGCAAATTGCCATATCACGTTTTGGCTTCTTAAAATATCGAGTATCTACCGAAACCGGCTTCGCCCAACCAACTTTGAAAAATAATAGACACAAAAAACCAATTGGATCTATATGCCTTAGCGGATTCATTGAAAGACGTCCCATATATTTTGCTGTAGGATCGCCAAGACGATAGGCAGCATAGCCGTGACACAATTCATGAGCTGAAAGAGCAATTAAAATAACAGGTAGTGTAATGAGAAAATCTGTAACAGTAGATATTAACTTCTCCATAAATTCACCTCTATTTCTGCTCCCTCCTCAAGACCTCAAATGCACACACCGCTGCTGCAGCAGATGCTGTTAAAGAGCCGTTAAAGTTTCTGCCATACGGGATTCTTACTCTCAAATCCGATGCATTCAAAATATCTTTAGAAATGCCTCTTTTTTCACCGCCAACAATAACGAAAATCGGCTTTTTCAGCGGGGCATCATAGACAGAAATAGAATCAGTTTCCGAAGCACACACAATCGAATACCCTTTTTCTCTTGCTACTCTGCAAAGCTCAGAATTATCCGTGGCAATTGCACAAGGAAGAGCATCAATTGTGCCGGCAGAACTACGGAGTGTCACTCCGACAGCATTTAACCAGTTTCTGGGAGTAAGCACCATGCCACCGGCACCCGCAGCATAAAAGGAACGAACAGCACAACCGAAATTAAAGGGGTCCTCAATTCCGCAAATCATAAACACAAAACCATTGCCATTATCAAAAATATCTTCAACAGATTGGCATTTTCTTTCACCAACCCGGGCAATCAAACCACCGTGAGTATGACCCGTTGTTACCAAATCAAAAAATGTTTGATCTGATAGTTTTACAAGAATTTTGTTCTTTTTAGCAAGAGATAAAACGCGCTGTATCTTACAGTCATCTTTTTTAATGTCGGGAAGCAAAAGGATCTCGTAAATCGGACGAGACTTATTTTTTAATACGGAAAGAACAGATAACGCGCCCTCTGCATAAAAAAATTCCTCATGCTCAGCCACAGTCTTTTTCATTCGTTCTCCCAGTTATGCCAATAATTCTGAACATCTTCGTTATCGTCAAGTGCATCAATCAACTTCTGCATTTTAATAATAGATTCTTCGTCAGAAAGGGTCACATAGTTCGAAGGGATTTTTGCTTCTTCAGTTGAAAGAATGGTAAAACGTCCACGCTCGAGCTCATCCTTAACTGCATAGAGATCATTCACCGGGGCTAAAACTACAAAAGCATCACCTTCGCGGCAAATGTCGTCAGCACCAGCATCAAGAGCTGCTTCCATCAAAGCGTCTTCGCCAACACCTTTTGCGTCAACAATAACAATGCCTTGATCGGAAAAGAGATATGATACACACCCGGTCGTGCCCAAATTTCCACCAAACTTATCAAAATAATGGCGAAGATCTGCACTGGTGCGGTTACGGTTATCCGTTGCACACTCTACGATTACTGCAATGCCGCTGGGGCCATAACCTTCATAGTAAATAGATTCATAGTTTTCAGAATCAGAGGATGCTGCTTTTTTAATAATACGATCAATATTATCATTAGGAACATTAAGCCCCTTAGCCTTAGAAATCAAATCGCGAAGTTTTGAGTTTGCATTGGGATCTGCTCCTCCTGCTTTCACCGCCATCGCGATTTCCTTTCCAATCTTTGTAAATACTTTTGCTCTCTGCGCATCGGTTTTCTCTTTTTTATGTTTAATATTATTCCACTTGGAATGGCCGGACATTTTAGTTTCCTCCAATTATTTTAAATTTTTTCTGGTGTTCTTAATCCAATCAAATGAAGTGCGGTTCCAAGCACATTTTTCACAGCTTGACACAAAGAAAGACGAAGTTCCTTCTCGCTTCCTTCTGCACTGTGGATCGGACATGCATTATAAAAACGGTTAAAGCTTTGACAGAGGTCTAAAGCAAAGCGCGTAATAATAGACGGCTCATATTCGTTCAAGGAACGCACAATACGATCGGGAAACAACGCAAGGGTTGAAATCAATTCTTTCTCCTCTTGACCAAAGTTTGCACTTTCCGGACATGAGAAAGAATTCGCCTTATTCAAAATACTACATGCACGTGCATAGGTATATTGAGCATAGGGACCGGTATTTCCTTCAAAATTCAAGGCTTCTTCCCAGTTGAAGTTTACATCTTTAATTCTGTTGGCAGAAAGACTGCTGAGAATAACAGCACCAACTCCAACATCACGCGCCACTTTTTCCTTATTCTCAAGATTGGGGTTCTTTTCTTCAATAATAGCGCCTGCTTTTTCAATGGCATCGCGGAAAAGGTCGTCAAGAAGAACTACATTTCCGGTTCGCGAAGCAATCTTTTCGCCGTTAATACTAAATGTACCATAAGGTACGTGAACTAGCTGATCTTCCCAGTCATAACCCATAAGTCCAACGACCTTAAACCACTGAGCAAAGTGCAAGCTTTGACCGCCGCTGGTTACATAGACACACTTATCAAACTTATACTCTTTCTTTCGCCAAAGTGCAGCAGCAATATCGCGGGTAGGATACAGAGAAGAACCGTCCCTCTTCAAAATAAGGCAGGGTGGCATTTTATATTTCTCAAGATCAACAAGACTTGCGCCATCGTCTAGTTTTAATAAGTTCTTATCCTGGAGTTCTTGAACAACAGCGGGCATTTTATCACTATAAAAGCTCTCACCGTTAAAACTATCAAATGTGACACCCAAGAGATCATAGGTTTGCATATACTCTTTCAAGCTAATTTCTTTAAAAATGCGCCACAAACGAAGGTTCTCTTCATCACCTGCTTCCAGCTTTGAGAACTCTTTTCTAGCTTCGTCATTAAGCGAGGGTTCTTTTTCTGCTTCAGTGCCAAAAAGAACATAAAGTCGATTCAGTTCCTCAATGCCAACACGACGTACCGTTTCCTCATCGCCCCATTTTTTAAATGAAACAACGAGTTTTCCATATTGTGTTCCCCAGTCACCAAGATAATTGATACCTACAGTTTCAAATCCGGAAAACTGATGAATCAGCTTAATGGAATTACCGATGATAGTAGTTCCAAGGTGACCAATGTGGAAACGTTTCGCAATGTTGGGAGAAGAATAGTCGATAACCATTGTCTTTCCCTTGCCTATTTCGTTTCTTCCATAATCCACGCCTTTTTCAAGCATATCAGAAAGAAGTGCGAGTCGGAAGTCATCGCTTAAGTAGAAATTAAGATAACCACCTGCATTCTCAGCCTTTGCAACACCATTAATAGGCGAAGAGGTAATCTTTTCAGAAAGCTCGGCAGCAATAACAACCGGGCTCTTTCTTAAGATTTTTGAAAGCTGAAAGCATGCAAAAGCAAGATCGCCCATCTCAGGGTTAGGTGGAGTATCAAAGAGATCCTTTATAGCTTCGGCAGTAATGAGTTCCGAGTCTAAAAGCTCACATAATTTTTTCGCAATAGTTTTTTTGATTGTGTTCATAATGTCTCCTAGGAAATTGTTACGGAACCTTTCTTTGCAGTATCAACAATAGAAACATAACTCCTACCGGGCGCTACTTTAAGTTCGCTTCCATCTTCGGCATAGTAAGAAAATTCAGCAGTTTCACCGGAACGTTTCCATGTGATCTTCTGAGCGAAACCACCATTGAAATAGTACCCTTCGCCTTCACCAACGAGAGTTATTTCGCGATGGCCAACGCTATCAATAATCTTGTGGTTTGCATAAATAATGAAAACATTATCTGTTGCCACTTGTTCACCGGTAACACCGTCAACATGAGCACCACTGTACTGACTGTGCAAATACTTTTTGCTCGTTTCATCATAGCGGAACTCAGAAACAGCATAAGAAGAATGAGGGATCTTAATATACTTAGCAGTCAACCCATTTTCAATTCCGCCAAACCCAAAATCAAACGAAAAAGCGGTAAAATCCTTATTATTCAACACGGTTCGGTAACCCTTTTGTGAAGCAACCGCAGCAAGACCGGCTCCGTTCGCAAAAGCAGTATGTTCCAAAGAATAACCATTCTTGATTCTGTTTTGATCGCGGTAATAGGTATCCTTTCCGTCAACCTTTCCGCTGATAGTCATGCCATTGAGATTATTGATCTTAAGTCTCGCAATCAGTTCATCACCTTGAGACGATGCACCCCAATGAGCGTAAATGGCATCATAAGCCGTAGCAATCTGAATAAAATAGGGTCTCGCTGAACGAACACTACCTAAAACACCGGCGTTGGCATAATCAAGAATAATCCCTTCCAAACGAAGAATGCCTCCTTCGGCCAAGGCTTCGTAAATAATATCACACTTGCTCAAGCCTGACTGAGGGAGAGCAGGCTTAATATTGTTCAACATAATCGCCAAGGGACGTTTGCCAACAAGAGATTCATCGCAAGGTAGTCCGGTTAAAGGATTAAAATAAACAGGCGTCAAAATCTCAGTTTCTTTTTCTTCCTCCGTAGTAACCTCAGACAAAATACCCTCTGTAGTAACTAGTTCTTCGGTTGTAGTTCCAACGGTTTCGTTTTTTCCACATGATACCAACGGGAACAACATAAAAATAGCTAAAAACAAAACGCCCAGTCTTCTAATTGTTTGTTTCATAAGCACTCCTTTGCATCGCTAACGAAAAAATGGCGCAATGCACGTATTTTATTACCAACTATTATATCATTTGAAGCAAAAAAAAGCAACAGATTTATCACAAAAATCTGCTGTAAATAAAACAAAAAAATAAGGGAAACTCATAAATGAGTTTCCCTTTTAATAAAATGATTATTTTGCTGTATCAAGCGCCTCCTGAGCCGCAAGATATGCTGCATTCTTTTCAGCATAATTCTTCAACTCAGCATTGGTAAAGATGGTGAAGCCATAAGGGCTTGTTTCAAGACCCTTCAGTTCGGAAGAAGCAAGATAGTTGTTGGTATAGAATGCCAAAGCGATAGCAGGGCAATCTTCGGCAAGCATCTTCTCCACCTCAATCAGCTTTGAAATACGATCTTTTCTGGTAGAGAGCGAAAGAACCTCGTCAAGAAGAGCGGTGTATGCTTCGGAATTATATCCGGTAATGTGAGGAGCTACACCCGTAGAATCATCAGCAACAGAAACTTCACTTCCACTGTAAGTAGCTGCAAAAGGCGCAAGAGCAGCATAGGGGTTGGTGGAAAGGCCAAGATAGTCAAGACCAATTACATCAAATTCACCACTGTAAAGTGCAATTTCATAAGCTTTAGCATCAAGGCCGTTTAAAGAAACGGTGAAACCGAGGCTTCCCCATACGTTCTTTGCATACTCAGCAACCTTAGCATCATATTCACGATCATTGCGATAAGTAATAGCAAAAGATCCGGAAGAAACACCAGCTTCGGAGAGAAGAGCTTTGGCAGCATTTACATCTGCAGATACAGAATAAACATCGTCTGCTTCATCACGGAAATTTTTCTTCATGGTGGAACCGGTTGCAACGTCGGTAACAAAACCAGTTGCAGCTTTGGATCCAAGACCGATAATAGAAGCAATTTCTTCGCGAGAAATCGCTGTGCTGAGTGCCTTGCGAACTTTAGCATTCTTCAGAATATCGTTTTCGCAATCAAAGAAATAGGTGTAAGAAGACAACGTATCAGAAGACTCGATATCTTTTTTGTTAGCTTCGTAGGTATCTTTAGTAAAGTTGCCAACATAATAAATGTCACCGTTCTGGAATGCAGCGACCGCATCAGCGGGACTCTTGGCATAGTCAGTGATCAACTGATAAGGCTTGACATAGGTGTTGTTGCTTTCTTCTTCATCAGCATCTAAACGATAAAACTTAGAAAACTCCAAGAGATAGTTGCCGTCAGCATTCATCGCCTTAAGAGAAAACTTACCGTTAGTACCGATGTCGTTGACGTTAGTGGCCCAAATATCTTCTTTGCCATTAACAATGTCATCTCTCTGAGGAATGAGTGCAGGGCTGGAAATTGCTTCAAGGAACAATTCCACATCGATAGCCTTCTCAAATTCAACTTCAATAGTGTCAGCGTCAACAGCAGCAACGCCGAGATCGTCAATGGTCTTGAACCCGGCTTTAACATCCTTTGCGTTTTTAACGTCATAAAGAAGAGCAGCAGCAGGGCTGGCGGTTTCAGGTGATAAAACGCGCTTCCAAGCATAAATTACATGGTCAGCAGTGAAGAAACGTCCGTCATTCCACTTAGTAGAAATCAGATCGATGTAGAGAAAATATTCTCCTCTTTCTTCGTCGAACTTTTGCTCCCACTTAGAAGCGAGCAGAGGCTCGATTTTGCCGGATGAGGTAACTTCGGTCAGTCCTTCATAGATTAGACCGGACACCTTAACAAAATCCTTGTCGTAAATCATTTCGGCGGGGTCTAAGTCATTTTGAGGAGTGGCAAGATACATGGGGATGATAGAACCCATATCGTCCAAATCAACAGCACAAGAAC
Organism: Eubacteriales bacterium; assembly: GCA_045531235.1. Classification (GTDB taxonomy): domain Bacteria; phylum Bacillota; class Clostridia; order Oscillospirales; family SIG627; genus RGIG5579. The sequence continues at coordinate 7,458 of JAZSDQ010000062.1, forward strand.
ACAGACAGACCGAAAGCATTGCAGCTACAAGCAATAATGCAACTACCTTTTTCATTTATAAACCTCCTAAATGGTACATAGCAATACCAAAATACTACGAAAGAGTATAACATCTTTTGAAAAAATAATCAAGAAATATTACAACAATTCATAAAATCTTTTTATTTTCCCTTTATTTGCACAATTTCAAAAAATGAGTGTTGTGCTATTTTACTAAAAAAGCTAGCAAAATGTAACGATTTCACCGCCTAAATCTTCAGAAAAAGGAATCACTGCCAATTCCGAGGAAAGCGAGTTTAACGCCTTACTGAAGTAAAGAGATGCATTTTTCTCAGAAGCGTAGTGGCCACAATCAATTACCGTCATACCAAGTTCCACTGCATCCAAGGCAATATGATAAGGAATATCGCCACCGATAAAGGCATCTGCCCCCTTCAAAAAACAAGGCTTAACTAAATCCTTTCCAGATCCGCAGCAATATCCTACCTTCACAATATCGAGTTCGGCTGAATACATTTTTACCGGCGAAGATAACACGTGCGAAACATGGCGAGCAAGTTCTAAAGGAGAGTACTTTGCCGGGAGATCACCAATGCCGCCAACATTTGGTTCATTCTCCAAAAATCCACCGGAGCAAGACGGTAAAATACCAATACTTTTTGCAAACATTTCATTAAGTCCACCAACGGCCGAATCAAACCTTGTATGTAACGAAATCAGAGAAATTCCCGCTTCTAATAACATTAGAATTTTTTGACCGACAACGGTTTCTTCATTAATACTCACGATCGGTGAAAAAATCATCGGGTGGTGACTCACTATTAATTCGCATCCCTCTGCTCGTGCCTTTTCAATAGCAGCAAAGGTAACATCAAGGCAAGTCAAAACCTTTGTAACTTCTTTTCTTCGATCGGGGCAAACAAGAAGGCCTCCATTGTCCCATTCGCAGGCAAAAGAAGACGGGTAAAGTGTTTCAAAATATGATTCTATCTCATAAATTCTCACAGTTATCCTCCATTAGGGATAATAAAAATTGTTCTTCTTTTTCTTCTTGTAAGACATCAAGCTTTGCATTAATCCTTCCTTCTTTTTTTGTACGGACTTTGTTAAGCAATGCCTTCCAATAACGTTTTATAACAGAGTTTGTATTTTTTGGCAAATATTCGCCAAATTTATAAAAAAAATCATCTTGTTTTCTAATTATCTTGTCATATGTGGCGCAGAACACGGGAAAAAATTTATCGTTTTCAAAAACTACAGTTTCTTCATAAACGCGAAAGCCGTTTTCGTACAAAAATTTTCTGAGATAAGCTTCCCTGCTCATTGGTTGCAAAATGAAAGTAATGCCTGCAGAGATCGACGAGATGCCTCTCTCCAGAATTCCGGAAATCGTTTCTCCCCCCATACCTGCAATAACGTACACGTCAGGGTTGTAGCATGTCGTATTATCAATGCCATCAGTGAGTAAAAAGTCCGCAAGATGATCAACTTGTTCACGAACCAAGGCTTTTTTGGCTCGTTCCAAAGGAAAACAATTCAAATCGGTTACAACAACACGGGGGCAGTGACCGCTTTTTAACAGATAAAGAGGCAATGCGCCGTGATCGGATCCAACGTCACACACGACACAATCTTTCGGAACACGCTCCGCAATTGCGAGAAGCCGTTCCGAAAGACAAGCCGAGTGGACCAATCCATTACTTGCAGGCAAGGTATGCATTGATCTTAGCAACCAATTCATCTGCATTGGTGCCATGAACAGCACATGCCTGAGCAATGCTCTCGCCGCGAGATGCAGGGCATCCCAAGCAGTGCATACCAATCTCGAAAAAGAACTGAGCAGTTCCCTGATCTGCATCGAGAATATCGCCAATAATGCTTTCTTTAGTTACAGAAGTCATAGTTCATTCTCCTTTCAAATTATTATGAATCAAGCCCACAAGGGCAGAATCATCTTCTTTTTTCAAATATTTCATAAACTCCATCACAGCAGCAGGTAACACTGACAAAATCACGGAAAAAAATACCGGCCAAAAACGCAGAACATATTCCTCCTTCTGCCAGAGAAATGTAATCTTTGGTGAAGAAAGCAATACCGTCACAACGGATGCTACTGCAAACGTAATCAATTCTGTTTTTCCAAATTCTTTTATTTTTGTAAAAATAGAATTATCAAACTTTATAGACAACGAAGAAAAGTAGGAAGAAAACACCATTGTAATAAGCGCTGTCGCTGATGCTGTTAATGTGCTTCCCGAAGCATAAAGACCGATTCTATGGGAAAGCATAACCGCCAATGCCTGGGTCGATCCTACAATTAAAGGTATAATGATCAAAACCTGAAGCGAAGATACACGATCATCTTTCAAAACGCCTTTATTATTTTCAAGACGCGGCCCGGGCAATCGATGAAATATATTCACACCAAAGGGAATACACACTCCCAGTCCACCAAGAACCATCTGAAAAAGCGGAACAGGAGCTTCCCCATTGGCGGTAATACCAATAAATACACTTATTCCAAACGCCACCTGCAAAAGAAGGATATACTGCATAATGTGAACAATGTTTCTGTAAAAAATTCTGGCCCAATTGATGCAGAGCGGAACAAGCTCATATTTTTTCTCATTAAACAAAATGTCCGCGTTAAGACGCACAGCGTTTTGCTTCTCGTTACTACTAACAATTGAAATATCCGATTCCATTTGCGGAAGCGTTTCATAAATTCCTTCTGTCAGTGCAACAGTAATGTTGCCATTATCTTTGTGGTACTTTATGATGCTTTGCTTCTCTTCAACGGGAAACCCGCAATAAGCTTTATACTTCTCTATATCAGCAATATACACACCGCGATCCATTCTTTGATAGCTTTGATAAGACAATGCATACTGGTAATCATCCTCCCCGATAATAGAAACACTTTTTGCAAGAGCAGACACGGTTTCGGGATAATCATCAGTCAGCAAATAGGTATGTATTCCAGATTTTTGACAAGTATTAACAGCACTTGCAGAAGCAGCGCTGATTGGCGTAGAAAGTCCAAAAAGGCCAACGTAGGTCATATTGTGACACAAACTGCGCTGGTCACCCGTTGAAGGTGAAGACAATGAAAGAACTGCAACAGCTTCAATTTTTTCACAAATGCCGGCAAGATGACGTGCATCAGCCTTCGTCTGCAAACGAATTGATGCGTTCATAGGGATAGACCTACCATTTTCCCAAATATAGTTGCAGCACGATAAAACCGCCTTTTGTTTTCCGCGAATAATCAGCTTGTATTCGCCGTCCTTCATAACAAGCGCACAGGAATATCCATATTTAGAATCATAATCATAGTGGTTAATATGCAAGTGACTGCGATAAAGCGTGGGCTTTTGCAACCCAATAGAGGCAGCAGCTGATAAAATTGCCTTTTCACCGTTCCATTCTTCCTTCTTTCCGGAATAATAGACCTTCGAACTTTGAGCGAGCAGCAAATTTTCCAAAATCGGCGAGGCATGCTCCGGTTCAGTTTTAAATTCATAGAAAGCATTGCCAAGATAATATGCGCCGGCCAAGGGATGAGAATAAAACAGATAGTCACCGGAATTTACAAAAACGCTATTGGCATCACAAAGTCGATCAACTGCGCCGGGATTACGGAGGATCACACCTTCACGAAACAGTTTAGCAGACATATATGCTATGGAAAGATCCGATAGATATTCAATGGCATCCGGGAAAGCAGCAATAACAAGAGCTACCGAATAGTAAAAGGCATGGAACACATCATTTCCAAAAAAAACGCCCCAAACAAATAAAAAGAAACATGCAATAACCCAAACAAGCGAGATCTGCTTTTTTAGCTCCATTGCGGTTTCATAGATCGTAGGCTGAGCAGTGTTCTGCCTGGATACAGTGAAGTTTTGATTGTCAAAAACATTACGTCCAGTATTACAAACAAAAACTTTTGCACTGCCATGCAAAACAACACTTCCTGCAAAAAGTATGCATTCAAAATACGGAAGACCGCTCCCCTCCTCTTCGACCTCTTCGTGGCTACGCTTGAAAACAGGAATTCGTTTGCCTGTAACACTTGCTTCCAAAATTTTCAGGGCGCGGTGCTTTAAAATTATGCCATCGCAAGGCATAACATCCCCCTTCTCCAAAAGAAGAATATCTCCGGGAACCAATTCAAATTTTTCAACAGATCGTATTACTCCGGAACGGCGAACATGATATCTACTGCGCGAAAATCGTTCAATTTTCTTCTTTACCGAAGAAACATAAAGATAGCTTCCTAGTGCAAAAAAAGCATATAGAGCAATAACCAGAATTCCAACACTGAGAGAATATATATTTCCGGTTTCCAAATAATCAAACAAACTGATAAGAAGAAACAGGACCATCATAATATCGCAAAAAACTCTTTTTAACAGTGCAATCCAAGTATTCTTCTTTTCAAAAAGAATATTCTCACCGAATTCTCTACGGTTCTGCATTACTTGTTCCGCTGTAAGTCCGCTTTCGGTATCGGTGCCGAGAATTTCGCAAAGCTTAGATAACCCAACCTCAAGTAAATTCATTGTACCTCTTAATTCAAGTGAATTTGAATACTCCCGTCTTTAACAGAAATTTTAATTTTAGCAAGATGTCCGTCACGGTCGGAAACAATCGCGTCAGCAATCTTATCTTCAACATTCGTTTGTAAAAAACGCGCCATATTTCTGGCACCGAACTTCTCGCTAAAAGATTCAGCTGCTACAAACTCAACAACATCCTTGCCAAAGGACAATGTTAAACATTTTTCAGCCATAGCAGTCTTCAATTCAGACAAGCGGAGCTCAGCAATCTTTTCAAAACTCTCGCGCGAAAGCTTTGAAAAAGTAATAATTTCGTCAACACGGTTAATAAATTCAGGTCTCAAGAAGTTTTCGAGGCCTTTTATTGTGCGGGACTCATCCCCTTCTGTAAGAGAATGACCGAATCCGGTTACACCGCTTTTCACCTGACTGCCGGCATTGGTTGTCATAACAATTACGGTGTTTTCAAAATTGATTTCTTTGCCGTGTGCGTCGCTTACTCTTCCATCATCAAGGATCTGCAAAAGAATATTGAGGACATCGGGATGAGCCTTTTCAATTTCATCAAAAAGAACAACAGAATAAGGCTTGCGACGAATTTTTTCCGTTAGTTGCCCCGCATCGTCATATCCAACATACCCGGGAGGAGAACCTATAATGCGGGAAACGGAATGTTTTTCCATGAATTCTGACATATCCAAGCGAATCAAGGATTCAGTAGAATCAAACAAAGTGGATGCCAAAAACTTCACAAGCTCTGTTTTTCCAACACCGGTTGGCCCTGCAAAAATAAAGCTCGCAGGCTTCTTTTTAACGCTGATCCCGGCGCGATGGCGCTTAATTGCGCGGCAAACAGCATCTACCGCTTTTTCCTGCCCAACGATATGCTTAGACAATATTTCCTTTAAAGTAGAAATCTTCTCAAATTCATTTTCAGAAATATTTGCAGCAGGAATTCCAGTCCAAGTTTCAATTACTCGCGCAATGTCCTCTATACCTAGGGAGATCTCATCTCTTTGACGCGACAAACTATCCAATTCTTCTCTCTTACGGATCTCAGAAAGTTTCAACTCGGCAAGACGAGCGTATGTGCTGTCATCAGGCTCGGTAACTGCTTCTAACGCTTCTTTTTCAGAGCTAAGATTCGAAAGTTCTCTTACAAGTGAGTCAATTCTATTAATAATCAAGCTATCGATCGATTTTTTTGAACATGCTTCATCCAATACATCGATCGCTTTATCGGGAAGAAAGCGATCAGTGATATACCGCTCCGAGAGAGCGACCGTAGTCTTTAAAACCGATTCCGGGATAGAAAGACCATGAAATTTTTCATAGTGGCTTTTAATGCCTCTTAAAATCTCAACAGTTCTTTCAACCGTAGGCTCATCCACGGAGACAGGTTGAAAACGACGCTCAAGTGCTTGATCCTTCTCAATATATTTTCGGTATTCAGCAAGAGTGGTAGCTCCAATAATCTGGATTTCGCCTCTGGACAACGCAGGTTTTAAAATATTCGCACAACTCATTCCGCCTTCGGAATCTCCTGCACCGACAATAGTGTGAATTTCATCAATAACGAGAATAATATTGCCAAGTTTTTTTACTTCTTCAACCAAAGATTTAACTCGACTTTCAAACTGCCCACGAAAATGTGTTCCAGCCACAAGAGCTGTAAGATCCAGAAGAAACACCTCTTTATCCAAAAGGCGTACAGGAACCTTTGCATCAGCAATACGTTGGGCCAAAAGCTCTGCAATGGCAGTTTTGCCAACGCCAGGTTCTCCAATGAGACACGGATTGTTTTTTTGTCTGCGACAAAGAATCTGTACCACGCGATCCAATTCCTTATCTCTTCCAATAACTCGATCGAGTTCGCCTTTTTTTGCACGATGAGTTAAATTGATACAGTAGCCATCCAACATCTTACCATGCTTCTTTTTGGTACTATCTTTCTCTTTTTGTGATGACTTTTCTTCGGACTTTTCACTCTCAGCGGGAACAGGCATAGCACCGCCGAAAAGCGAATTGATATCCATAGCCATAGCACCGCTTTCAGCACCGCCAAACCCCTCCATCATCTGCCCCATTTGTTCTTCGAGCATATCCATATCATCGTCTTTCATTCCCATTTTTTCCATAAAATCAGAAAAAGGCTTAATATTTAATTCCTTGGCGCAGCGAAAGCAGAGTCCTTGTGATGTGACCTTATCCCCTTGTATATTATTGATATAGATTACAGCAGGACGTTCTTTGCAACGTGAACACATTTTCATAATAGAATGCTACCTCATTAAAAACTATTTTAACTTTTTTTCTTTGATGATCGCTTCTTTTGTGGATTCAATCTGTGTAGCATAATTGAACACATATAGAACAAACGCCATCAGCATAACCAAAATCAGAACAATACATAACGCATCGAAAAACAAAGAGTTGCCAACACCCGTCACCGGAAAGAAGTGAACTGTGCATATCAAAACATACCAAACAACGGTTGCAAGTTTTCCGCACCACCCGGCAGATACATAAAATTTACTTTTAGCCATAATCAAGTAGGCACCTATGATCATTAGAATTTCTTTTGTTATGATTATGGCAGCAAGGATTACAAACGGTCCCCTGAATTCAATCGCCAAACAGACGGTGACGGCTAGCTCTAAAAGCTTGTCAGCGAAAGGATCGAGTAGTTTACCAATATCAGTGATCCAATGATTTCTACGTGCCAAGTAGCCATCCAACGCATCACTAAATCCGGCTAAAAGGAAAACACAACCGGAAAACACAAGCGGATTACTGCCACTTCCAAATGAAAGCAAGCCAAAGAAAGACAGGACATAAACAGGAATCAAAATAATACGAATAACAGTAATTATATTTGGAATATGTTCTTTTTTAAAACGAAAAGAGCTCATTTTATATCCTTTCATCTCATTTTATAGCAAAAAATCCTAGTAAATCAATCTTTGATAAAGTGCGAACCAGATAAGTTTTTTCAACGTCAAATTCATTAACAAATTGTATCTTGTTCCCCTGCAAAGCAGGTTCAAGATACGAAAAAGCACCTGAAAGCACAAGGGATAAAAACAATCCCCAAACCACGCCCATTAATAACCCAAGAGTCTTGTTTGAAAAATTAAGGACTGGAAGCTTAGCCACTAGATTAAGAGCTTTTACAGCCAATCGAATTGCAATGGATAAAACTATGAATAATGCAATATAGGCAATTGCGAATCCAACAGTATCAGAGATTGGTTGAATAACATAATTTGATACGCTCTCTAACATGTTTTCGCCTAGCGTATCCCCCTTGGCAACTAGCAATTCCTTCACGCTTTCCGACGAAAAACCAAAACGAGACAAAATATCATCACATGACGCGGGCAATGCACTAAAATCAAGGTTTTCCACAGTTGTGCCGATTCGAGCGGAAAGAGCTGTTAGTAAGTACTTTTCCATAATTGGAAAAATAAACTTTTCGCCCAACCATCTTCCAATAGGATTAGCAAGAATAGAAGACAAGATGAAAGCAGCAACGCTACCAAAAAGGCCAAAGAAAGACTTAATAAAGCCGTTCTTATGTCCACCCCAAACACAGAGAAGAAGAACAATCAAAATTATTGCATCAACCAAGATGTTCATATCCATCCTCCATAATTCAATCAAAAATACGAATATCTGCAACAGTATCGGAACAGAGTATCACACAATCCTGCGATAGGACACCAATATCTGTATAATCACCGGAAAGAGGAATTTCCCTGAACTCTTCCCCGCTCCTCATAATCACAAGGCCTGTATATGTTAACACATAAACGGTCTCATCAAAAACCTCTATATCTCTGATTTGAACAGAAAACTGCCGTGACAAAATTTCACTTGCATTGCGATCAAATACTCGAACACGGTAACTAACGCCCACAGAAAGTTCATCTTGAACTACAGCAGAAATTTCATTCCCGTAGCGAATCATTTTAATGCTATTATCAGAAAAATTAACACGATTTTTTATTTCGCCACCCTCAACACTGCATAGACCGAGATCAGTTAAAAGCAACGTACCATTTTGATCCGTCGAGTAAGAAAACGGCATTTCCTCTTGAATGGTCAGAGTAGAAAGTGGCTCGTTTTTTCCAATCTTAAGCTCAATCAGATCTGAAATCAAGGAACCGTCATCTACATGAATTGCTGAGATGGTAAGAATACCTCGATCAGAAATCTGCGCATCGACAGCAAACTTTTCAGAAGAAAACCACTGCTGAATTTGCTTAAAATTATGATCATAAACAAGCACCGCGGAATGGTATGATTTTTCTGAAGTCACAACACAAAAGTCGCCATCACCGTTTACACCGGCAGACTGAATAACATAATCAAAGGTCTTTTCAAAAAGCAAAGCAAATGAATTGTAAACCCTTAATTGATATCCGCCAAGATCATATACGATAAGGTACTTGTCTCCACAAACACAGGTTGGGTTTGACATAGTAAAGGAGTCAGTCATGACCGCACTGCCTCTACGATCATACAACGTAACACCGCTTTGGTTAGCAATGGCAAGATCCCCGCGAAAAACATAAAAACGGTTTTCAGAATCAGAATTATAATAAACAACTCCTTCTTCTGAAAAAGCACCTGAGGAAGAAAAGTCAAGATATTTGATCAAATACCGAAGATTTTCAATGGTAATATCATTTTCAAACAAAACAAACCCGCCTAAAAGAAATACCACTAAAACAGACAGTGCAATAAATTTATAAAGCCTAAATTTTTTTGCTTTTTTTTCAGAACGGCTTTCAGATATTTTTTCGTTCTCCATCCAGCAGTACCCCCTTCATTATTTTTGTTCATTTATTTCATAGCTTAATCAGAAATAACAGAAAGATCGTAGTAAACCTTTTCAAGATAAAGACCTTGGGGCGGAACAGTTATCCCGGCAAGTGTCCTATCCTTGAGTTTTATTATCTCGGGAATTGTTTTATTAAGCTTATTTAAATCTGCGTAAATAAGCGTTCCAACCATAATACGAACCATATTATATAAGAAACCGTTTCCTGTGACAGAAAAACGAATAATGTCGTTATCTCTTTCAACGGAACAAGAGGAAATTTTTCGCACAGTGTCTTCAATTACAGATCCTGTCGCCATAAAAGCGGAAAAATCATGTTCACCAACAAAACTCTGCGCAAAATTATCCATATTTTCGGCATTCAGTCTCACCGGCCAAAATCCTGCACGATTGCATTCAAAAGGAGAACGCAACGGCGAATTCAAAAGCCGATAGACGTATGTTTTTCCACGACAGGAAAAACGCGCATGGAAATCAGTGGGAACCGCAATCGCTTCCCTTACAGCAATATCATGCGGAAGCAAAGCATTAAGGGCAAGCGGCAAACGATCCAAAGGAAATGAGAAAGGAAGGTCAAAATGACAAACAAACCTTTTAGCGTGCACTCCGGCATCGGTACGACTACAGCCAAAAACCGTTACATCTGTCTTAAAAAGCTGAGCGAGCGCTTTTTGGATCTCTTCTTGTATCGTTACTGCGTTATTTTGAATTTGCCAGCCATGATAATTTGTACCGTCATAACCCAAAACAAGAGCTACTCGCTTCATAACACACCGCCAATTGTACAGGGGATCAATCCAACTACGACAATTGCTAAAAGAAGAACGCTTACAATCAAAAACCAAAGGATATCATCAAATTTAAGTCGCATTACTTTCATGCGAGTTCTTCCCTCACCACCGGTGTAACAACGGCACTCCATAGCTACTGCAAGCTCGGTCGCACGGGAAAAAGCTGAAATAAAAAGTGGTATCAGAATTGGAACCAGAGCTTTTGCACGATGAAATAGATTGCCACTCTCAAAATCCGCGCCTCTTGCCTTTTGCGCGTTTATGATTTTTTCCGTTTCTTCAACAAGTGTGGGAACGAAGCGAAGGGCCAAGGACATCATCATTGCGAACTCATGCACAGGAACATGTATTTTTTTCAGTGGAGACAGAAGACTCTCCAGCGCGTCAGTAAGATCCATGGGACTTGTTGTATAAGTAAGCAAAACACTGGTGCCGGCCACGAGAGAAATAATGCGGAGAACCATAAAAAGAGCGCGCCAAAGACCTTCGGGATAGATATGGACAAAGTAAAAATCTACCACAGGCGTTTCTCCTGTTGTCCAAAAAACATTGATCAGAGCAGTAAACAAGGAAATAAAAATAATAGGTTTTAATCCCTTGATAATAACAGAAACGGAAATACCGGAGAAGAATATAAGAAGCGCCATACAAAGAGAGAGATACGCAAAAGTATAGAGATTGGTTGCAAAGAAAACAAGAACAACAAACTCAATCATCAAAAGAATTTTAAGTCTGGGATCCATACGGTGAAGAATACTGTTTCCCGGAAAATACTGACCCAAAGTTATATCTTTAAGCATCATTCTCCTCCTTCTTCAGCCGGACGAGCTCAAATACCGCATCGGATACGGTATGAACTGCATCAGATACAGGTAGGCCTTTTGCTTTTAAGAGTCTGAACAATTTTGTGATTTGAGGAAGAGCAAGCCCCGCGTCCTCAATTTTTTCGCCTTGAGAAAACACCTCTTCAACCGTACCATGAAGAAAAGCAGTACCGTCCTTTAAAACAAGAAGATCATCAGCAAAGCGGGCGATATCCTCCATGCTATGAGAAATCAGAATGACAGTTTTGTTCTTTTCACGCTGATATGTTTTCAATCTTCCCAAAATTTCTTCTCTGCCACCGGGATCAAGCCCGGCAGCAGGTTCGTCCAGTACAATAACATCCGGATCCATCGCAAGAACCCCTGCTATCGCAACACGTCTCTTTTGCCCACCCGAAAGCTCAAACGGAGATTTCTCCATCCAATCTTCGCCAACACCGGTAAAGCGCGCCGCTTCATCAACCATTTTTCGAATTTCAGCGTCACTTTTCCCCATATTTTTTGGGCCGAAGGCAATATCTTTATATACGCTTTCCTCGAAAAGCTGATATTCGGGATATTGAAAAACAAGACCAACGCGAAATCTGTGTGCAACCAAATTCTTTGCATCGCTAAAGATCTCTTTTCCATCCAAAAGGACGCTGCCACTCGTTGGGCGAAGAATGCCATTTAAAATTTGGGCAAGAGTACTCTTACCCGAACCGGTATGACCGATAACGCCGGTGATCCGTCCGGGAGAAAAAGAAATATCAATGTCTTTCAGCGCTGCTTTTTCAAAAGGCGTTGAAGGACTGTAAAGATAGGAAACATGCTCCAATTTTATTTCTGCCATATTACTCTTTCCCAAATAAACTTAGTATAAGCTTCGATGCCGTTTCAATATCAAGCACACCCTTAGGTAAATCAATACTTAAAAAATCAGGCGTCTCAGAAATAAGATGCAAGAACTCCGTGGTTTGAGGGGCATCTAATCCCAAAGCATGTAAAAACGGCACGTCAGAAAAAATTTCTTGCGGAACACCGTCCTTTACTACCTTACCGCCATCCATAACAATTACTCGATCTGCCATAACGGCTTCATCCATGTGATGGGTAATCAAAACAATCGTTATTTTTTTATCACGATTCAAATGAAGAATCGTATCCATAATATCTCGCCTGCCTTGTGGGTCCAACATAGCAGTAGATTCATCAAAAAGAATACACTCGGGCATCATCGCAAGAATTCCAGCAATAGCTATACGCTGTTTCTGACCACCTGACAATTTATGGGGTGCGTGACGGGAAAAATCTTTCATTCCCACCGTTTCTAAGGCACAATCAACACGGCGGCGAATCTCATCAGGCGCTATACCTAGATTTTCGGGTCCAAACGCAACATCTTCTTCCACCAAATTGGAAACCAGCTGATTATCAGGGTTTTGAAAAACCATGCCAACGCGCTTGCGTATAGGAAGGAGATTCTCTTCTGCAGCTGTTGAAATACCACACACCGTTACACTACCGGAATCCGGTATAAGAATACCATTCATCAGCTTTGCCAATGTACTTTTTCCGCTTCCGTTGCGCCCGAGAATAGCGACGAAACTCCCTTTTTCAATGGTAAGAGAGACATCGCTGACCGCACGTGTCTGTTCATCACCCTTTTCTGTTTCATAACGAAAGGATACATTATCGCAACAAATGATCGGTTCGGTTTTCAAGCCATTACTCCTTTTCCCAACGAGTAGCAAAGCCACAAGGCAGACACTTACCCGTGCTCTCTACAAAAAGTCCAACCTCATCGGAGGTAATCGTGCCTCCGAAGCGGCTCTTTACTTCTTCATTGACTAAATAAGACACTGCACTGCCGGATAATCCCGTAGTGTATGAATTAACAAGGTAAAACAACGGGTCATCGCTCAGAATAGCAGCAGTTTCTCGAATCAAATCATGAATGCTATCTTCGAGATGCCACATTTCCCCTTTTGGACCACGGCCGTACGAAGGAGGATCCATCACTATACCGTCGTAACGATTGCCACGGCGAGCCTCTCTCTGAACAAATTTCAATGCATCATCAACAAGATATCGGCAAGGAGCAGATTCCATTCCCGAGAGCTTCATATTTTCCTTCGCCATAGCGACCATATTTTTCGCAGCATCAACGTGTGCAACGTGAGCCCCCCCTTTTGCAGAGGCAAGGCTCGCACCACCGGTGTATGCAAAGAGATTCAACACACGAACCTCTTTCCCTTCTTCGCGGCGTCTTCTGCAGAGTGCTTCCATCCATTTCCAGTTGGAAGCCTGTTCGGGAAAAACTCCCGTATGTTTAAATCCCATAGGTTTTACGTGGAAAGACAAATCTGCAATATTACATTTCCATGATGAAGGTAATTTATTCTCGCTCCAAGCGCCACCGCCGGATTTGCTACGCGTATAGACCGCATCCGCCTTGTTCCAGTCGGGATGTCTGCGTATACCTTTCCATACCACTTGAGGGTCGGGACGAATCAGCGTATATTTTCCCCAACGTTCCAGACGCTCTCCGTCAGAGCAGTCCAGAAGATGGTAATCACCTAAATTTTCCAAATACCACATTATTTTTCTCCGGAGTCTTCAATATCCATAGTCATTTGTTCATCACCTGAAATCGGTATTCCGAGGTGACGATATGCATGTGGAGTTACACATCTCCCCCTTGGGGTGCGCGAAAGAAAGCCGATCTGCATCAAATACGGCTCGTAAACATCTTCAATGGTAACCGCTTCTTCGCCTATAGTTGCAGAAAGGGTTTCCAAGCCCACGGGACCACCGGAAAAGTTAAGAATAATTGCCGTAAGAAGCTTTCTGTCAATCTGATCTAACCCAAGACTGTCAACCTCAAGACGATCAAGAGCCAATTTTGCAATTTCATTGGTAATAACACCATTGCCTTTTACCATTGCAAAATCACGTACTCGCTTCAAAAGCCTGTTCGCAATACGAGGCGTTCCGCGGCTTCTGCCTGCAATTTCAAGGGCGCCTTCAGATTCTATGGGGATCTGTAAAATCCCCGCAGAACGAGTTACAATAGAAGCCAATTCTTTGTTGGTATAAAGCTCAAGGCGCATCAGCATACCAAAACGATCTCTTAAGGGTGAAGATAACGAGCCTGCTCTTGTAGTTGCGCCAATAAGAGTAAACTTCTCCAAGGGAATGCGAATACTTCTCGCTGCAGGTCCTTGCCCCATAATAATATCAAGGGCAAAATCTTCCATCGCAGGGTAAAGAATCTCCTCAACGGCACGGGAAAGACGGTGAATTTCATCAATAAAGAGCTCGTCTCCCGCAGAGAGTGATGAAAGAATTGCTGCAAGATCACCGGGTTTTTCAATGGCAGGACCGGAAGTAATTTTAATATTTACTCCCATTTCGTTAGCAATAATATGGGAAAGCGTGGTTTTACCCAAACCGGGAGGTCCATAGAGCAAAATATGATCAAGCGCTTCACCGCGAAGTTTCGCAGCTTGAATAAAAACTTTCAAATTCTCTTTAATTTTCTCTTGACCTACGTAGTCTGAAAGAGTTTGAGGCCGCAGAGAATTTTCTTCCCCAAACTCCTCCGTAGCATCTGCAGGGGTGAATGTTGCAGAAACGATTCGGTTTTCAAAATCAGTTTCAAATTCCTGTGACATGTTTATTTATCTCCCATTGATTTCAATGCAAGTCGGATCAAATCCTGAAGACCGCTCGCTTTATCGGCAACAGCGCGTACAGCGCTTGCAGCCGTCTGAGGCTGATAACCAAGTACCACAAGAGCATTTACTGCTTCGGAAAATTCAGAAGATTGATTTGCCGGAGCACTGCCCGCTGTAACCGCTGAAACAGTAGTTTTGCCAACTTTATCCTTTAACTCAAGAATAACTTTCTGTGCACCTTTCATTCCAATGCCTTGGGCAGCAGTCAATGCCTTGGCATCTCCGGATAAAATACACATAGTCAATTCTTCAGGATCCAAAGCTGAAAGAATAGAAATCGCCGCTTTGGGGCCAATACCGGAAACAGCAATCAGCATTTCAAAAAAACTGCGCTCATACTCTGTAGAAAATCCAAAGAGCTCCATCGTCGCTCTATCAGAAGACCCCATATTGAGGTAGGTGTAAATCTTGGCATCTTTCTGACCTGAAAGTTTGCCTGCAGTCTTAGCGGAGATCGTAAGAAACCAACCAATACCATGCGTATCAATCACGCATTTATTTTGACCAATGGCTTGAATGGCGCCGAATAAATAATCAAACATTTATTTTCCTCCTGTTTTTTTGGAGTCGGATACCGTATGTAACCGAGCAATTTTGGATGAAGAACGGTAGCCGTGTGTCAAAGCAATTGCCAGTGCATCTGCGGCGTCGTCTGGCCGAGGAACACCGGGCAAACGAAAAAGAATGCGAACCATTTCCATGACCTGATGTTTTTCTGCCCTTCCATAGCCGACAACGGACTGTTTTACCTGCAAAGGAGTGTACTCAAAAATTGGAAGCCTTCTTTCCTCCGCAGCAAGAAGAATCACACCTCTTGCCTGAGCAACATTGATAACTGTTTTTTGGTTATTCGCGAAAAATAGTTCTTCAATGGCAAGCGCATCGGGACGATATGTTTCAATCAATGAAACAATGCTATCGTGAATATGCTTAATGCGAGCCTCAACACGTTGGCCTTTTGCAGTTTCAATCACACCGCAATTTAGATACTCGAAGCGGTCGTTTTCTTTTTTACACACACCAAAACCTGTCGTGGCAATGCCGGGATCAATTCCCAAAATGACCATATTACCCTCGCTTCCTGAAGAAACAGAAACCTAAAATAAGAAAAAATATATTATCATCATACTTTACCACAATTTGGCGGCAAAGTCAATTCTATTAGTATATTTTTAAGTAATCTTTAACTTGAAATTTTCGGTTTATCTTTTATATATTTTAATTATATGTTTTTTTATAAACTTATTTGGAATTACTTGACAGAAAATTATGCTCGTGCTAGAATTAGTTGGTTATTTGGATCACCAAAAAAGAATGAAGGAGAAATACTATGGCACTTGTAAACACAAAAGAAATGTTCGCGAAGGCCTACAACGGCGGTTACGCCATTGGCGCTTTCAACGTAAACAACATGGAGATCGTTCAGGGTATTACCGAAGCATGCGCTGAAGAAAATTCCCCCGTTATCCTCCAGGTTTCCAAGGGAGCAAGAGCTTATGCAAACCATACCTACCTTGTAAAGCTCGTTGAGGCTGCTATTCAGGAATGCCCCAACATCCCGATTGCACTTCACCTTGACCACGGTGACAGCTTTGAAACCTGCAAATCTTGTATCGACGGTGGTTTCACCTCCGTTATGATTGATGCTTCTTCCAAGCCCTTTGAAGAAAACATCGAAATTACCCGAAAGGTTGTTGAATATGCACACGCTCGTGGTGTCGTTGTAGAAGCTGAGCTCGGTAGCCTTGCAGGCATCGAAGATGAAGTTAAGGTTGCTGCCGAAGCTGCATCTTACACCAGACCCGAAGAAGTAGAAGAATTCGTTACAAAAACCGGTTGTGATTCTCTTGCAATCGCCATCGGTACCAGCCACGGCGCATACAAATTCACTCCCGAGCAGTGCACCGTAAACGAGCAGGGCATCCTCGTTCCCCCCGCTCTCCGTTTTGACGTTCTGGAAGAAGTTACCCGTCGCCTTCCCGGCTTCCCCATCGTTCTTCACGGTTCTTCCTCCGTTCCTCAGGAATATGTTAAGATGGTTAACGAAAATGGCGGTAAAATGCCCAATGCAATCGGTGTTCCCGAAGAGCAGCTCCGCAAGGCAGCTTCTCTCTCCGTCTGCAAGATCAACATTGACTCCGACCTCCGTCTTGCAATGACCGGTACCATTCGTAAGTTCTTCAACGATGAACCCTCTAAGTTTGACCCCAGAGAATATCTGAAGCCCGCAAGAGCAAACATCAAAGAGATCGTTCGTCACAAGCTGATCAACGTACTCGGTTGCGCAGGCAAAGCTTAATCATAGCAACAAAAAACGCCGCAGTTGCGGCGTTTTTTATTGAAAAAAAGTATCCACCCGAATATCGGGTGGATACTTTTTTAATCCCTTTTTTTGGGGTGACACAAATCTTTCTTTGCACATTCGGAGCAGCCGCAGGAGCAAGACCCGCTTTTGCGTTTTTTAATCATAGATCTGATTACGAAAAAGCAAATAACTGCAATAACTGCAATAACAATGAAATCTCCCATTTCAACTCCTCAAATAAAATTATTTTTTCTTTTCGGGCGCATGATATCCTTTTCGAAAAATCAAATAAAGAAGGAATACCAAAACAATCACAGCCAAAACAGTGAAAACATTAAATGCTACCTCACCAATGACAAGACCTACAAGTTGGTACACGATGAGAGAAATTGCATACGCAAAACCACACATATACGCTATGGTTGCCCAGGTCCACTTCCTGTCACCCATTTCACGCTTAATAGCGCCAATGGCAGCAAAGCAAGGTGCACACAAAAGGTTAAAGATCATAAAGCTATACGCTCTTACGGGACCAAAATCACGGGCAATCATCGTCCAAATTTCATCACCGGACTCACTCAATTCTCCTGCAAAATTATAAAGCGTACCAAAGGTCATAACGACCTCTTCTTTTGCAATCAGACCAGTTACGGTAGCAACAGTAGCTTTCCATCCCATATCACCTATCCAGCCAATAGGTACGAAGATCCAAGAGAAGAACCTGCCAACGTATGCAAGGAGAGAATAATTGCTATCTTCTACAGCACCAAAGCCATCGGGAGTAAAGCCATAAGTATTTAAAAACCAAAGCACAATTGAACTCAGCAACACAATGGTAGTTGCACGCTTAACGAAATCCCAGCCGCGATCAAGGGTTGTCCGAGCTACATTGCGCACCGAAGGAAGATGATATGCCGGAAGCTCCATTACAAAAGGAGCAGGCTTGCCGGCAAAAGTCTTAAACTTTTTCAAAATGATACCGGAAATAACAACGGCAGCAACACCGATAAAGAAGGCTGATACCGCAACAAGAGGAGAATTACCAAACACAGCGCCGGCAAAAAGTCCAATAATGGGCATTTTTGCTCCGCAAGGAATAAAGCCCGTTGTCATTACCGTAATTTTACGGTCGTTTTCCTGCTCAATGGTACGGCTTGCCAAAATACCGGGTACGCCGCAGCCGGTAGCCACCAACATAGGAATGATCGATTTGCCGGAAAGCCCGAATTTTCTCAGGATCCTGTCCATAATAAATGCAACGCGGGACATATATCCCACATCTTCCAAAATGGATAATAGCAGCGAAAGCACAAGAATCTGAGGAACAAATCCAAGAACTGCTCCAACACCGCCAAGAATACCGTCCATGACAAGGCCGTAAAGCCATCCGCTGACACCGAGTGAAGTCAGAATTTTATCAAAGACTGTAGGCACCCACTCGCCAAAAAGAACATCGTTTGCCCAATCAGTACCCATTGTACCAATAGAGAATGAAAACGAACCCATAGCAATGGCATACATCAAAAACATAATTCCAGCAAAAATGGGTAGCGCGAGAATGCGGTTTGTCAAAATCTTATCAATGCGATCAGAAATGGTAAGCTTAAAAGGATCCTTCTTCTTAACTACTTTTGCCGTAAGATTGGTGATATATACATAACGATCATTGGTAATGATACTTTCTGCATCATCATCTAAAATCTTCTCCACGTGAGTAATATCTTTTTCTATATGTTCAATTACGTTCTTTTCGATTTTGAGTTTATTCAAAACCTCTTCATCACGCTCAAAAATCTTCACAGCATACCAACGCTGTTGTTCCTCAGGCAGATGGTGTACGGTAGCTTCCTCAATGTGCGCAATGGCATGTTCCACTTCACCGGAAAAAATGTGGAGATGAGCTGCTTTTTTAGCTTTTGCTGCGCGAACGGCAAGATCGGCCGCTTCTTCCATTCCCTCACCTTTCAACGCTGAAATTTCGCACACAGGGCATCCAATGGCGCGGGAAAGTGCATCAATATAGATCTCATCTCCTCTTTTTCTGACAAGATCCATCATATTGATAGCAATAACGACGGGGATCTCAAGTTCCATCAATTGAGTGGTTAGATACAAGTTCCTTTCAAGGTTTGTGCCGTCTACAATATTCAAAACAGCATCAGGCCGCTCATCAAGCAAAAAGTTTCTGGAAACCACTTCCTCCATCGTATACGGAGAAAGAGAATAGATACCGGGAAGGTCAACAATTTCTACTGATTTATCTTTTTTCAGTTTGCCGCCTTTTTTCTCAACGGTAACTCCGGGCCAGTTACCAACATATTGGTTAGAACCTGTCAAAGCGTTAAACAGTGTTGTTTTACCACTGTTTGGATTTCCTACAAGTGCAATGCGAATACTCATTATTCTACCTCAATATTTTTAGCGTCTTCTTTTCTAAGGCTCAATTCATAGCCGCGGATAAAAAGTTCAATGGGATCACCCAAAGGTGCAACCTTCCGAACATAAATTTCTACACCCTTGGTAATTCCCATATCCATGATTCTGCGTTTTACTGCACCTTCGCCATGGATTTTGACTACTTTAGCAGACTTTCCTACGCCGATATCTTTTAATGTTTTCACTAATTTCTCCTTTCAGATGGTTGGGGTTAGCCATTGCTAACCAATACGGATTATCAAAAGTTAGCTTTTGCTAACTGAATAGATTATATCATTATTATCGTATTTGTCAATAGTTTTTTGACTTTTTCTTTTTGCATCGGTGTAAAGATCAATTCGTGCTCTACTTTTCTTGGTGCGATCACTCGGTATCCACACTTTTTATAAAATTCAACAGCACAGTCAGAAGCATTTAAATATACATCATAAGAAATGCACTTATTCTCTAGGAATTCCAGCATTCTTTTTCCGTAGCCGCGGCGCCACGATTCAGGCCGCACGTACAACATCAAAATAATTCGTTTCTCTTTTACTGCACCTACAACTTCTAATTTTTCCGAAGAAAATCCACCGTATAAAACAATACTACCGTCATATGAATTCATTGAAAGAGAAACGGGCGAGGTAAGATCGCGGAAAAACTCCATTCCCTGCATTGATGTATTTGTCTTTTCCGCTTCATAAAAACTTTTCCATAATACGTATGAAGCTTCTTCCAGATCTTCTTGTCTGAGTTCTCGAATTTCCATGCTCTCTCCTCCTTTGCTATTATGTTAGCGAAAAAAACTCTTCTTGTCAATTCACACGATTTTTCTTGAAAATCGTTAAAAAACTCTTGCAAGACTGATAAAAAGCAGTTATAATATTTTCCATAAATTCAATGGAAATTTGTTAAATTTCGGAGGTATTTATGAGTTCCAACATTCGTCCCGAATCCATGACAAGAATTACTACGAAAGAACTTGCCGCTGCATTTATTGAGGAACAGGTTCAAGAAGTCAGAAAGCAGGTAGGAGACAAAAAAGTTCTTCTGGCCCTTTCCGGAGGTGTAGACTCCTCTGTGGTTGCCGCGCTTTTGATCAAAGCCATCGGCAAACAGCTTGTATGTGTTCATGTAAATCACGGTCTTATGAGAAAAGGCGAAAGCGAAGCAGTTATTGAAATGTTCCGCGGCGAGCTGGATGCAAACCTCGTATACGTTGACGCTACTGACCGTTTTCTTGATCTTTTGGCCGGCGTTAGCGATCCCGAAAAGAAGAGAAAGATCATCGGCGCAGAATTCATTAACGTATTTGCTGATGAAGCTCGCAAGTTGGAAGGAGTTTCCTATCTAGCTCAGGGTACCATTTATCCCGATATTCTTGAGAGTATTAAGCAAGCTGAGGGAAAAAAAGCCGTGAAATCTCACCATAACGTTGGTGGCCTTCCGGAAGATCTTCAATTTGAATTGGTAGAGCCCATTAAGCTTCTCTTCAAAGATGAAGTTCGTGTTGTCGGTGAAGCCCTCGGTCTTCCTCACAGCATGGTTTACCGTCAGCCCTTCCCCGGTCCGGGTCTTGGCGTGCGCTGCCTTGGTGCCATCACCCGCGACAGACTGCACGCGCTTCGCGAAGCAGATGCAATTCTTCGTGAAGAATTTGATAAAAACGGTCTCGCAGAAAAGGTTTGGCAGTATTTCATTGCAGTACCGGATATTAAAAGCGTTGGCGTAAAAGATGAGAGCCGCTATGAAGGCTGGCCCGCCATCATCCGTGCTGTCAATACCAAAGATGCAATGACTGCAACCATCGAGGAAATTCCCTACCCCATTCTTCATCACATCACCGACCGCATCACCCACGAGGTCAACGGCATCAACCGTGTCCTCCTTGATCTTACCCCCAAACCCATCGGTACCATCGAATGGGAATAAATTAATAATACAAAGCGGCTTGGAAGGATCGTCTAAGCCGTTTTTCATATTATTGACTCTTGGAAAACCAATAATAAAGCAACGCTTTTTAAAACAATAAAAAGCACCGCGACTCTATAGAAAAAGTCCCCTCAATTGAGGGGACTTTTTATGTTGACTTTATGATAACAATTCAATACCGCCAAGCTCTGTTGCCAAAGAAATCAAAAGCCAACACCGGTAATCATCAAAAGAGTGCCCCAAGACACCTTCTTTAAAGATGTGCCTTCATCAGCACCACGGAAGCCAGTAAGAAGAACAGCAACACAAGTAGCAGCAAGGCCTACATTGATCCCAAAAAACGCTGCAACCGCAACTGCCAATATTCCACCCAGAGTTGCCCTCTGCTTCCCGGAAAAGGGAGGAACCTTCTCATTTTTAGCATCAACCGCTACAGAGGAAACGTCAAACCTATGCCACTTGAACACGAAGAAGTAATACTGCAAACAACGTGTTGGTTAATGCCATTTTCAAGTTCAGCGAAGCTGCCAATCCTCCAATTCCCGCTTCGCTTGCCTTGGTGATAGCAACAATTCCAGAAGGGGTAAGGGAGAAAGTCCGCCCGCAAAAGCTCCCAAAGAGCCAAAGGGTAATAGGCTGATAGGACTGCAACCGGTTTGCTTTGCAAGTGCAACAATGATCGCTGCCATAAGAGCCGTTACGGAAATAAGTCCGGGGCCAATCGCCGACAGCACGGCACCCAACAAAAACAAAATGATAGGAAATACCTTTGCATTACCTTTACAAAGAGCAAGCACCTTTCTTGCCAGAACATCCAGAGTCTTATTCTCCTAAGCAATGCAAAAGAGATACATTACTCCAAAAAGCATTAAAAACATTTTATTGTCAAAGGCAGAGATAATAAATTTTCCGGCATTCTTATAGCGTGCACCAACGCCAATGACGCCATAATAGCGGCAAGTCCGGTATTCACTTTAAAAACAAAAGCGGCAACTATCATTTAGGACGGAAACCTTAACGACTTTGGTCTAATTTGATAAAACAAAACACTGTCGAAGAAATAGCTTCAGCAGTGTTCTTTTTATTTATTAATCTGTAGTTGTTAAGAAATATATAAGAAATATCTATAATTTGTGTTGAAATATCTACATTTTTTCTATTTTACTTTACAAAACTTTTCCTGTAAAATATCTTTATTAAGAATTGTCTACAAAATTTACTTTTTTACTCAAATATTTGTTGTCTGAAACAAATTCATCCATACATTGAAGAAACGTTTTGATAACACTCTCTTCCGGGTAATTTTTAGAAATCAAGGCATTACAGCTGCGGAACTCAGGGCCGGGAGAAATACGTCGAAGAGTCAGAGTATCCGGATGAGCAACTACGGTCTGCTGCGCTACATTGGCAAGTGATAAACCCCAGCAGCGGGGATCCGTCAGATAGGTATGAATAGATAGCATACTACTTGTAATAAAGTACGGCTTCTCTTTTTTTAGACCGCAAGATTCTCTCCAATTTTGCAGCATCTGATTTCCGTAGCCTTCATGAACTACTTCAAAATTCTCATCCAAATCTTCAGGAGTCAGTAATCGATCAGGTAAGGGAGTATCAATAGGACAGAGAATACAGTACTCCTCATCAAAGAGAGGCACTTTAGCAATATGTTTAGGCACTCCGCCTGCAAAGGTGGGCGCATCATAGGCAATGGCAATATCAAAGGAATGATCCTTCATAGCTTGCTCTATATCCTTGATCTCAAGCGTACTTAGGCGAATTTCAACATCGGGAATCAGACGTAGCAGCTTTTGAATCAAATGGCAAACAATGTATTGGTGGGATACTACGCTGGCAGCCAGACGAAGCGTACCTTTTTGATGCTCTTTTACAAAAAGCTCGAAACGATTATCAAGTTCTGCGTGTTGACGAGCGAGATAATAGAATTCTCTTCCTGCAGGTGTCAATTCCACTTCCCTCTTTCCCTTCGTCCGCTTTACAAGCTGAATGCCACCAAGAGCCTGTTCCAATTGATTCAGATTCGCCGAAATCGTGGGCTGCGTATAATTTAATGCCACTGCTGCAGCAGAGATTGTCCCGTACTTTGCAATTGCCAAAAATGCATTGATCTCTTGCTGTTTCATAATATACTCCGTTTTTCTATATTTTCATATACAACCCCATTATACTGTTACGAAAATTCTATGTCAATAAATATAGCATTTGTTTCTATAAAATTTTAGTGGAGGTAAAACTTATGACAGAAACAAACATTCTCAGCATTGCGGGCTTTATTACCATCGCAGCAATACTAATTCTTCTGAACAGAAAATTTGTGTCACCGTATGTTGCGATCTCAATGATCCCCATTATCACCTGCCTTTGCATCGGCAAAGGCGCTTCTCTCGGCGAATACATATTGGATGGCATCTCTTCCATTGCTCAAACAGGAATTATGTTTATTTTCTCTGTTGCATTTTTCGGAATTTTGAGCGAGACAGGCGCTTTCGATCCCATTGTCGATAAAATTATCATCGCTACTAAAGGAGATCCTGTCCGTTTGATGGTCGGGGTGTTCTTATTTGCCAGCATCGTACATCTTGACGGATCAGGCGTGGTTACCTGTCTTTTAGTAGTTCCTCCTATGCTTCCCATCTTTAAGCGCCTTAAGATGAAAAATACTTCCTTTGCCGTAGCTCTTGGCCTTGGATCCGGCCTTATGAATGCAATTCCTTGGGGCGGTCCCACCATGCGTGCCGCTACCGTCTTGAATATGGATGTAAT
Source organism: Eubacteriales bacterium (assembly GCA_045531235.1). Lineage (GTDB taxonomy): Bacteria > Bacillota > Clostridia > Oscillospirales > SIG627 > RGIG5579. Next base: position 31,636 of record JAZSDQ010000062.1, read on the forward strand.
GAAGCTTTGGATTCCTTTTATTCCAACACAGATTTTCGGAATGATCGTTGCTTTAATGATCTGTATTTATATCGGTGTAAAAGAGAGAAAGCGTTTGATCACTGAAGGCGTTCTTTCAAATAAAGAAAAGCTCAATATGGATGAATTTGCTGTGCACTTGACCGAAGAACAAATGGAGATGCGCCGACCAAAACTAATTTGGATCAACTGGATCTTGATCTTGTTATCCATTGCACTTTTAATAAGCGGCATAATGAAGCCAGTTGTAGTATTTATGATAGGTGTTGCTTTGGCGCTGATTATCAACTATCGCGATCCCGCACTGCAGCGAAAACTCCTGGAGGATAAAGGAAAAGATGCCATTGGCTTAACCTGCATTATTCTTGCCGCAGGCGTGCTCATGGGAATTATGGGGAAATCCGGAATGTCAACTGCCATGGCGACCACGTTGGTAAAACTGATCCCCAATGCGATATCAAAATTCATGGCACCTATCATTGGTGTTCTGACTGTTCCTCTTTCCATTCTTTTCGACGCTGACTCATACTACTATGGAATTATGCCAATTATAATTGAAACCGCAGAAGCAATGGGTGCAAGCGGCATTGATATTGCAAGAGCTTCCATCATTGGACAAATGACCGTAGGTTGGCCCGTAAGCCCTATGGTAGGCACCTTTTTCCTGTTTACAGGTCTGTTAGATCTTGACATAGGTGCTTGGCAAAAATATTCCATAAAATTCCTTGTTTTGGTTACAGTTGCAATGACTGCTTTTGCATGCTTGACAGGACTGTTTTCGTTCTAGTTTCCACTCTTCATAAATTTCGACTCGAAAGATAATCTTTCGAGTCGTTTTCTTAACAATAATCAAAATCGATACTTTTCTTAAATGCTATTGTGTTTTCACAATATTTGTGGTACAATACCAAAAATAACTAAAATTAATAAGTGAGAAGAATTATGGATGCAATACTAAATTTTTTCACCGGTACTTTAAATACCATAGCTTGGATGTACATTCTTCTTCCTTGCGTTGCTATTGGCGGTATTTTCTTCACCATAAGAAACCGAGGAATCCAGTTTTCAAAGCTTGGATATGCATTAAAAAATACTGTTGGCAAAGCATTTCAGAAAGACAACACTGAAAAAGGATCAGTTACTCCTTTCCAGGCGCTCACAACAGCTTTGGCCGCAACCGTTGGCACCGGTAACATTATTGGTACATGTCAAGCGATTGCCATGGGTGGCTACGGTTCACTCTTTTGGCTATGGGTTGCAGCACTCCTTGGAATGATCATTAAGTATTCCGAGGTCGTACTTTCCGTTCATTTTCGTGAACACAACAGCAAAGGCGACTGGGTCGGTGGACCTATGCACTATATCGTAAACGGAATGGGAAAGAATTGGAAATGGCTCGCTGTTCTTTTCGCTTGCTTTGCTATCCTTGCTTCATTCGGTATTGGTAATCTTTCTCAGGCAAACAGTATTTCCGAATCCATAAACAACGCTTTCACAGCGTTTATCCCCTCTCTCTCTGAGAGTCACGATACTATCAGTTTAATCATTGGCATTATAATGGCTATTCTAACCGCAATTGCTCTTCTTGGCGGTATCAAACGCATCGGTAAAGTTACCGAATACCTTGTACCCTTTATGAGCTTTTTCTACATAGTTTTTTCTTTGATCGTTATCATAGCAAACATTGGTAATATCGGTGATGCTTTTTCCAAAATCTTTGTCGGAGCTTTCACCCCCAAAGCAGTGCTCGGTGCTGCAAGCGGTATCGCTTTGAAGGAAGCTCTTGTTTGGGGTCTTCGCCGCAGTGCCTTCTCAAACGAGGCCGGTCTTGGTTCTGCCGCCATCGCTCATGCCGCTGCAGATACAAAAGGACCGGTTCAGCAAGGTCTTTACGGTATTTTTGAAGTTTTTGCCGATACGCTTGTAATCTGCACTCTTACAGGTCTTACCGTAATTATCAGCGGTGTTGACGTAGCATTCGGCGTAAAACCAAGTTCAGAACTAATTACAGCTGCATTTGCAACGGTATTGGGAGAAAAATTTGCTTCTGTATTCGTTGCAATTGCTTTGATGTTCTTCGCATATTCAACCATTCTTGGATGGTCACTGTACGGAACAAGATGTATTGAATACCTTTTTGGAATGAAAGCAACAAAAGTTTACCAAATTATTTTTACTGTTATGATCATTGTAGGCGCAACTACCTCTCTGGATGTTGCTTGGGATATTGCAGATACCTTCAACGGACTGATGGCAATTCCTAACTTTATCGCTCTCTTTGCCCTCTCCGGTGTTGTTGCAAAACTGACAAAAGATTACTTCAAGAAAAAATAAACGAATTGGGAGAGATTATGAAATTTATTGCAACAGGCGATACAATCGTAACATGTCCTTACACAAGGGACTATGAAGGCTATGATGAGCTTGTGAAATTCATTCGCACCGCCGATGTACGAATGAATAATATGGAAAACCCCTTGGTTGACGGTCCCTGCGAAACCAGTGCGTTTTCCGGTATTCCATGGATGGCGGCACCAACCTCCCTATTAGATGAAATGGCTGATTTCGGATTCAACTGCTATGGTTTTGCAAACAACCATAACCTTGACTATTTTTATACAGGTCTAAAAAGCACCCTGAAGGCGTTCAAAAAGAGAGGACTGCCTGTAGCAGGTGCCGGAGACAATCTGGAAGAAGCGACACGCCACTGTAAAGTAGAAACCGAGAGAGGTTCCCTTGCCCTTGTCGCAGTCACCGCAACTTGTGATCCTTCTGCCAGAGCAGGAGAAGCAAACGGCAGCATCTTGGCACGCCCCGGCGTCAGTATGCTCCGCCACTCGGAGAAATATTTTGTAACAGAAAAGCAAATGGAAATCCTTGGCGAAATCGCAGAGTACACCAAGGTTAACGGAAGGGCAAACAATGCACGAAGTCTCGGTTCCCTTGCAACTACTGACGGTGTCTTCCCTTTTGGTCCTCTTGAATTTGCTTTGGGAGATGGTGGCAAGATCACGATTCCGAACTCTTATGATATGGAACGTCTGGAAAAGGCTGTGAAAGCTGCAAAAAATGATGCAGATCGCGTGGTTGTATATGTGCATACGCACGAGATCAAGGGAGATCAGGAAATGGAACCTGACTACTTTATCGAGACGTTTGCAAGGGCTTGCATTGATTGGGGCGCAGACGCTGTTGTTTGCAGCGGCACACACCAAATCAAGGCAGTAGAAATATATAACAAGAAACCTATTTATTACTCCATTGCCAACTTTTTCTTCAGACCTTACGATATGGATTATTACCCCGCTGAGTGGTATGAAAAATACGGAATTGATAAGAATTTGAGCGTAGCAGATGCTGAGCGTTTTCGTTCTAAGAACGGAACGATCGGACTATTTACCCAAGCATACTGTTTTCGTTGCATAGCCCCGGTGATAGAATGGGATGAATACGGCAACGTTACAAAAATAGCCGCACTTCCTTTAAGTCTCGGATTTCATGACAGTATGAAATCCAAAGGTTTTCCCAGAATTGCCAAGGGCGAAGACATAGATGCTCTCTATCAACAATTACAAAACACATGCGAACCTTACGGCACAAAAGTTACATTAAAAGATGGTTTATTTGAGTTCTCAGAAAAATAATTATATAGAAGAAGACGATGAGCACAGCTCATCGGCTTTCTAAATTAAATCAATAATCTTTTTTATCCGTACATTTCCCAAATGCTTCTTTTAGATCAAAAGCAATGTTTTTCATGGTCCCTTCATCACATTTTATAACCTGTCTGTCATAACTTACAACTCCATTGGTTTCGTCCTCTACATCGCTAAGCTGAGTTAGAATCGTTGCACAAAGACCTTCTGTTTGAATCATGGGAATAACTTCACTTCGATAGAGTTCCGCTATGCTTTTTGTGAAGGCTTCAGGATCAGAACAGCTCTTATATCCGTACTGATTTTTTTCGTTAAAAAGATGACCGGGAATATTACAGGAATAGCCCCCGAATTCGGAAAGAACAAGCGGTCTTTTTTTGTCGTTCTTCAAATTTAATTTTCTAAAATAGATATGCTCACTCAAAACATCGCTGTGTTTTCCTTGAAACCAACCGGAAGTTGCATCCCAGATTCTTGTAGGATCCTTCTTCTTCATATTGCAGTAAATTCGATCCGAATCGTACTGTCCCCATCCTTCATTAAAAATGGTATAGTATACGACCGAAGGATGATTATGAAGCAACTCTACGGTTTTATAGCAATTAGATTCAAACTGCTTACGTCTTTTTTCAGATGCACGATGACTGATTCCGCGACGAAGTCCTACAGTGGGTAGCGCGGTGTCCAAAAAGAAATTATATTTTCCGCTATTCACCATATCCTGAAAAACGATCATTCCGATTTTATCACAGTAATAATAGAACAGTTCAGGCTCAACCTTAATATGTTTTCTCAATGTGTTAAAGCCTAGTTTTTTCATATTTTCAATATCCCAAAGATAGCCTTCAGGTGTTGCAGGAAGATAAATGCCATCAGGAAAATAGCCTTGATCAAGAAGACCGTGAAAGAAATAGGGGTTCCCATTTAGGGTTAGAAAAAACTTCTCACCGATTCTTTCACAAGAAATGCTGCGAAGGGCAAAGTATGATTGAACACGATCCTCGCCGCATTCCAATATAAACTCATAAAGGTACGGATCTTCCGGGGACCATAGATGAAGGTTGGCAGGAGAAAAAGTAATGGAATCCGTGTTGAAAGTATACGTTTCAATGCCATTTTCAGTTTTAACTACCAACTTTTTATCTGCAATCGGAGAAGTAACGGATATCGTTACCTCTTTGGTATCTGCAGAAATCTTGATATCTTCAATATAGTTTTTCGGAACACTTTCGAGCCACACCGATTGCCAAACGCCGCTAATGGGTGTGTACCACATACCGCCACGATCTTTTCTTTGCTTGCCGTAAGGGAGCTCGGTATCAAGGGCATCCAACACCTCAACACGGATATGATTTTCTTCAGATACAAGGATTTGATCTGTAACATCAAAGGAAAAAGGAAGATATCCGCCGATGTGTTCCCCAAGAAAATCCCCATTAAGATACACCCGTGCTATTTGATCTACGGCTCCAAAATGCAAAAGCACTCTACCGCAAAAAAAATCCTTTGGGAGAGTAAAAATTCTGTCATACAAATATACTTCATTTTCTCCTGGTTCCCTCTCTATCCCGGAAAGTCGGGATTCGGGAGGATATGGAACTTGTATTTCACCTAAATACGTTTCGTTTTCATCAACGCCAACAGAAAGTGACCACGGACCACAAAGCGAATAAAAGCTGTCGCGAACCATTTGCGGTCTGGGATAAGTATTCCAACCATCACCGGATAATGATTCAAAAGGAGTATATAATGTGTTAAATTTCGACATAGCGCACCCTCCAATTTTCTTAGCAATATTATATCAGATTCTTTCTTATTTTTCACTATGTTATAAAAATAATATATCAGTCTTGAAATATCGAATAAAATAGGATACAATTAGAGAACCATATTAAGGAGAATACTATGTCAAGTAAAATTAAATGGATCCTCCTCATTGCTATAGTCATTTTAGGCATAACGGCTGTTCCTACGCTTTGGATGTTTCTTGCTACTGAGCCAACCGCAGCAATGGGGATCATTTTTCTATCAATTCTTTGTTTCAATCCAATTTTCTCGCTGATCATCGGTGCTATTGCAGGAAGCGATATAAAGGCGTTCTGGTACGCACCGTTTATTACAGTTATTGTGTTTCTCCCCTATTCTTGCTGGCTTCTGCGAGAATTCGTTCCGGAAATGCTGATATACAGTAGTTTTTATCTTGCTGCGGCATTCGCAGCAATGGGATTTTCACATACATTGTTCAAGCGAATGAAAACAAAGAATGAAGAAAGAGCTATTATGGCTCGAAAATGCAAAAGAAATAAAAATAGTTATGAAGAATAATATTCGTCTCTCTGATCACTTTACATATAAAAGATTACTGCGATTCACCGTGCCGTCTATTATTATGATGGTATTCACTTCAATCTATGGCGTAGTTGACGGCTTTTTTATCTCAAATTTCGCAGGAAAAACTGCTTTTGCAGCAGTGAATTTTATTATTCCATTCGTATTTGTTCTTGGAACCGTAGGCTTTATGTTTGGAACTGGTGGCAGTGCTGTAGTAGCAAAAACATTGGGACAAGGAGATAAGAAAAAGGCAAACGAACTTTTTTCCCTCTTTATATATGTCGCATTTGTCATCGGTGTGCTCATCTCAATGCTTGGTTATATCCTTTTACGGCCTGTTGCTTCTTTGCTCGGTGCTGAAGGGGAAATGCTTGAGGAATGCGTTCGCTACGGCAAAATAATCATTGTGGGAAATCCCGCCTTCGTTCTGCAAATGCTCTTTCAAAGCTTTTTTATTGCCGCAGAAAAACCAAAACTTGGGCTTTTTTCAACAATTTTGGCAGGTTGCACCAACATGGTGCTTGATGCATTGCTTGTTGGCGCTTTTTCACTAGGTGTCAAGGGCGCAGCTTTGGCTACAATTATCAGTCAGATCGTAGGTGCACTTTTCCCCCTTATATACTTTACTCTTCCCAATTCAAGTCTTTTTCGACTAGGCAAAACACACTGGGACGGCCGTGCAATATGGAAGACCTGCACAAACGGTTCCTCCGAACTGATGAGTAACATTTCCATGAATCTGGTTTCCATGCTTTATAATATCCAGCTTCTTCGATTTGCAGGAGAAAACGGAGTTTCCGCATACGGCGTTTTAATGTATGTCGGTTTCATTTTCGCCGCTATTTTCATCGGTTTTTCTATTGGTTCGGCACCGATCATTAGTTTTCACTTTGGGGCAGAAAATCACAATGAAATGAAAAACTTTTTGAAAAAAAGTTGTGTTTTGATTGCTTGGACCTCGGTAGGAATGTTAATCATTTCACAGCTTATGGCAGTTCCGCTATCTTCCATATTTGTTGGTTTTGATAAAGAGCTCCTGGCAATGACAGTCAGAGCCTTTCGCTTTAACGCTTTCTCATTTCTCTTCTTGGGTTTTGCAATTTTCTCCTCCGGATTTTTCACTGCTTTAAATGACGGAATTACATCTGCCATCATTTCCTTTCTACGAACACTCTTTTTCCAGATCGGATCCGTTCTGCTGCTGCCTTACATTTTTGGTGTGGATGGCATCTGGTCTTCGCTTATCGTTTCTGAAGTGATGTCTGTTGTTCTTGCCGTGATCTTCCTAATCAAGAAAAGAGATACTTATCACTATTAATTATAAAAAAAGCCTTGCTTCGCAAGGCTTTTTTCTTATTTTTTATAAACACTTTTTCCTTCTTTTATTGTTTCAAGAACGACAATTTCTTGTATAATTTCTTTGGGAACCTTGGCAGGATCATCGCCTAAAATCACAAAATCAGCCAATGCACCTTTTTTAATCACACCTTTATTATTCTCTTCATAATAGCCATAGGCAGCGCCGAATGTTGCAGCGTACACTGCTTCAACAGCACTAATTTTTTCTCCTTCGCTCAAGGAAGCTCCGTTCATTGTTTTCCGATTAACGGCACAATGAATGCTGTGAAGCATATCCGGTTTTGTTACAGGGCTGTCCTGATGAAAACTGAACGGAACACCAAGCTTCAGTGCCGTACCTGCAGGACTGATAAAATTGGCTCTTACACCTAGATTCTTAATGTGAGTATCGCCCCAATAATGGCAGTGACCAATAAAGAAAGAGGCCATCATACCGCATTTTTTCATTCTTTCCAACTGATCTCTTCTGACCGTCTGCGCATGAATCATAATAGGGCGAAGTTCTTTTCCCTTGCCTTTTTGCGATACTGCCTTTTCCCATTGACTGAGAAATTGTTCACTGGCGGCATCGCCGTTGCAATGAGCAATCGGCTGGATTTTGTTTTCAATAGCAAATGAAAGAATATCAAAAACATCATCATCGGACATCGTAGGATAACCGCAATAGCTTTCCTCTCCCACATAAGGCTGGGAAAGCCATGCTGTCTTTGCTTGGGGAGAACCGTCCAGGAAAAACTTAATACCTGCAATTCTTAAGCGACCGATTTTTCTTTGGTAACCATTCTCAACAAGCTTCTTAGCGGTGGCAAATGACAAGTACAGCTCAACATCAAGCTTTAAAAGGTCGTTTTCTGCAAGCTCTTTATATACCAGATATTTTTCCATAGTGGTTGATGAGCCATCTTGCACAGTTGTATAACCGAATGTCGCGTAGTAATCAATCGCAGCTAGAATATCTTCTTTAAACTCCTCAGGGGAAAATACGGATAAGAGCGGTTGAATAGCAACTTTGGCTTTTTCTTCAAAATAGCCACTCAAAATTCCCTTTTCATCTCTTCCGCAAAAGCCGCCATCCGGGCAAACGAAGTCATCGGAAACACCAGCTCGGTTTAATGCTTCTGTATTACAAGCAAGCATGTGTCCGGAAATATGGTAACATAGCACAGGGTTATTAATATTCAGCTGATCGATCAAAAAACGGTCGGGATGCTTCTTCTCCTTTAAAAGGTTATTATCGTATCCGCGGCAAATAATCAATTCGCCGTGAACAAGATCTCTTTCCAAACGAAATTTTCTAATACGGGTTAAAATTTCCTCGAAAGATTCGGAACCTGTCAGATCACACTTTCTAAAGGCGGCACCGACGCCACTGAGGTGGCTGTGACCATCAACAAATCCGGGAAGAAGCACCTTTCCGCCAAGATCGAAACTTAAAACATTGGGAAATCTCTTTAAAAGATCTTTTGCTTTTCCAATTTCAAGAATTCTACCGTTTTCCGTTAGAACAGCATCTGTTTTAGGATTATTTTTATCACAAGTTATTATCCTTCCGCCAAAATACAGCACTTGTTCTTTCATTATCATCCCTCCCGATTGGAATTATATCAAAAACAGTTAGAATATTCAATTATTTCTTACAATAATACTTGAACTTTTCTTAAAAATAGTATATAATACTTTGACAGAAAAACAGGTGTACGAGAGGTAAAGACATGGATATGAATGTTGTTTGTTTGGATTTAGAGGGCGTTCTCGTTCCCGAAATTTGGATTGCTTTTGCAGAAGCCACCGGGATTCCCGAACTTAAAATAACGACAAGAGAAGAACCCGATTATGACAAACTGATGAAATACAGAATTGGAATTCTAAAAGAACACGGGCTTGGACTAAAAGAGATTCAGGATACCATTGCCACCATTGATCCAATGGAAGGCGCAAAGGAATTTTTGGATAAGCTGCGCAAGATTACTCAGGTCATCATCGTCAGCGATACCTTTACTCAATTCGCTTCTCCTCTGATGGCAAAACTCGGATTCCCTACCATTTTCTGCAATACACTCAATGTCGCTGATAACGGAGAGATCACGGGACATCAGATGCGCTGTGAAAAATCAAAATACACGACGGTCAAGGCCCTTCAATCCATGGGATTTCAGACCATCGCTGCCGGAGACAGCTATAACGATCTCGGCATGATTCTGGAAAGCAAAAAAGGTTTTCTTTTCCGCAGCACAGAAAAAATCAAGAAGGATTATCCCGATCTTCCCGCATTTGAAAGTTATGATGAACTTTACGATGCTATCGAAAAGGCTCTGTAAAACTTTATGATTGAAAAAGCACTGCTTATGAGGTATGATTACTTTGTAAGCAGTGTTTTTGTTAAGAAGAAATAAGTTCAAACAATGGAAAGAAACACACTGCTTTCCATTATTTGCGGTACTATATGCTATATGTTATTCGTTCAAAGCATATTTTGAACAAAAAAGGGTACGAAAATCGTACCCTTTTTTTAAATTCCGGATGAAAACTTTTTTAATGCTCGAAAAGTCGTATCACTGATTACATGCTCAATTTTGCATGCATCCTGGGAAGCAATTTCCTCAGGAACGCCCATCTTAACAAATAGGTCCGTTAGAAACGTATGGCGTTCATACATCTCAGAAGCAATTTTTTCTCCCTCTTCGGTCAAACTAATATAGCCTTCCGATGAGATCGTGATCAATTCATTCGCTTTGAGGAGCCCCATAGCACGCGAAACACTGGGCTTGGAATATCCCGTAAACATTGCTATATCAATCGAGCGGACATTTACATTTTTCTTTTTTAAGAGAAAAATGCTTTCAAGATACATTTGTCCGGATTCTTGAATTTTCATTTTCTTACACTACCTTAATTAAAAATAAGTATGCATTACGCGGTATGCCATAAGGTGCTTTTGACGAATTCCTTCTACAACTTCAGGCTCCAGTGCTTCGATCTCATCAATTTCGCCGCGCAAATAACGATCCACTTCGCGTTTTGTATATGCGATTCTGTCAATAGCCGCAGCATAAGCATTGCCGAGTTTTTCCCAACCGTGAGTCTTAGTTTCTTCGTGCCAAAGCTTATCGTGAAGGTCATAAAGGGTTTCAAAGTCCTTCTTCATTTCCGGAAGTGTCTTTGCAGAAAATTCGCTCAGCCATACCTTATCCCCCGCCTTATACCGATCTCGGAAGGTCATGTGAAGGCGAGTCTTTGCAAGAGAACAACGGAAAAGAACTTTATAAAATTCACAATAAGGAGCATCAGGATATTTTTCAAAAACACGCAAGCCGTGCTCAAAATACTCTACATATTTTGGAAGGTCAAATCCGTAGCAAAGGAGGTTGATCAAAGGATCGCTCCAGAGCATAATTTTACCAATATTGGCATCTCCGCCTTCACCACAGTAGAAATCGCTGATGGCTTCGCACATCTCACCGCTGAGACCGGTCACAAATTCAGCGACGGCTTCAATCCATTCGCGGCTTGCATCCAACCCCTTCCAGCAATACTCAGAATACAAAGCAAGGCAAGGAAGCGCTTGAATATGGTTAATATCGCCATACGCCCATCCAGCACCAAACACCTCTTTTACGCCGTAACGAACGCATTCCTGTAAAGCGGGAGTAGCAGTATTATATGTATGAACGAAGTTCGGCGCCTGTCCGTTCCACGTCCAGATACCGCCTGCAAATGCCATAGGTCTGTTAAAAGTCTGATGAACTTTGATGTTATGAGAATAGAATTCGTTGTCGGTCTTATAATACTCCCAAAATACCATATCACAATCAGGCATGGTATCGATCGCATGCTGAGGAACGATGGCATCTAAAGCATAAGCTCTGCCGGTCTTCCCTGCAAGAGAAAAATACATATCACTCCACATCATAGGTCGGAATTCATATTTCTTACAGATCTCTACCACACGGGTCAGATGCTCATTAAAAACAACGAAACGATCGCGCAGACCGTCGCGCTTAAAAGACGCACCAAAGCCGAGACCGCGGGTTTCATCACAACCGATATGAATTCTGGGCGAGCTGAACGCCTTACGACAAGTAGCAATACAAGCTTCAATGAACTCATAGGTTTTTTCTTCCCCGGGAAGAAGAACCGTTTCATTCTCTTTGATTGCAGCGCTCGCTTTATAGCGGAGGAACTGCTTTAAATGACCAAAGGTCTGAATACAGGGAATAATTTCAATGCCAAGATCCTTAGCGTACTGATCAAGATCCTGCAGCTCCTCAAGAGTATATCTGCCTCTTTGATAGCCGAACAAGGGATATTCCTTTACCTCATAGGTATCTTCGGTATAAAGCATCAGCATATTCATACCGAAAAGCGCCATATAATCAAGATATTTCTTAACGCCTGCAGGTTTTGTAACGGAGCCGAAAGACATATCAAGCATGACACCGCAGGTATCGAAATTTGCTTTTTCGGAAATCTCAACATCCTTCTTTCCTTCCGTTACTGCTTTTGCAAGAAGCATGTATGCACGGGCAAGGGCGGGGGTGGTCGCACCACCTACTTTTGCCGAAACACCGTCAAACAAAACGGTTACACCGTCACTGGGTACTTCTTCAATGGCAAAATCAAACGTAACATTAAGAATTCGTGACGCAAGTTCTTTAATATTCATTATTATCTCCTGAGTATTCATATATTGCTTGCATAATTTTACCATAGATACAGTTTAAAAGCAAGCAAATGGTAAAAATAATAAGTTTTAAACCAAGGCAGCCGTCACATAGAACGTTCGCCAATAAATACAGCCGTGGTTCTCTCCATCAAGTCTTCGTAAATGCGATGACAAATTTCAGGATACTGCTGATAATCAAACTTTCTGGCAAACATGGCATCGGAATTCATCAATTCATCAAAATCCTCTAATTTGAAGGTATACGGATTTCCTCTTTTCCAGTCGATCAGCCGTGCCAAGGTCATATAATCCGATCCTAATTCCTTGCGATACAGCGGGATCTGATCGCCGTATTTTTTATAAACAAGAGTGTGTAAGAAAACTTCATCGGCGCAATAAGAGTGATAAAAATACTTCTTGATCTCTTTTTTTTGAGAACAGATAAATTTCGCCAGTTCATGGGTAATGCTGAACCAATTGGCGCCGCAACGTACCGTATAACCCGCTTTCTTCATACGATCAACCTTAAAATTTCGCTGAATTCTTGCAAGAAGGTGATCTATTTTTTTCAGTAATAAATGATCTCTTCCATAAAAATTCTTCATAAAATGGAAAATAGAAACTCTTTCCCGAACATCTGCTTGGGAAGAAAATTCATCCGAACAGAAATACAAAAACTCCCGATCGTGATTAGCTTCAAAAAATCGATAAATCTCGTCCGCCTTTTTTAAAGGAAGATCAACACCGGAAAGCAAATGATAAAAGCCATAACCACCCTGAATTGCTTCCTCTAAAAGAAGCTGTTCTACCTTAATCTGGCTATGTCCTCCCCATCGAACATGAAGGCGTTTTGTAAAGTATAGCTTAGACATTTTAGGAAGCTTTTTGAAATATTCAAAATCAAATTCTTTTACTGATTGATCAATATGAATATAGAAATCGTGGTTTTTATGATCCAAAAGCTTAATCAACATTTCTAGAAGCTGAAATTGATGATGCGCTATAATTAGATACGCATGCTTTTTTTCGTTAGTATCCATAATCTCTCCAAAAACTTTCATTTTCTACAGTTTACAACACATTTCATAAAAATACAATAAAAAAATGCAAGCAAAAGCTTGCATTCTGGCACCCGCAACGGGAATCGAACCCATAACTACCCCTTAGGAGGGGGTTATTATATCCATTTAACTATGCAGGCAAATCTATATAAATATTACTTTGGTATTATACAAGTAAATTAAAAAAGTGTCAACTGAAAATGAAAAGGGAGCAAATAATGTGCTCCCTTTTTTTATGACAAAAAATCTTCAACAGCCGCCTTGGTACCGCGATATATGGAATAACGGTTTTTACGAATGACCTCAACAGAGCTTTCCAAAGAGCTTTGATTTAAATCGTAATATGTTTTGGTATCTTCTTCATTGGTGAAAAAATACGCCTGAAGAAAATTTTCATCCTTATCACAAGTGAGAAACGTAACTTGCTGAATACCAAGTCCGGCGACATCCGCCCCGTATTGAATATTCAGTTCGGTATCATAGCCAAGTGCTTTCATTTTTTCATTTGCTTCCGTAGAATTTGGAATTACGGTAGTACAGGAAGCAAGAGAAAAGGTCAATAAAAACGTAAGAAAAATCAGTGAAATCTTTTTCATAGGAAAAGTCCCTCCAGATAACTTTCTACATCAAACGGATCCATAGAGGCATTTGCCTTCAAATACAAAGGGTGATGAGGATGCCCCTTCTTTTGAGAGCATTTACCAGCTGAATACCACTCAGCACCGTATTTTTTTCCGATGCGAATCATATCGGCAACACATTCGGGAAGATAATCTCTCTTCTCAATAATGGTACCCCAGGCAGCCCATACAGAAGGCACTCCGCTGCAAGATGACAAAACATATTCAAAGGCTTTCATGTTTTCCTGATGCAAAAAAAGATTATACTCTTTTTCCATGTCGTCCGGCTTGGTTGCTCTTTGCGCATACACATTAAACATAATAAACGAGTCGTAACCGTTATTCAGTGCAATCCTTTGCACCGAAGACAAGGTTGGATCCAGCTTTTCAGGTTTTGCAGTGGAAGGATTGATGCCAATGCAGATCAGAGGATTCTTCCCTCTTGTGCCTAAAATATACCGATACTCGGAATAGAAATCCGGTGCGTAGATCCACTTTTCATTATCATAATCCTTTTCAGCGCTTCCTACCAAAGCTTCTTCAAAGGAAAGAACAGGAATAGACAACGTATTACTCTTTGGAATGTGCATGATATACTCCAATCATGGAAATTTTCTATATTTTAGCATATCAAAGAAAAGCGTGCAACAAATTTTTTATAAAAGTATTGACAAATTGATAATCTAATGGTATACTCTTATCAAGAACAAATCCTAATAAGTTTTTTTAGATAGAAAGGAAACAAAACAATGAAAAAATGGAGATGCACTGTTTGCGGAGAAATCGTTGAAAGCGAAACCAGACCCGAGGTTTGCCCCCTTTGCAAACAGCCCGGCGAGAAATTTGAAGAAATGACCGATGTTGACAAAACTTGGGCAACCGAGCACGAGGTTGGCATCATTGAAGGCGTAAGTGAAGAGATCATCGAAGGTCTTCGCGCTAACTTCATGGGAGAATGCACCGAAGTTGGTATGTACCTTGCTATGAGCCGTGTTGCTTTCCGCGAAGGATACCCCGAAATCGGTGAATACTGGAAGACCGCTGCTTACGAAGAAGCTGACCACGCTTCTCGCTTTGCTGAAATGCTTGGCGAATGTGTTAGTGCTTCCACTGCAAAGAACCTCCAGATGAGAGTAGATGCCGAAAACGGCGCGTGCGCAGGCAAGTTTGAACTTGCTAAGATGGCTAAAGCTCAGGGTCTCGACGCTATTCACGACAGCGTGCACGAAATGGCAAAGGATGAAGCTCGACACGGCAGAGCATTCGAGGGTCTTCTCAACAGATACTTCAAATAAGATAAAACAAGATAAAGACACGGAAAAATTCCGTGTCTTTTTTATTTTTCATTGGATCATTTATCCATCATTTCGTTGATCTGCTGAACCGTGGTGCGAACCAGAAGATCTCCCGCAACATGACCTACCGTACCGGAAGAAACGTATGCAGAGTAGTGGCTTCCCTTTTCTGCTTTTTCCGTCGGCAAATAGCCATAGGAACCGCAGCAAAGCTGAATCAAGAAGGTCTGCTTTGCTTTAGAACATGCTCTCATCTGGTTACCATAGTTCAGAAAGAGCTCATAGGGGTTAGTTGCGAAAGCAATATCACCAAGTCTGAGGAAGTGCACTTCAATATCAACGGTATTAACTTCCTGCTGAACACGGTAACGAGCTACAACACCTGCATGAATATGCATTCTCGCCTTATCAACGAAGTTAATCGTTCCCTTATGGCTTGCTGCAAATTCAGAAATAGCTTTGATGGCGGCATCCTTCTCTTCAATGGTTACACGACGAATCGGAAGTGTCAGCATTTTAGTTCTATGCTCAAACACGGTATCAGTTACATATTCTGCAACATCTTCCAAAGCATAGAGAATTTCATCTGCAATACGACGGCCTGCTACTTTGCATCCACTGAGGTCAAACATAGAAGGATCTGCCGTGCGAGCAGGTACGTTTTCGCGGATAATGTTAGGATCGTAGATGGGTGTCTCAGGCTCAACCCAACGAATGAGATCGCGGGGGCACTGATCTCCCGCTGCTGAGCAAAGACCGAGAAGGAAGATATCTTTGCCGTATTTTGCGCGAATACGCTCTTTCACCTTGCCCCAATAGTCTGAGGAAATAAAGTTTCTATGCTCAAGCACCTGAGCAGGACAAGCAACGTTTGCGATCACACCGGTAAGCTTCTTATCGGGAGTGTAGGTGAACATCAGCTCGATGCCGCTATCGTTTCCTGCCTCAAGCTCGGTAAAGTTTGCCATAAAGGTATCGCCCCACATTTTGGCGCTGCCGTCATCGTAGCAAACACGGCGGTTCAAACCGATAGCAGCTCTGCCGAAACCGGTAGCGTAGATTGCTTCATTTCTTGCATCCCATGCCTTGATTGCAGCATCAGCAATCTGCTTTGCAATGTACTGATGAGCTTCTTCTCCCGCAAAAAGGTCTTCGCCTTCATACGAAACAAGAGTTTCGTACTCTGCATTAGGCAAAAGCGTAAGAAGAACATCAAGCCCGCCCTGTTGACCTACATAATCAAACCAATCTGCGTATTTGGGACCGGTATGTGTGTGAATGGCACTGACAATTACCTTATCTGCAGGAACATCAGGTCTTTCCATCAAATATTTTTTGACACAGGAGATAAGAATGCTGCTTGTGGTCACAAGATCGCATGCACAGAAAATCGCAGCATCTCCGTCACACTCCATTGCAAGCGCAGTAACAGTGAGAGGAGACTCGACCTCATCGGTAATTCTTTCAAAGAACTGTCCGGCTAGATCAACCTTTGCGCCTTCCGGAATCAGCGATAATTCGCTCCAGCCAAATTTGATTTTAGACATTGTTATTCCTCCATTTAGTTTATTTAGCATCATTATTCTAACATGCGATTTCTTAAAATACAACAGAAGATGGATAGAAACTCTTTCGCAAACTACGAAAGTTTTTCGCTTATTTTTTTCTGTCTTTCGTTTATATTGCGCAAAACAAATTTCTGTGTTATAATAGAAAAAAGAAATTGTGAGGCATTTTTTATGACAATGTCTAAAATTGCGAAGCTTTCCGGATGCTCATTATCAACAGTTTCCAAAGCTTTTCGCAACAGCCCCGAAATCAGCGAAATCACAAAAGAAAAAAATTTTAAAATTGCGCGCGAAAACAACTGTTTTACAAAGTACTATGCTCCCGTTTATAAAAAGCACGTGTTTGCCGTTGTATGTAATGAACTTCTAAGCTCATTTTACGGTGTGATCGTTGATGCACTGAACCACAAAATAACTGCAAACGGCGATACTCTTTTGATTTCCAGCTGTAATTTCATCAGCGCGAACCTAGAGGATCTCTTCGATTATTATATTAATTTTCATAAGGTTGATGGTCTTATCGTAATCGGAAAGCTCCCTGCCAATCTCAAAAGCGATTAAAAATTTTTATCTAAAATCCCTCTTGTATGCATTCGTTCCGTAACAAGCAAAACTTCTCCACCTTGCGACACAGTGGAATCGGATAACGATCCTGCAATCTATCAAGCAATCAAGCATTTTTATGATATGGGACATAAAAAAATTGCGTTTATCGGAGAATACCTAACTTCATCGACGCAAATAAGATTTATTGAAGCGTTGAACGATGTTGGTCTCGAAGTAAAGCAGGATTGGATCATTTGCAGTGCGAAGAGAAAAGCAGAAGCGGGTGTTGACGGTGTGGAGAGACTTCTTGCGCTTTCCGAAAAGCCAACAGCTATCTTTGCAGCCTATGATGCCATTGCTTTTGGTGCGATCAGTGCAATACAGAAAACAGGACTTTCCGTACCTAAGGATTTTTCTATCATTGGTTCGGATAATATTCCGCTTTCAGAATACGCTTCCCCGGCTTTAACGACGATATCAGCTCCCATTGATGACGTTACCGTGGGCGCGTTGAATCTTCTTTACCGAAGGATTTCCAATAATAATGCTCCTTTCCAAAGAATTCAGATTCAAAGCGAATTGATCATTCGTGATTCTGTAGCAAAAATAAATTAATAAATCTATCAAAAAAGACACGGAAAATTCCGTGTCTTTTTTTCTTGTGCTTTTTTTATTTATTCATCATTTCGTTGATCTGCTGAACAGTTGTTCTTACGAGAAGATCACCTGCAACGTGACCAACGGTACCGGAAGAAACGTAAGCAGAGTAGTGGCTTCCCTCTTCTGCCTTCTTAGTGGGAAGATAACCGAAGGCGCCGCAACAAAGCTGAATCAAGAAGGTCTGCTTTGCTTTAGAACATGCTCTCATCTGGTTACCATAATTGAGGAAGAGCTCATAGGGGTTAGTAGCAAAAGCAATATCACCAAGTCTGAGGAAGTGAACCTCAATATCCACGGTATTCACAGTTTGCTGAACGCGATAACGGGAGATAACGCCTGCATGGATATGCATTCTCGCCTTATCCACGAAGTTGATAGTTCCCTTATGTGTAGCTGCGAATTCCTTGATGGCTTTTTCAGCAGCATCTTTTTCCTCAATGGTAACTCTGCGAAGAGGAAGAGTCAGCATCTTACTGCGATGTTCCAGAACGGTATCACTTACATATTCAGTAACATCTTCCAAAGCATAAAGAATTTCGTCAGCAATACGACGTCCTGCGACCTTGCATCCGCTCAAATCAAACATAGAGGGATCTGCCGAGCGAACGGGAACATTGTTGCGAATGATGTTAGGGTCGTTGATGGGAGTTTCAGGCTCCACCCAACGGATCAGGTCGCGAGGACACTGGTCGCCTGCGGGAGAGCAGAGACCGAGAACAAAGATATCATCACCGTATTTTGCGCGGATACGCTCTTTTACCTTACCCCAATAGTCAGAAGAAATAAAGCTTCTGTGCTCAAGTACCTGTGCAGGACAAGCAACGTTTGCGATCACGCCGGTAAGCTTCTTATCGGGAGTGTAGGTGAACATCATTTCAATACCGCTGTCATTTCCCGCTTCCAGCTCGGTGAAGTTTGCCATAAAGGTATCGCCCCACATCTTCGCAGAACCATCATCATAACAAACTCTTCTGTTCAGACCAATCGCAGCTCTGCCAAAGCCGGTAGCGTAGATCGCTTCGCTTCTTGCATCCCAAGCCTTGATTGCAGCATCGGCAATCTGCTTCGCAATGTAATCATGAGCCTCTTGACCTGCGAAAAGATCCTGGCCTTCGTAAGAAACGAGAGTTTCATACTTTGCATCAGGCATCATTTCAAGAAGAACATCAAGACCTTTTCCGCCGCCGCGGGATATCGAGGCAGAGTCAGATCTGGTGGCATACCCGGGACCGGTATGCGTGTGGATCGCACTGACAATTACCTTATCGGCAGGAACGTCAGGTCTTGCTTCCAAATACTTGCGAACAGTTAAAAGCAAAACGTGGCTGGTAGAAACCAGATCGCATGCACAGAAGATCGCAGAATCTCCATCACATTCCATTGCGAGAGCGGTTACGGTAAGGGGAGATTCCACCTCATCGGTAATTCTCTCATAAAACTGTCCGGCAAGGTCAACCTTTGCACCTTCGGGAATGAGCGATACTTCGCTCCAGCCAAATTTGATTTTAGACATTGTAATTCCTCCATCCTAGTTTTTTAGCATCAATATTCTAACATGCGATTTTTTAAAACACAACAGAAAATTGATAGAAACTCTTTCGCAAACTACGAAAGTTTTTCGCTGTTTTTTTTCTGTCTTTCGTTTATGTTGCGCAAAAAAATTTTCTGTGTTATAATAGTTTTAATAGAAAAAAGGAAATTGTGAGGCATTTTTTATGACAATGTCTAAAATAGCGAAGCTTTCCGGTTGCTCCTTATCAACCGTTTCCAAAGCTTTTCGCAACAGCCCCGAAATCAGCGAAAGCACAAAAGAAAAAATTTTCAAAATTGCGCGCGAAAACAACTGTTTTACAAAATACTATTCTCCTGTTTATAAAAAAAGAGTTTTCGCCGTTATATGCAACGAACTGATCAGTTCGGTTTATGGAGTCATGGTTGACACCATAAACAATAAAATAACAGCAAATGGCGACACCCTGCTTATTTCCAGCTGTAATTTTATCAGCGCCAATTTAGAGGACCTTTTTGACTATTACGTCAATTACCATAAAATTGACGGCTTGATCGTGATTGGAAAATTGCCGGAAAGTGTAAAAACGGATAATAAGATTCTTTCCAATACTCCTCTCGTTTGCATTCGAGCAACAAAAAGCAAGGCATCCAGTCCATGCGATTGCGTTGAATCAGACAGAGATCCCGCCATCGTAAGTGCCGTCAACTATTTTAAGGAAATGGGACACAAAAAAATCGCCTTTATCGGTGAATATCTTACTTCTTCAGCACAAAAACGATTTATCGAGGCGATGACTTCTGCCGAACTGGAAGTTAAAAAGGAATGGATCATCTGTAGTTCAAAACGAAAAGCCGAAGCCGGTGTTGACGGTATGGAGCGCCTTCTTTCATTGCCCGAACGTCCAACGGCTATTTTTGCAGCTTACGATGCAATTGCATTCGGCGCTATCAATAAGATCCACAGAGTAGGTCTATCGGTACCGAAAGACTTCTCAATTATCAGTTCTGATAACATTCCGCTATCACAATTCTCTTCCCCCTCATTAACAACCATAGCAGACCCCGTGGAAGACATTGCAGAAGGAGCCATCAATCTGCTTTATCGAAGACTAAATAACAGCAACGCTCCTTTTCAGCGAATACAAATTCAAAGCGAATTGATTATTCGCAATTCCGTTGAAAAAATCGGTCGATAATCGGTCTATAAAAGAAGCCACAGAGAAAATCTCTGTGGCTTTTAATTATTCATCTTCGCCGTATTCGGCAATGTATGGAAGATTGCGATAAAGCTCCCCATAGTCAAGACCATAGCCGATAACAAAATGATCGGGAATTGTAAAAAGAGACCAATCGGGAGTAATCTCAACAATTCTTCTGGAAGGCTTATCAAGAAGGGTCAAAACATGAAGAGATAGAGGGTTTCTCGTTTGCAACAGCTGAACAATATCCTTCAAGGTTCTGCCGGTATCAATAATATCTTCAACGATCACAACATGGTATCCGCTGACGTCGCGATCAAGATCCATGGTGATCTGTATCACACCGGTGGAAACAGTTCCCTCATAGTAGCTTTTTGCACACATAAAACCGATTTCGCAAGGAACGGAAACTGCACGGCAAACATCAGCCATAAACACAAAAGCGCCCTTTAGCACGCTGACGAGCAAAATCGGTCTGCCATCATAGATGCGATCGATTTCCTTACCGATGGCAGAAATCTTTTCTTTAATTTCCTCCTCAGTAATCAGGACCCTTTTGATACGACTGTTAAAATCTTCAACAGAGTTGATTTTCTTCATACGACTACTCCAATTCGTTGTTTTGACAATTTTAGCACACTACAAATAAAAAAACAACATAATTTGACAAAATATGCAAAAACAATTATTTCAATGGAAAACAATACCACTTTTGAGGAATGGAGTCTTCGCCGTAAAGAGGATCAACACCGTTGGAATTCTGATAAATCAGCTCAATTACCCGCTTCATCTTCAAAGCATCACAAAGCTGTGTTGGAGCATTACCGATAAACCCGTCGGTAATGCACCCGTGGTAACGAAATGCGGTCTCATATTTATAGAAACG
>JAZSDQ010000042.1:0-1927 GCA_045531235.1 Eubacteriales bacterium
GGTTTGTTCATAGCGATTCTGCATATCGTTATCGGAAACGATAACAAGCATAGGAGGATAGACTTCATCAGCCTTGATGTGGTAAAGAGGAGCGCTTTCATCCACTACGATGCGACGAGGATCCATACCGCGCTCTTCCAATACTCTGAAATGAGCAGTGGGCTGACCTGCATCCAGAACAAAACCTGCAATATCTGTCACCTTAACGTTGCAGCTTTCCAGCCAAGTTTTATCAAAGCAGAGCATCTGGGAGATATAGCCTCCTGCAGAACTTCCGCCTACAAAGATTTTTTCAGGGTTACCGTAGTTTTTGATGTTTTGGAACACCCACGCGACGGATTCGGCTGCATCTTCCAAAAAGTCGGGATATTTAGCGTTGGGATACATTCTGTAGTTAACGCTGACAACTGCAATGCCTCGATCAGTCATATCTTTCAAGAATACATTGTATTTTTCGTGAGCTTTATCCCCTCTTTCCAGTCCACCGCCGTGGAAATATACGAAAACGGGAAAGCTGTCTTTTTCCGGCAAATGAATATCCAGTGCCTCTTGATGCTTTGCACTATAGCAAATATTCTCCATCGTTTTCGTTCCAAAACATCTCCTTTTCTTTTTTGATAAATCCTGTAGCAGAAGAGAAGCTCAAGCGTGCTTAAGCACACAAATAACTTCCTTTTTACTTCAAAGCATCTGACAGTACTCTTCAAAGCAGATTCCCTCATCCGTTATTTTCTGCGCAATTTGGGGCGAGTCTACGTAGCGGTAGTGCCAAGGCTCATAGGAAATTTTGGTAATGGACTCTTTTTCCTTGGGGTACCTTAAAATGAAACCGTATTTAGGAAGCTTTTTATGAATGATTTTAAATAGATGTTCTACGCTTAAAAGCTCTTCTTTTTTGCGGTACAGCTTACCATTTAATAAAATTCCCACATCAATTGCAAGGCCTGTATGATGCTCAGAGCACCCCGGTTTTGCAACGTATTTTCTGGTGTATTCCAAGCCAAACTCGTTAAGATTTTTTTCAAAGATCTCTTCCTGCTGTTGGATCGTCCTGTAGGACCCGAGTAGTACAGTTTGAATACCATTATTATTTAAAACGTCTTCCTGCAGAGCACAAAAGCCATCGTAGGTTTTTTTCTCAATCTTAAATTGGTTGCCGGCAATATTCTCGGTGGGGATTAGTTCAACCGTTTTTTCAAAACCATTAGGTAGTCTGTTGTCTTCATTTACCAGCACAAAATAATCGGGATTTTTTTCTTTTACTGAGCTCATAATGATACCTTCTTCGTTTTCTGAGTTTGACGATTAGATTATACCATATTCATCCAATAATTCAACATATATATAAAAATCCGCCCAAGTTTCCTCGGGCGGATAATTTTGCTTTATAAACCTAATTATTTAGATTCTTTGATAGCAGCCTGTGCTGCAGCGAGGCGAGCGATCGGCACGCGGAAGGGAGAGCAAGATACATAGTCAAGGCCGATCTTGTGGCAGAACTCAACGGAAACGGGGTCACCGCCGTGCTCACCGCAGATACCGCAGTGAATGGAGGGACGAGCCTTCTTACCGAGGGAAACAGCCATATCCATCAGCTTGCCCACACCGTTCTGGTCGAGCTTAGCCAAAGGATCGTTCTCGTAGATCTTGCTTTCGTAGTAAGCAGAGAGGAACTTGCCTGCATCGTCACGGGAGAAACCGAAGGTCATCTGAGTCAGGTCATTGGTACCGAAGCAGAAGAATTCAGCTTCCTGAGCGATTTCGTCAGCAGTGAGACAAGCTCTGGGGATTTCCATCATAGTACCAACTTCATACTTGAGGTCAGCGCCTGCAGCAGCGATCTCAGCATCAGCGGTAGCAACAACGATATCCTTAACGAACTTCATTTCCTTCAATTCGCCGGTAAGGGGGATCATGATTTCGGGAA
>JAZSDQ010000036.1:0-1553 GCA_045531235.1 Eubacteriales bacterium
CTTTATCTATGTCAAGGAAAATGAGGTGCTGATGGAAGAGGCCCGATATGTGGCGGAGACCGCCGTCAAAAAGAGCCTCGCCAAAGGCGGTGCCGATTTCGCCGCCCTCAAAACCGATATGAAGGATGCCCTCGGCTCCTATATCACCAGCAGAACCAAGCGCGCACCGATGATCATCCCCGTCATCATGGATGTATAAGAAATGAAAATGAAACCTTTGGATCTTTCAAGTATTGATTTTAATTTTATAGAGCTTTTTTCTTTTCATTATTCCGGCGCTTTGGCCAATTTCCCCATCAATCCAATGGAGGCCTCGCCCAAAATGCAAAAAAAGATCCGCCGGTATCTGAAGCAATCCATCAAAGGGGAATCTTTTCCCAAAACGATTGAAAAGAGGATCGACGCAAGCCTTTCTGATGAGGAATACCTTTCCTTTTTTAAGGCTTGCCATGATAAGGTGCAGGAAGAGGGCACCTATCAAAGCCAACTTTTTGAGCGCAATGCTGCCGATCTTTCCGAAGAGGCAAGGGAGGCGCTTGGGGATTTGATCTTTCGGCAATTTTGCAGCGGCTTTCATAAAAGAGGGCAGGATGCCTGCCTTTTTCTCGCCTTTGGCGGAAGCTACGACCGCGTCCTGGTCCTAAAAAATGCCACCTGCCTGCCGGAGAACGATTACCATAGCCTCTCTTTTGGCACCCCGCCCCTCATCCGGGATGAGGAGGGCTTTCGCTTGGTGGGAATTGGTGAAGATTGGGATGCAGGGACCGAATCTCCTTTCGCAGTTGGCTTCACTGATGCAGAAGTGGAATTCCATTGCTTCCGGGCGGATGATGGCGGATTTCATAACAACCCTTGGCACCATCTTCTGACCCTCGCATCAGAAATACTGGAAAAATGCCATCTCCCCGAGCCCCCTCTCAATGCCCTTGAAAAGGAGCATCTTCCCCTGATCGCGGAGCTTGGCAAGCTATCCTATTGGGCGGGAATTCCGGAGCAATATCAAAGGAGCGGCTTCCCCCTCCTAAAGGAAGCCTGCGAGCGCTTTGATTTTCAAAGGCCCCTCGCTCTTTTGGAGCGATTGGAAAACCGCATGGCCGCCGGGCAGGATCCCAATCGGGTCATCCATCGGCTTCTCTCCCTGCTCAACCGGCAAAAATATGAGCCCCTTTGGCGAGAGCTTTATGGCTTGCTTCAAAAAACCCAAGAGGGCTACCCCTCCCGCAAGGAGCAGGCGCCGGAGGGGATCATAGAAGCGCGTAAAATCGTTGAAGAGCAATTACACATCTTGGGATTTGAAGGGCAATATCCTGATTTTATCAAAATCGGTGCCTTCCCCACCCCTCGATTGGCAGAGTCCTATGGTCTTACTTATTTTGCCGGTCCCCATCGGCATGCCGCTTTTCATATTCATTGCGCTGAAGAAATTATTTCGGATGGTTTTTTTCTGGAATTTCTCTGCGGCACCGAATTCCTTCGCAAGGGGGAAGCGCCAAAAGATATCTATTCCTGCCGCTTTAATGCCAAGGGCCGCCGTTTTTCCCAATCCTTCAGCT
>JAZSDQ010000075.1:0-21808 GCA_045531235.1 Eubacteriales bacterium
AAAGGCTCTTGTCTTATCTGATCCGAAAAAAATCACCGGTGCAATTAAAGACCTGAAAGATATATATATGCTTCGTTCTTCCCGCGATTTGGAAGAGCAAGAGGCTCGTATCAATAAGCTTCGCAAGGATGCAGAAAAGGCAGACGATGGCAATATTGGTGTAGAGATTACTTTTCAAGCGGAGAAGGAGCAGGACGAATGGGCAAAGTAACGCTGAAAATATCGATGCCGAACCCGAAGCAGGAGCTGTTTTTTAAGGCTCGCGCGCGGTATATCGCATACGGCGGTGCCAGAGCAGGCGGAAAAAGCTGGGCGATGCGAACGAAATTCGTGTTGCTTTGCCTGAACTACAGCGGAATACAGATCCTTCTTCTCCGAAGAACATTGCCGGAATTGACAGAAAACCACGTAAATCCGCTTTTGTCGATGCTGAAGGGCATTGCAAGCTATAACAAGCAGGACAAGGTGTTTCGTTTTCCCAACGGATCTCGCTTGAAGCTCGGCTATTGTGCAAACGAGCAGGACGTATTGCAGTATCAGGGTCAGGCGTACGACGTGATCGGTCTTGAGGAGGCTACCATGTTTACGGAGTATCAATATAACTGTCTGCGAGAGTCCAACAGATCCTCGGGAATGATGAAGGAGCCGTTTGCACCGCGCATGTATCTGACGATGAACCCCGGAGGCGTCGGCCACCATTGGGTAAAACGGCTGTTCGTTGACAGAAGCTACCAAGAGAAAGAGAGACCTGAAGATTATATTTTCATTCCTGCCCGCGTTTACGATAACAAGGTCTTTATGGAGAGGGATCCCGATTATGTTGCCCAGCTGGAGTCCTTACCTGAAAAACGTCGAAAGGCAATGCTTGACGGCAATTGGGACGTATTTGACGGCGCCTATTTTGAGGAGTTTCGTGACAAGCCGGATCCGATCCTGTGTGAAGAATACGGGATCTCCGTAAAAGATGCTCTTGAAGAGCACAGATTTACCCACGTGATCGAGCCGTTTGACGTCCCTCGCGATTGGAAGCTCTACCGCTCCTTCGACTGGGGCTACGGAAAGCCCTTTTCCGTAGGATACCACGCCCTGTCCCCCGAGAACGTAGCGTATCGCATCACGGAGATCTACGGCTGGAACGGTACCGCCAACGTAGGAAAGCATTGGACGAATACTGAGATCTGTGACGATATCTGCCGCTACGAACGGGAGCATCCGCTTTTGAAGGGCAAGCGCATCCTCGGCGTTGCCGATCCTTCCTGCTGGACCAAAAACGGCGGGATCTCTTTTGCGGAGGAGGCGGAAAAGCATTCCCTTTGGTTTGAAAAAGGTAATAACGAGCGGATCCCCGGTTGGATGCAGGTCAGAGAGCGAATGCGCTTCGATGAAAACGGCAAGGCGATGCTTTATTTTTCCAATACCTGCAAGGCGATCACCCGCTGTATGCCGTTGATGATGTACGACGAGCACCGCGCGGAGGATCTGAATTCGGATCTGGAAGACCACTGTCTGGATGAATTGCGGTATTTTTGTATGTGCCGCCCCATTCCGCCGCGAAAGATCGAGCGAAAGCCCGTCCCCGCGGTAGATCCGCTGAATCAATTTGGAAAACAACGAAAATCCTATTACGGAGGAATATTGTAATGGACTTAAAAAACATTTTCACGAGAAAAAGAGTACAAGCGGAAAAACCTCTGCTCCTTCAGGAGGAAGAGCGTATGCCCGATGCCGAGAAAGAATTACCGATGAAGCTGCCTGTGGATAAAAAATCTATCCGAAAAGCAACGGAGCTCCTTAACAAGTATAAGGCAGGAAAGGCAAGATTTGAAGAACGCCTCATCGCCAACGAGGAATTTTGGAAGATGCGCCAGTGGTCCAGCGGTGTCGGCGGTGCCAGAATAGAAAACAGCACGGCTCCGTATTGCGTACAGTCGACGCCCTGGCTTCATGCCTGTGTGGAAAGCCGTCACGCAGACGTAATGGATTCTTATCCTACTTGCAATTTTCTTGCGCGTCAGAAAGACGACGAAACGGAGGCGAAAAGGCTTTCCGCTATCGTGCCCGTAATTCTTGCACAGAACAACTTTGAAGAGACCTATTCGGACGTCGCACGGTATACGTTAAAGCAAGGCGGCGGCGCCTACGGCGTTTTCTGGGATTCCAACGCCCATAACGGTCTCGGCGATGTGGGGATCCGCAAGGTGGATCTGATCAATCTCTTTTGGGAGCCGGGGATCAACGACCTGCAGAAGTCGGCGAATATATTCTTGACGGCGCTGGTTGACGATATACTCCTGGAACAAAGATATCCGCAAACAAAAAACAAGCTCGGCGGCAAAGGAATTACTGTCGCGAAGTATTTGTACGACGATACCGTCAGCACCGACGGAAAAAGCGTTGTCGTAGACTGGTATTACCATACGGAATATAACGGAAAAAAAGTGCTTCACTACTGCAAATACGTAAACGACGTGATCCTTTTTGCCTCGGAAAACGAGCCGCAGTACGCAGAAGGATATTATCATCACGGACTTTACCCCTTTGTTACCCAAAGCCTCTATCCCGTGGAAGGCACTCCCTTCGGATACGGTCTTACCGACGTCGGTCGCGATACTCAGCTTCAGATCGATCTTTTAAATAAAGCGATTGTGGACAACGCCACCGAAGGCGCACGCCCGCGCTATATGCAAAAAATGGACAACGCCATCAACGAAGCGGAGTTTAACGATCCTACCAAGAGGATCGTTCACGTGGAGGGCGATCTTGACGAAACACACGTGCGACAGATCGTTGCGGCGGATCTTCCCGGTATTTACGTTACGTTCTTGAACAACAAGATCGAGGAGCTGAAATACTGTACCGCCAATCAGGATGCAAACAACGGCGTTGCTCCTTCGGGAGTGACAGCAGCGTCCGCTTTGGCAGCCCTGCAGGAAACCGCCGGCAAAAACGCGCGAAACTCCAACAAAGCCTTTCATAGAGCCTACAAGAGTATGATCTACCAGATCGTAGAATTGATACGGCAGTTTTACGATCAGCCGAGAATGTTCCGCATTGCCACCGACGCTTTGCAGAACGAATACATGGTTTACACCAATCAGGGACTCGTTCCCCAGCAGCAGACGCTTGCCGGCAACGATATGGGATTTCGCAAACCGGAATTTGATATCGATATCACCGTAGAAAAGGCGAATCCCTATCAGAAGATGGAGCATAACGAATTGATGCTGCAATTCTTTAACCTTGGAATCTTCTCTCCTCAGAATGCGGATCTTGCTCTGTCTCTGCTTCAGAATATGGATTTTGACGGGAAGGAAGATCTTATGGATCAGATCCGTCAGAAAGGTACGATGTTCCAGACCTTGGTCCAATTCCAGCAGATTGCCCTTCAGCTTGCGCAACAGGCGGATCCTGCTTTGGCAGAGCAGATCGGGCAAGCGATCCTGCAAACGAATCAAGGGCTCACTACACAGCTTGGAAGCCTTACGGGAGGCGGGGGAAGCCTGATGCCGAACTTAAAAAAAGAACATCCCTTCGTAGAAAAAAGTCGGGAGCAGGCAAGAGCTTCCACACAGGCAAATTGATATGATTACCATTCATTTCAACAAACGAAACGGCGAATATGAGCTGATCGTTAAGGGACACGCGGATTTTGGCGAAGCGGGAAAGGATATTCTTTGCTCTGCCGTATCGATCCTTCTCTATACTCTTGTGGAAGCCATCGACGAAACGTGGCTGAGAATGCCTCCCGTTGTCGTTTTATCACCGGGGGATACCCTCGTTAGGGTGGAAGCCTCTGCGTCGAAATCAGCGGAAATCAACGGCGTTTTCAGCGTGATCGCGACGGGCTTTCGCTTGCTTTCAAAGAATTTTCCGAACAATGTGATTTTTTTGAGGGGGGAGGGTTAGAAAAAAATCTCTTTGCTTGATAAAATCGCATCAATGGGTCGCGTCCTACCGCAGAAAGGAGCATTTTTATGCTAAAAGATTTTATTTTTGACCTGCAGCTGTTCGCAGACGGCGGAGACGGAGGCTCCGGCGGAGAAGGTGCGGCAGGTACATCGGGCGTATCGGGAGCCTCTGAGGCGGAAAATGCCGTTGAGATCCCAAGCTTTGTCCCCGAGAGAGCAAAAAAGAACTACTTGAAGGCAGTCCAAAAGACCCGATCAGTCCACAAAACTGCCGCAAAAGAGTCCGAACATCCGTTGGAAAGCCCCTCCGGCGATCCTACAGCAACGAAAAACGAGGCATCTGCTAAGAGGCTACCATATTCCGAGCTTATTAAGAGCGACGAGTATAAGGCGGACCACGAAGCTTATATGAGATCCACCATCGGTGACCGCTTGAAGAAATACAAGGGCATGGAGGATGAAAACGCTTCTGCAAAGGAGTTGCTTTCTTCTATGGCAGAAAGGCTCGGAGTAAATCGTGATTCGCCGACCTTCTTTGAGGATCTGAAGAAAGCGGCGTCAAAGGACGAATCCGCAAAGCGTGTCCGGGAGTATATGAGCGACCACGACGTGGATGAAGAGGAAGCACAGCGGATCGTTGATATGGAGACACAGATACGAGAGAAAAAGAATCGTGAAGAAGCCGAGGAAAAAGCCAAAGCTGAATATCAGCGCCAAAAGCAGCAGGAAGAATTGCGTAACAATCTTCTTGCATCCGCAGAAAAGACAAGGGCGATGTATCCGGGCTTCAATTTGGATGAAAACCTGAAGGACGAGAGGTTTTTGCGCATCTGTGCCGTTACGGGAGGGGACACGACCGCAGCGTATATGGCGACCCATCACGGAGAGATCCTGCAATCCACTGCCGCTGCAGCAGCGCAAAAGGCGAACCTGCAGCTGTCCAACGCCGTCGCCGCAAATAAGCGGCGTCCCTTGGAAAACGGTCTCCAATCCGCACCTTCCTCCGTTGCTGAAACCGATTTCAGCCGAATGAATCGCAAAGAATTGCGACAGTATTGGGCTGATTACCGCAAGACGAGGAGATAGGAGTATTTCCTCGCAGGAGAAAAGAGGAAAAATGAAAAACAATCTGTTTGATCTTCAGCTGTTTGCTGATTTCGCTGCCGGCACCACACCCGGCACTCCCACAACGAATCCCGTGAACTTGACCACTCAGGATTCTATGACCGCAACGATGAAGGAATTCTTCGACACCACGCTGCTCGAAAATTCCCGTGAGGAAAACATCTTCGGTCAGTTTTCTATGAAGCAGCCCATCAAGGGCAACACCGTTGAATGGAGAAAATTCAACAAGTTTGACAAGGCGATGGAGCCTCTGAAGGAGGGCGTAATCCCTGCCGGTCAGGAATTCGGCATGACCGCTATCAAGGGTACCGTTACCCAGCACGGTTCTTACACTGCCGTATCCGACCGTCTCGAGGCCGAAGCTTTTGACGACGTTGTATTCGGCGCATCTGAGGAAATGGGTGCCGCTGCAGGCGAGACTAAGGATACCCTTACTCGTAACGTTCTTTCCGCAAGCACCTCTATCGCATACTGCCCCATCGTAGGCACAACCGGCGCTTTGACCGAGGTTGACGCCATCGGCGAATTGACCGCAGCAGCTACCCTTACTCCCGATATGGTAGCAAAGGCAGCTACTTGGCTGAAGAAGAATAAGGCTCCCAAGATCGACGGCAAGTACATTGCTCTCGTTCATCCTTCCGTTGCTTACGATCTTCGCAAGAGTGACGATTGGATGGAGGCGCATAAGTATTCCGAGGCAAAGGAGATCTTCAACGGCGAGATCGGCGAGCTTCACGGCGTAAGATTCATTGAGTCTACCAACTGCCGCATCCGTAAGGAAGGCGCAGGCGGAATTGCCGTTTACGAAAGCTATTTTCTCGGCAAGGAAGCATACGGTGAGATCGAGCCCAGCGGCGAGACTATGGAAATGATCATCAAGGGCAAGGAATACGGCGGTCCTCTGAATCAGTTCAGCACCGTTGGCTACAAGTTTGTACACGGTGCAAAGATTCTGTACCCCGAAAGATTCCTTCTCGTTCTTTCCGGTTCTGCTTATTCTGCCATCGACGAAGCAAACTAATTAACTGCGAGGGGAGCTTCGTCTCCCCTCTGCCTCAAAAGGAGAAATTATGGCAAACGAAACCGAAAAGGTAACCAAACCTGAAAAGAAAAAGAATGAGCTGGTGGAGCTTCGTCTCCCCTTGACTCATAATCCCGAGATCGATGCATATCCCGAATTTGCATCTTTCAACTTTAAAAACTATCTGATCAAGCGTGGCGAGACCGTAAAGGTTCCCAAGGCTCTGTATGACCGTTTTCAGGAGATTGAAAGAGCAAAGGACGAGGCTTACGTCTATTCTCAGAAGATGTCTCTCGATGCTGCAGAAAAGGCTTTCAAGCAGCAGATGGGACTTTAAGCTTCGCTGGTCGAAGTAAACAAAAAGCGGAGATTCCTCCGCTTTTTTTATTTAAGGAGGTATACGAAATGAAAATCAAGGAAGCCATTGACAGAACGTATTCTTTGAGACCCGATTCATTTAGCGCAGATGAAAAGGTAGCGTGGCTCAACGAATTAGATCATCAGCTGTATCAGGAGGTATTCTTAACACACGAAAACAATACGTCTTCTCCTTCTTCTTTCCCTTATTCCCCTTGCGATACGGAGAAGGAGCTGATGATCCCAGCACCTTATGACAAGGTATATATTTCTTATCTCAAGGCAAAAATCGAGGAAGCCTACGGCGAGGTGGATTCCTACAACAACGCTGCTGCCATGTACCACCAACAGCTCGGGGAATTCAAGCGCTTTTGGCACAGAAACAACAGACCTCTTTAAGGAGAAACAACAATGAAATTTCCTTATTTTTCAAGCACAAATAAAACGAGGGATTATCAGACCTCTTTCTTCGGCTACAACCATACAGAGAATTGCTGCGACGGCGAATTTTACGACATGAAAAATATGTCCTCGGATCTGTACCCGGTACTTTCGCAGAGAAAAAAAAGAGGCGTTTATCCGTACCCTGCCGGAACGGGAACGTATCAGGCCACGGCGCTGATCTCAAAGGAGGCGCTTTGCTACATATCCGGTGATAAATTTTTTATAAATAACAGGGCTGTTGATAATTTTACAGTCGATTCGCTTAAAGGAGAGAAAACGCGTCTTATTTCCATGGGCGCATACGTTATCATTTACCCGCAAAGACAATGGGTAAATACAGAAAATGGCCAAAGTGGTTATATTGAGAGTCACTTTCCGGAGGATAAAGAAACGAAATTTGAATTTATGCTTGCAAAACCTGATGGTACTGACTGGGGAGATATCCAAAAAACAAAGCCGCCGGAAGATGGTGCAAATTCGAATAGTTTTTATTTGGATACAAGTGCAACGCCTAACGTCGTTAAGCAATATTCCGAAACAAGCAAGGCTTGGGTTTCCGTACCGACAACCTACGTAAAAATAAAGGCAACCGATATAGACCAATATTTTGATGTCGGAGACGGAATTGAAATAGCCAACATAACAAATGAACTCATCAAGGAATTTAACGGATTCCATGTTGTTCAATCAAAAGGCAAAAACTACATAACCATTATCGGTATTTTGGGTGAAACTGTATCGGTTAAGGATGTAAATGTTAAGCGTGAAATGCCAGAAATGGATTTCATCGTGGAGAGCCAAAACAGACTTTGGGGATGTAAATACGGCCTTACCACCGAAGGCAAGGTAGTCAACGAGATTTATGCCTCTAAACTTGGAGATTTTAAGAATTGGAACTGCTTTGAAGGGGTTGCATCGGATTCTTACGTCGTCGCCGTAGGATCTGACGGCTCCTTTACGGGTGCGATTACTTACCAAGGATACCCCATTTTTTTCAAAGAAGAATGTCTGCACAAGGTCTTTGGATCTGTCCCTGCGAATTACCAAATCCAAACGACGGCTTGCAATGGCGTTCAGAAGGAAAGTGAAAAAAGCCTTGCCATTGTAAACAACAGTCTTCTTTATAAAGGGCTCGGAGGAATCTATGCTTATGACGGATCTCTTCCTGTTTTGGCTTCTTCCGCATTTGGTAATGTGGAATATGATTCGGCTGTCGCAGGAGCTTTTGCAAATAAATATTACGTTTCTCTACGCAACGTAAAAACAGGAAAATACGAATTTTTCGTATTTGACACCAAAAAAAGCCTGTTGCATAAGGAGGACGCGCTTCACGCCACGGAATTTTGTAAGGACGGTACCAATTTGTACTATCTTTGTGCAGACGACGACAAGATCCATAAGATCTTCGGCGAGGACGAAAACGACGAAGGCGACCTTGAGTGGTACGTGGAAACGGGTGTTCTCGGGAAAGATTCACCGCAGAAAAAATATTGCACAAAGCTTAACGCAAGAATGAAGCTCAATCCGATGGCGAGAGTCAGTTTCTATGCGGAATACGACTCCACGGGCGGCTGGCAGCATCTTTGTACCGTGGAAGGGCGGACGATGCAGAGCTTTAATATTCCCATCCGCCTGCGCCGCTGTGATCATTTGCGCCTTAGAATTCAAGGAAAAGGCGTAGTTCACATTCATTCTCTCTCCAAAACAATGAAGGAAGGAAGCGATATCTGATGGCAATTGAATTAAGACTCCCAAATATAACGGGAGAAACACCGGAAGCGCAACTGGCACAAATCAAAAGTTTTTTGTATTCCACGATTGAGCAGCTAAATTATGCACTTACGGTTACGGAGAAGGAGACCACAACTCTCACCAAAAAGGTAGAAAAAGCCGTGGATGCATCTTCTCGCGAAAAGAAAGCGGAAAGCACCTTCAATGATATTAAAAATTTGATCATTAAAAATGCCGATATTGTAGAAGCGTATCGGGAAGAGCTTCAGCGCGAATACAACGGAATATATGTTGCGAAATCGGAGATGGGGACGTACGAAGAGAATATCAGGAGTTCAATCACGGAAGGCCCCGAAGGAATCAATGTTCGAATCGACTCGGTTCAAAGTATAGCAAACGAGGTCAATAATGCCGTAAAAGACACCGAAGGGTATATTAAAATAGGTATTATTGGCAAAAAAGATACCGGAGATGATCTTATCGGCATCAAAATCGGACAAAATTTAACAGATTCAAATAGAAAAGTCTTTGCACAATACACGGCGGAAGGAACAACTTTATATAATCCTTCCGGACAAACAACGGTAGAAATTACGGATGGAAAAACAAAATTAACAGGAACTTTGGCTATAGAAGGCAGCGCACCGTGTTTATTTATTGGAGGATACTCGCTTATGCCTTTAAATGGCCTTGGATTGTTTTGGGAGGGAGAATAACAGTGGCAATCATAACGGGTAGTACGACAAATGCATATTGGACGTTTAAGCTTGAGGCAACACAAGTAAACCAAAGCATCGAAAACAATACTTCCCAGGTAACCGTTGAAGCATTTATTGGCCGAGGAGCGTCATCGGGTGGCAGTTATCTTGAAGGCGGCAAATTCACCGTAACACTTAGTGTTGCGGGATGTGAAGATCAAACTTTTATATATGACAACACAGGGAAAACAATTACGATTTCGCAAGGTGGATGGAAAACGCTTGGCAGCAAAACGTTTACTGTAACCCACACTGCCGATGGTTCTAAAACAGCAACTGTTTCGGGAAAATTTACAAGAAGCATAGGTGCGCCTTCCGGTGGCTCTGCAAGCGGGATCGTATCTCTTACTACGATACCTCGGGCAAGTTCTCCAAGCGCTATCTCTGCTTTTTCAATTGGAGAAAAAAAGACGATTTCAATCACAAGAGCTTCCACTTCGTTTACACATGATGTATATTGCCTTATTGGCAGCGTAGAAACATTGATCGAAAAAAACGTCGGGAATTCTTGCATTTGGGATACCGGCACTTGGGACGACGGACTTTTATGGAAGAAAACTGCTAACGGCAGCAGTTCAACGTACGGTATGATCAAAGTATACACGTTCAATGGAAGCTCTCTTTTAGGTCACAAAGAAACGCCATTTACTGCAACGGTGCCCGCTCAGTATAAAGGTGAAAACGTACAGCCTTCTCTTTCGTGTTTGTTTTCTCCAAGTAATTCGCCATCAGGATTCACTAATCTATACATCGCTACAAAATCAAAAATAAGAGCGGATTTCAGCGGCTCTCATTATAACAGTGGTATTGGATTTGCCGAGGTTTCTTTTTCTGTGAACGGCAAAAAATATTCTTCAAAAGATGCCAGCGTTTTATCGATAGAAAGTGACACGTTATTATCCGAAGGCACGTTCACTATCGATTACTTGATTAAGGACTCGAGCGGCAGAACAGCTTCTTTGTCTACCAAAATTCCCGTGGTAAGCTACTATTATCCCAAAGTTAAAAATGTTGAATGCTATCGCGTTGCAAAAAATGATAACGGAGTGTGGGAACAAAAACAATTGGGTACGGCCGTTCTCATTAAGGCAGCACGTGAGTATAGCAATAATATCAGCGGGAATGCTTGTAGCTTAAGGTATGAGGTTTATAGCGGCAACACGCGACTGAAAACCGGAAACTTGACGGATAATACTCCAACTGTTATTTCCGATTATACGTTTGAAACCGGCAAGGCGTATACGGTAAAACTGATCGTAGCGGATCGAATTGAATCAAGGACTTATTCGTACCCGATCACGACCGCTTCTCCTGTTTTGCATGGAAATAAAGGTGGTACAGGCCTTGGTGTCGGAATGCAAGTTCCCGATGGCGCAACAGGTTTTCACGTTGCCTTTGATGCAACTTTTTACGGAGGGGTAGGAGGAACTGTTTACGGACTTGGTAAATTACCTCCATTGCCTGCAGGAACCGACGTTGATACTTGGCTGAATTTTGGTGCATATTCAGTAAGAACCAACGAAATTGCAAGAACTATTATAAATTTGCCGAGTGAAGAGGCCGGTGTTTTTCGCGTTTGGTCTTCTGTTGGAGACGGAAGCAACTCAGGAACATATTTTTACATTATCCAAGAATATACGACATACACAAACTCCGCAATATATAGAAGGTATATATCGGCTGAAGGTGTTCGGTCGTGGAAATCGTTTGCTTTGCAATGAAGGGACTTGTATGGGAGGGTTAGAAATAACCCTCACCTTTTTTATACAATGGAGCCATACAAAAACCAACCAAAAAGGAGAATATCAATGGCATATAAAGTGAAAAACGGAGATACCCTTTCCGCAATAGCAAAAAATAACAACACGACCGTAGAAGAGATCGTGAAAATGAATCCGTCCATCAAGAATCCAAACCTTATTTACGCCGGAACGGAAATCAACCTTCCTTCCTCGGGTGCGGCTTCCTCTGTCCCTGCTTCTGCAGGCAGCACGAGCTTGAAAGGAAATCATAGTACTCGGCTCCAAAGCAATATTCCCGGTGTTTCTAATGAAACGTATACGGCAATGAACGAAAAATTTACCGACCCCGAATCTTACACACCATATATGGCAAAGGTAGAGAGCTATCTACAACAGCTTGAAAACATAAACAATGATTCGTCAGAGCTTGATGCTATCAAAGATCAGATCAATAACAGGGATAAGTTTTCCTACGATTTTGCTTCGGATCCGATGTTCCAAAATATGCTTGCCTCCTATCAGCAGATGGGGCAGAGCGCAATGAAGGACAGCGTAGCACAGTCAGTCGCCTTGACCGGCGGTTATGCAAATTCCTGGGCGCAGACCGCAGGTCAGCAGTCGTATAACCGGCACATTCAGGAGGCATTCAACAACCTACCGTCCTATTATCAGATGGCACTTGAAACGTATCGGCAGGAGGGGCAGGATCTTCTTGACAAGTATAACGTTACTGCTTCGGAGAGAAACAGACAGATTCAAGAGATAGCAAATCTTTACAATATGACCTTCGAGCAGGCTAAAGCAGTATATGATATTGAATGGAACAAGTATGTAAACAGAGTTGATAAAGCTTACCAGCTCGGAAACATGGAACAAACCGGTTACTGGAATGATAAAAACTACAAGTATCAAATGGAGCAGGATGCCATTGCCAACGCACGGGCGGATAAGCAGTTGGAAGCAGAGCAGAAGCAGTTGGAAGTCGAGCAGAAGCAGTGGGAAGCCAAAATGCTTGCTGACGGATACACATTGGATGCAAACGGAAACTGGACTCAGCCGGAAGAAACGTTTGAGTACGATGGACCCTTGTATCAGTATCTTCGGGACGGAGACGATGGAGAAAAGATTTTCAGAAATCTGGATTCCGACGAGGAAATCGCCCTTCCCGCCGGAACGAATCCTTACGGAGCACCATCAAACGACGATACCGCTCACGGAACGTTTTCTAATGGTTATCAGCCGAACAATATTGACGGTCAACATCTTGAAAAAGCAGGCGCGCAGATTATTGTAAATGGAAAAACTCAAAACGTATGGGAGAAAGAAGGAAGCGGTGACTGGTATTATTGGGATGGTTTTACGGGGCAGTATCATAAAGTTGATAAAGAAGATGACCGAATTCTGAAATAAGAGGTAAGTTATGGCAAAATATAGTGGAGCAAAAAAATACAAAGCAAACGTAGTAAATCTTACGTCAAAAAATGAATACGAAGCCGAACAGTTTGCCTCCTTCTTCTCCGATTCGTATGGTTATCTGGACGACGAAATTATCCGATATAACGCGTCTGACTATGATACAACGAGCAAAAACTATGAGGATTTTCAAGCGTCTTCCTCAAGCTGGAAAAAAAGAGCTGACTCTGCCAAGCGGTACGTTGAGCAGCACAAGGATCTGTTCGGTGAAGATTATCAATCCTATACGGACTATATCGATGCATTTAGCAAGGAGCTTGATTCCGTCGGGACAAATTATAAGGACCTCACAAGCTTTTTTTCAAGTTTTTCCACAAAAGACGAATACGATTATTGGGAAAAAGCTTCTAAACTTGATATTCAGACAGAACTGGAAAGGTCGCAGGAAAAAGACGCAAAGGAGAAAGAAAAATCGCAGGGCAATGCTCCTGCCGTGCTTATCCCGGAGGATCATCCAAACTATAATTCCGTCATTTCTGCATTAGAATCCGAAGGGGTAAATTCTGTTATTGAAGAATCCAACGAATGGACTTTTGATGAAGCAATACGAAAAAAAGAAAAACAACAAAGTGAAGCCCTTCTTGACTATGCCCGCGACATTCAGTACGGGCAGAAATTCTCTCAGCTCACCGAAGATCAGAAGAAAGCTCTTTTGTCCGCGCCCGGTTACATGATTACAAACGAAAATGGGGAAGAAGAGATTGCATCGGTTTCTCCTGACGAGTGGGAATGGCTTCAAGACCCCGTGAATTATAACTCCATTTTAAGTGATCGTGAAGCTGACAATATTGCAAAAGAAAAGAGAATCAATCAAGCAATTTTGCCCCCTGAGATGCAGCTTAAAAACGGAGACGATTTGTATCTCAACTATTACGATACCTTGCAGTCCATCAAGCAAACAAAAGAATTTACGGCTGAAAATCCTTTTCTTGCCAACGTTGGATCTGTTTTAAGCTCCCCGATAAAAGCCGTGGGCGCTGTTAGCGGAGCCGTTCAAGGTATTTTCGGAGAGGTCGATCCTTACAGCGACGCATTCCGTATCAACCATATGATCAACGCCGTTCGAGAAGAAACCTCCAAAAACATGGGCGGAGCAGGAGCGTTTATCTATAATACGGGTATGTCCATTTTGGAAAACGGCTTCAATATGCTTATCAGCGGCGGTAATCCCGCTGTTATTGGCGTTTTGATGGGTAGCCAAGTTGCATCCGATACCATTATGGACGCCAAAACGCGAGGCTTAAGTGATCTTCAAGCGCTTTCTTTGGGTGGCATTGCCGGTGTTGCGGAAGCACTTTTTGAAAAGTTTTCTCTTGGTAATTTGAAGCAATTGGCTCAAAACGGCGGTGCCGGTATTAAAAACTTTGTAAAGAACTGGTTGAAGCAAGCAGGCGTAGAAGCTTCGGAAGAATTTTTCACGGAAATATCCAACATTCTTACTGACGAAATTATCAGTGGCGATCTTTCGGCGTACAATCTTGCGATCAATGAAGCATTAAAAAGAGGCCTTTCTTACGAAGAGGCGGTTTCCAATGCAAACAAAGGTCTTGCTAAGCAGATCGGAGAAGCAGCTGCAGGAGGATTTATCTCCGGTGGTGTTTTTGGTCTTTTCGGCAACGCATATAACGTCGCACAAAACCGTGCCGTAGGAAAAGAGCTTTCTTCCGCAAAGCTGATCGATTCTACCATTGAGCAGGCAAGACGGTATAAAAATCCATCCGACGAGCTGACGGCAAGGCTGAAGGACTTTGACAGCAAGAAGAATCCAAGCCCCTCTTATATCGGCGCGGTATATCGTGCCATGGCAAGAGAAAGCTACGGCAATCTGAACGCTACGGTGAAGAAGGAGATCAACAGCTTCGTATCACAGCAGCTCTCCGAAAGCGGCATCGAGGCAAACGACAAGCTTGTTTCTGCCGTTGCAAAAAAGATATACGGCTCCGAAAAGCTGACCCGAGCGGAAACGAAGCTCATTGAAAGCGAAGGCGTTTCCAACGTCATTGAAAAGATCAGCAAAAACAAAAAGCTCAAATCAACGCCTTTTCAGACGGAAGCCTTTTTAAAGGCAGATCAGACTGCTCGGGATGTGGAAAAGCTCGGCGTAGACGCGGTAATTCGCAACGCTGCAAGGAAGAAGTACAACGTGACGGAAAACGCGGCGGAAATCGAGTCGATCGATGTCAAGGACAACGGCGACGTATATATCAAGCAGAACGGAAACGTCGTGGAAGCCGAGAAGGCAGGCGTCAATCCTGATACTGCGCTGGCTTTGCATTACGGCGAGGCAATGTCTCCTGCGAAAAAGAGAGAATATTTTGCCCATTATAACGATTACGTCGGCGAAGGGAAAATGAGCCTTGACGATTACCACAATTATTTTGACCTGGCATATACCTACGGTCAGGTAGCAAAGGGCATCGCCAACGCGCAAAACGAGCTGAAGGGAACGCTTTCCGACGAGGATATTTTCACAATCTACAAAAGCGGCCTTGAAACGCGAAGATCCTCTTCCGAGAAGCTCTCTGAACAAAGCAAAGAGCTGCAGAAGGCTCTCGGTATTCAGGATCGTACCCCCGGCAGGGTGGATGATTCTCTGATCCGCTACGGTAAGATCCGCAGTGCAGAGCGCAGAGCCATGATCGGTTTTGCCAACGTGCTTGCAACGACCACCGGGCGAAATATCAAGTTTTTTGATTCCACGTCAAAGCTGCGTAAGGAAAACTTCCCCAACGGCTACTACGACCCCAAGACCAATACCATCTACCTTGACGTGAATGCGGGAATGCTGCAGGTTATGAGAGAAGATCAAAGCGCGATTCTTTCAACCTTGTCTCACGAGCTGATACATATTTTCCGCAAGGAAGACTTTAACGGCTTTACAAAGCTGAAAGAGGTTGTTCTCGACACCCTTTCCAAAGAAGAGGGCAACTCTGTCAAGACCTTGATCGATGCCGAGGTAAGAAAAATCCAAGAATCCGACCCGAAGCGCTTCGCGGGGAAATCCTTGGAGCAACAGCGGGATATTGCCTCGGAGGAGCTTGTTGCCCGTTCTTGCGAAAATATGCTTGCGGAATCCCGCTTGATGAAGGAATTTATTCAGCAGCTGGAAAACAAGGAATCGGGTCTTGCGCAACGCTTCAGCAATATGCTGGGCAAAGCCATTGAAAAGCTGAAGGAGATCTTTGAAAAAATTTTCAAAAATCAGCGATCTTACAGCAAGGAAGCAACGCAGATCGCCAAGGCAAGAAAGGACATGGTCGATCGCTGGAACGCCATCAAGGATCAATACGACGCTTTGCTTGAAAGGAGAGCGGATACACAAGCAAAAGAAAACACCTCTCAGGGAGAGGTGATGACGAGTGAACGATATGACGTGGCGATAGATAAGCTTGATGCGGGAAAGTTAGACAGAAACATCAATCAGCTTTCTGAAAGCTTTACAGATAATTTGTTAGATAGTTTTGGCATAGAAAAGAGAAAATTAGGGGATTATGTACATGTTCAAAACCATGTATTTGATACTCTAATGAAAGAGGGCTTTTTCACAGACAAGACACTCCGAAATAGGACAGATGTTAACAAAGAATCTGGTATGGTTGTGGAAATCAACAAGAGCAGTATTGACGAAACATTCAGCTTCAACAACTTTGTAAGACTCGGTAAATTCAAGAAAATTGCAAAGCTTGCAACCATAAGAGAACTACCTAATGTGATTAAGTATGGACACATGGTTGCAGACGATGTAGCGAATAAGTATGCAAACTCAGAAAACAAAAAATTTGCTTACATTGAGTACGCAACGGAGGTTGACGGAAAGGAAATTGTGGTAAGGATTGCTATAAAAAAATCACCGCAGAAAAACAAATTCTGGGTGCATAGCATCTATACAATAGAAAATGTCAGCGATTCACCTGCAAGCACCAATCGTGGTACTGAGGCAGGTCATATAACCGCTGACACTAATGAAAGACTACCACATTCTCCCGAATCTGTCAAGGGAAATGATTCCACCGGCGTGATGATGCAGGAGCGATCCGTTGCAAAAAGAAGAAAAAATACTTATAATGAATTTAACACCAATGCAATGCAGTGGGCAAATTCTTCTTCAAGGAATCAAAATGACGTAAAAATATTATATGATCCGCGAAGAAAACAATATTATCTGATCGGTGTTTCGCAAGATAGCGATATGGGATTCATTGAGCTAAATAGCGGAACAAGACTTCAGATGGAAAAGGAGATGGAAGAATATGCAGAACGAATCTATGTTGACTCCACGCCAGAAGCATTTAATACGTGGACTAAAGATGCTGAAATTGGAAACAGAAACGGTTCTTGGGATAATGAGTTTTCTCGACACAGTAGCGAAGAGAGAATCAATGGAAAAGTTCCTTACAGCGCAATTCAAAGCGGGAAAGAAACCGACGGAGCAGGAGATCTTACAGGAACTGAGACGGATTCTCGAGGTGTAAGCTACCAAGAGCGCAGTCCTCAAAAATACAGCTACGAAGCCCTCACGTCCAAGCCGGATATGAAGGTCACGGTAATTGATGATACCGTAAACTATCAGCCGAACAAGCAAACCAGGAAAGACGTAGTAAATGCCGCTCTGAAAAACGCATCTCGTGTTGGGAAACAAAATAAAGACGGAAGCGTTCTTGTACCTGTAAAAGATACCGGATTAGACATACTTATTGGAAGAAATGGGTTGAAGCATGGGCTTGATCGCCGTATGAATCAAAATGCTGCAGTTACTTTGAAAGCAGGAGAAATACTAAAAAATTCTGTTTGTATCAACGAACTGTTGCCCGACAAAGAGAA
The DNA here is from genome assembly GCA_045531235.1 of Eubacteriales bacterium. Classification (GTDB taxonomy): domain Bacteria; phylum Bacillota; class Clostridia; order Oscillospirales; family SIG627; genus RGIG5579. Next base: position 17,381 of record JAZSDQ010000075.1, read on the forward strand.
CGTATCCAATTCTTATGTCTTGATTGGAGTAGCTAAAAATTCTCATAATGAAGCATACGTAGTTGAATTTTTGGTAAATCGATACACGAACGAATTAACGTCTATTGACGTGCTTTATTCGGCAAATACGAAAAAAGAATCGGTTGCGCACAATGCGCCCGAGATCACGGAAAATCCGCTACTCGCTACCGATTCTGCTATTAGTATAGCCGATCTTTTGGATTATGTCAATCGGTATTTTCCGGATGTTTTGCCGGAAAGTGTTTTAAGGCATTACGGTCACGAATTCCGACCGGAAGGAAAGATGGGCAATTCCGCATTATATCAAGAGCGCGTGCCGTACCAAAGACGCACGTATTGGGCGCCTGATATGAATGAAAGCGAAAGAAGGTACGTCCGAAGCGTTGCAACAAACGAGGCGTACAAGACGGACAATTACCTTGACGGCATTACAAAATGGCTGTATTATGAAAAAAATGATAACTCATATTTTGCATTATATAGCACGGATGACACGTTGCCTGTGCCCACGATTTTGTATGCTTGCAAAGGCGAAAAGGCAAAACATGAGCAAGGTTATGTAATTGATTATTTTTCAAAGGAGAATCAATATGGCAAGGGTAATGACCCCGAATCAAGAATTGTTAACGGAATATTTGTGGCAAATAAAAACTCCTCCGACATTGGGATTGCTGATCGTGGAGAGAGTTTGGGAAGAGGAAGCGACGATAGAACTTCTTCAACACATTCAAAAAACGAGAGAAAAAGACCCTCAAAAGCTTTACGAAATTGCCTTGCAAATCTCGAAGAAATACGAGAACATAGAGAATCCGAACGAATAAATTCTGACGACTCTAAAATAATGTACCAAGATCGCACTCTGTATCAAAGTACTCGTGATATTTTGATGTCCTATGCCGAAAACTCCAAGAACGTCAAGGCACGGAGCAAATATCTCGACGAGTACGTGGAGCGGAGCAATGCGCTGGATCGGAAGAACGCTGTTCTCTACGAGGGGCATGTGATGTATTCCGATCGAAAAAAATGGCATACTGGCATGAGCAAAAAAGAGGTAGCACATATCGAACAGATTGCAAAAAGTCAGCAAAATAAGCCTCAGAATTATATTGACTCGTTGCATAAATGGCTGTATGATGAAAGAGGAGAAAAGCCTTATTTTGCTTTGTACAGCTTATCTGACACAGAGCCGAAACCGACGGTTTTGTATGCAAGTAAGGGAGAAAAAGCAAAATTTGAACTTATTTTCACAAAAAAGCATACAGAGGAGCAAATCAATGGAAAAGGAAATGGAAATCTTTACGCAGGAACAAAAAGATTTGATACATTACTTGAGCTATCGAGGAATGAGTTCCGCGAAAAATATGGCAGTAACAATTCTTTTGTGGAACAAAGAAGCGACGATGGAAATGCTGAAGTACATCGCGGATACGTGGGAAGAAGACCCTCACAAGCTCTACTCAACTGCCTTAGAAATATCGAGGAAATACAAAGTCGAGGAGAGTCTTCCGGAGTAAAGAAACAAGAGCGCGTGCCGTACCAAAGCGCAAGGGATATTTTGATGTCCTATGCCGAAAACTCCAAGAACGTCAAGGCACGGAGCAAATTTCTCGACGAGTACGTGGAGCGGAGCAATGCGCTGGATCGGAAGTACCGCCGCTTAGAAGATGCGGAAAGCCGCCTGGCGGAAGCCATTTCCCAGGGGAACGAGGAGAAGATCGCTCTTTATACCAAGCGGGCGAAAACGAAGCAAAGAGAGATCCACCGTTTGAATGAGGATCTTCGAGCGTTGGAAGAATCCAAGGAGCTGAAAGCCATCGTCCGTCGGGAAAAGGAAGCCACTAAGCGGCAAGCAAACGCAGAACAAAGAGCCGCCTTGCACGATTACCGTGACGAGCTGGAGCGGAAGGCAAGGACGGAGCGGATCATGGCAAAAACGAAGCTGCTTTCCAAGAAGCTCATTGCCAATAACCGCGAGAACCACGTGCCCGATGCGCTGAAGGAGCCTCTGACTCGGTTTCTGACTGCTTTGGAATACCATTCTCCCCGAAGCAAAAGAGGAGGAGATACCACCCAAAAGGAAAGAAGCTTTTCTTTCTTGCTGGATGATGTTTCCGATGCTTTGCGGGAAAGCTCTGCCTATCAAAGCCAAAACGGAAAAATGGTGATCTCCGAAGACGTTTACGACGAGATCAAAGCTCTTAGCAAGGCTCTGAGGGACGCGGCTCCCGCATCGGATAAATACGTGCTTGACGAAATGACGGCGGCGGAGCTTCAGCTTTTGGATCGGGTGATGACCAAGATCGTCCACGGCCTGAATTCCATTGATCGCGCCTTTGCCTCTTCCGGAAGACAGGAGATCGATTCGGAAGGAAAAGAGACGATGGCGTTCCTCGATAAAATGGAGGATCAGAAAGGCAGCGATTATAAGAATGCGGCAGAGAACGAAAAGAAGAAGCTTACGTGGCACGGCTTGGCAAAATTTCTTACCTGGGAACAGTTCACACCTGCTACCGCCTTCAACCGATTGGGAGAAGCGGGGAAGAGGATCTACCGAAGGATCGTTGAGGGCTGGGGAGAATACGCTTATCTCGCAAAGAAGATCCTGAAATTCAGTGAAGAAAACTGGAAAAACAACTCTAAGCCTTTTTCGAAAAATACCCACGAAATTCGAGCCAACGGCAAAGTCTATGCCATCAGCGACGCACAGCTGATGTATCTGTACCTGGCAGATCAACGTAAGCAAGGAAGAAATCATCTGGACGGTGACGGTTTCATTATGCCGGGAAACGTGGACACTGCCGAATCTGATAAAATCCATATGTCGGCGGAGGCGCGGCAGGCGCTTTACGACAAATACATACCCGAAGGCTCCGAGGCGAGAGAGCTTGCCCGAAAGATGCAAAAATTCTTATCCGAAAATTGCGCTGCCTGGGGCAACGAGGTAACGCTGACACTCTACGGCTACACCGCCTTTACCGATGAGAACTACGTGCCGTTGATTACGGATATTTCGGGCAAAAGGATAAGCGGCAATCTCCCGGTAACAAACGAGCTTTACCGTATTCTCAATATGGGCTTTACCAAAAGCTTGGATGCCAAGGCCAAAAACGCTTTGATTGCGATGGATATCTTCGACGTATTTGCCAAACACGCCGCGGATATGGCAAAGTATAAGGCTTTGGGTAAGCCTGTGCTGGATGCCGTTCGCTTCTTTGGCTACAAGGAAACGGAAGTGGATCCGATCAGCGGCAAGCCTCACGACAGAACGTTGCAAAGCAGGATCCGGCAGGTTTACGGTGAGGAAGCGTACAAGTACTTCACAAAGTTTCTGGAGGATCTCAATGGAGAAAATCCGAAATCTGCCGCCGGACTTTTGGGAAAGACCTCTACGTGGTTTCTGAAGAATTACAAGCTTGCCGCCATCGGCTTTTCCTTTAAGACCATCGTTTTGCAGTTTACTTCGTATTTCAGAGCGTCCTACGTTCTTTCGGGAAAAAGCATGACGAAAGCGGTCACTCTCCTTTCCCGAAGAGAAAAAAAGCTGTTGGACAACGATAAAACGAAAAAGTATTCTGAGCTTGCCCAACAGTACAGCGGTATGGCGGCTTGGAAATCGCTCGGTTATTACGACGTAAATATTACCCGAAGCTTAACCGAGCAGATCAAGGGCGACGCTACCCGCACGGAAAAGATTGCGGAGAAAGCCACGGCAGGTATGGGAAAAGCCGATGAAAAAACGCTGGGTGTGCTTTTTAAGGCGTGCTGCATTGAGGTGATCCGAACCATCGACGTTACCGGCTTGACCCAAGAGGATATTTACCGAAAAGCAGGCGAGCTTCTGGATGAGGTCATCGTAAAGACACAGGTGGTTGACTCCGTGGTGACAAGATCTAAGGCGATGAGAGGCGATGACGGATTGGAAAAATCGCTGACGTCCTTTATGTCCGAACCGACGGTGGCGTATAACGTTCTGATCGACGCCGTTTTTGACGTTACGGAAAAGAAGAAGCAGGGAAAGCCCTTGCTGGATGCAATAAAGTCCCAGGGGCGGACCATCAAAAAAGCGCTGATTTCTTATGCCATAACCTCTGTTGCAGCGGCAATGGTGGAATCTGCCTTCGATGCCTGGCGTGACGACGAGGACGAAGAGCTTTGGGAACGGTGGTGGAACCATCTCGGCGGCAACGTTATCGAAAATATTTCCATTATCGGAAAGCTCCCGTTCCTGCGCGACGGTATTGCTTTTCTTACCACCGTTGGGGGCGGCTATGCCAACACGGACCGAATGGAATACGCCGCCTTCACGGAAATCACGAACGTTATCAAAAAGGGCGTGAAGCTGTGGCAGGACGATCACGTTACCTATCACGACGTCTATGGCTTTATCAAATCTTTGACGTCGGCAGC
>JAZSDQ010000039.1:0-7441 GCA_045531235.1 Eubacteriales bacterium
CCTAAAATCGCCTTTCCGAGGGAAAGGCTTCCTTATCGTTTTCCGTAAGGAAAACACATCCCTTGCCCGTCAGGGCATACATCATTCGCGAAGCGAACATCACTTGCCCCAAAGGGGCATACATCACGAAAAAAGACACCCTCTCGGGTGTCTTTTTTCTCATACCACGTGGGGAAGGGCGGAAATATCCAATTCTTCCAGGAAGTCTTCGTTGAGCTTGAAATTTTCCGCTTCGGCGTTGACGAGCGTATATTTTTTCAGTTCCACGATCTGGGAAAGGATATTCTCCAATTCGCTTTCAAAATAAGATGCATTCAAAGCGCGGCGCTGAAGGATGTATACGCCACCCTCCGTATCCACACGGGCGATCTCCCCTTTTTCCATTGCAAATGCCTTCTTTTCCGCATCCCCGTTAACAAATCCGCCGGTGGTGAAGGTATAGCCTTCCTTGGCTTTTTCCAAAGTGATGGTACCCTGATCGGAATTTTCCGCGCAGAGGGTATCAAAATCCTCCCCTGCTACGGCTTTGTTGTAAACAGAATCGGCCTGCGCCGCTTTTGCCGCTTTTTCATCCGCAGGGAGAACCACGACCTTGCCGTTGGGGAAGGTCTTATTTTTGGTATTGATGAAGATACAGCCGACGGTCACGTATTTTTCTTCAAAATACTTCTTTGCCGTTTCCTCAGTCACCTTCATGGAACCATCTTCGCCGAACAGCAGATCCTCCCCTTTCCAGGCAAGGCTCTGGAGCTGGTAATACTCCAGCATTTCATCATAATCGATGCCGTACTTTTCCATTTCCTTATTAAAAGACTTTTTGTCTTCAAACTGAGCGATCATTTTATTCAGTTCGTTCTTAATGGTCTTTTTGCTTTCGTCGTTAAGAACGTAGCCCTCATCAATGGCATACTTTTTGAAATACAAAAGTCTTTGCACATCCTCCAGAACGTCGGTCTTCAGGGAATTGGCTACGGAAACTCCGTTGCTGTCGGTGGCTGCCCAGATCATGGGATTATCCTCCAACTGAGAGGAAGATACCTGAGAGGAATCCACACCGTAAGCTTCGTAAAGGTAGCTGGTCTTTTCCAGACAGCAAAGATACTGATACAGAGCTTTCGTGATCTTGTGCTTGCCGTAGCTCAGCGCCGTGCCCGTATCCACAGAGCTGCAGGATGAAAGGGAAAGTACGAGAAAGATCAGCGCAAGACAAAGAGAGATCATTTTTTTCATGGTTTTCTTCATTCTGTTTTTTCCTTTCCGTCCAGGTCATTCATAAATCCTTCCAGATGCAATAGAAATTCCTTGCACTGTTCCTGAACGCTCATTTTTTCTTTTAAAGTCAGAATGGCAGAGGGCTTACCCGTCAGTGACAGGGTCAGTCGGGAAGCGTATACCGCCGTCAAAAGGAGCATTGCTCCCTCAGAAGCCGTTTCAAAGGTGAAGATGACCTTGTTCTGCCTTTGACTGATTTTTTCGCAACGAAGCTTTTCGGCCAAGGCTCGGAGCAGCGAAATATCAAAAAGACGGTGAACGCTGCGAGGCAGGTCTCCGAAGCGGTCCTGCATTTCGTCTTCCACGTCCTCGGCATCGCTCTCTGTACGAATGGATGCGATCTTGCGGTAAAGATCCATTCTCTCCGAGGGAACGGGAACGTATTTTTCGGGAATATAGGCATCCACCGCAATTTCCACAAGGCACTCGGTCTTGGGCGGCTCTTTTTCGCCCCGTTCCTCCAGCACCGCATCGGAAAGGATCTTCATATACATATCATAACCTACGCTGTCAAGATGCCCCGACTGCTCTGCGCCCAAAAGGTTGCCTGCACCGCGGATCTCAAGGTCACGCAGGGCGATCTGGAATCCCGAACCGAAGCGGGTATACTCCCGAATGGCCTCCAAGCGCTTGACGGAAAGCTCGGAAAGCATTTTGCCCTTGCGATAAGTAAGGTAGGCGTATGCCTTGCGGTCGCTTCGGCCCACGCGGCCACGGATCTGATGAAGCTGAGAAAGGCCGAAGTGGTCGGCGTTTTCCACAATGAGGGTGTTGGCATCGGGCACGTCCACACCGGTTTCAATGATGGTGGTGCAAAGGAGGATATCCACCTTTTTATCCATCATATCCTTCCAGATATCGGAAAGGGAATCCTTATCCAATTTTCCGTGGGCAATGGCAATGCCTGCATCGGGAAATTCCCTTTGGAGAAACGGCAGGGTGCTTTCCAATTCCTCGATATTATTATTCAAGTAAAATACCTGACCGCGTCGGCGCAATTCCCTGCGGATCGCCTCCACGATAAGACTGCGATCGTGCTCCAGAACGTAGGTCTGCACCGGATAGCGATCCTCCGGCGCCTCCTCCAGAAGGCTCATATCTTTAATACCGCCCAAAGCCATATTCAGGGTACGGGGAATGGGCGTTGCCGTCAAAGTGAGAACGTCCACGCCGTAGGAAAGCTCTTTCAGTCTTTCCTTGTGGGTAACGCCGAATCTCTGCTCCTCATCAATGACAAGGAAGCCGAGATCGGGAAAAATAACATCTTTTTGCAAAAGTCTGTGAGTACCGACGAGAATATCCACCTCCCCGTTTTTCAACCGTTCCAGAATTTTGATCTGCTCTTTTTTGGTGCGAAAACGGCTGAGCATTTCAATGCGCACGGGGTAGCCCTTGAATCGGGCAAGAAGAGTTTGGTAGTGCTGCCAAGCCAGAATGGTGGTAGGCACCAGAATGGCCGCCTGCTTATTATCCATAACGCATTTGAAGATGCCGCGAACGGCAACCTCGGTCTTACCGAAGCCAACGTCACCGCAGAGGAGTCTGTCCATGGGGACGGGCTTTTCCATATCTTCTTTGATCTCACGGGTTGCCTGCAGCTGCCCTGCGGTTTCCCCGTAGGGAAAGGCTTCCTCAAATTCCGACTGCCAGGTGGTGTCGGGAGAAAAGGCAAAGCCGGGGGTTCTTTGCCGACGGGCGTAAAGCTCGATCAGTTCTTTGGCAATGTTTTTGGCGCTTTTTCTCGCATTGAGCTTGGCCTTTTGCCACTCGGAGCCGCCAAGTTTATGGAGCCTTAAATTTGCCGAATCGCTTTTGGGTCCGATATATTTGGATACGGAATCCAAATGGGAGCAGGGCACGTACAAAACGTCACTGCCCGCATAGGCGATCTTAATAAAATCCTTATGACTGCCGTCGGCGCTTTTCATATTTTCCACACCGCGGAAAACACCGATGCCGTGGGCAGAGTGGACTACGTAATCTCCCACTTCCAATTCCTGATAGGAAAGGAGCTTCTTTTTTGCTTCTTTTTTTACAGGGTCCTTGGCCTTGCGCCGCTTGGGGGATAAGGCAGGAGTATCGCAAAGAAGGGCAAAGCGGGACGAGCCCAATTCGAAGCCGTCTTTAACAAGGGCCGCACCGGGGGCAGAACGAGTGAGTACGGCAACCGTTCCTTGGGAGATCCTGTCTTCCGTGCCGTCCAAAAGGCAGCTTTTCATTCCTCTTTCCTTGAAAAAGGAAGCAAGATTCTCTGCAGAAAGAGAGTTGTCGGACAAAATCAGAATTTCAAATCCGTCTTCCTTCAGAGAAGAAACGGTTTCCAGAAGTCCCTCGCTGTCGCGGAAGGGAGAAGAAAGGCTGCGGGTATGGAAGGTAAAAATGCCGCTTGGCTCAATAGCACTTTTGCCTGCATAGAAATTTTCCATTAAAATGACGGGCTTCGTTTTCAGCCTTGCGGAAAACTCTTCAAAACTTTCCAGAAGGCGCATTTCCCCTTTGGGGAAAATGGCGTGGCGCTCTTCCACAAGAAGTTTGATCTCTTCTTCCAAAAGTCTTGCGGCGCCCTCTAAGCTTTCCTTGCCGTCGGTCTGCCCGTAGAGGAAAACAAGGCCGTCTTTATAATAATCCAAAAAGGTGGCGTGGCGGTACACCAAGGATAAAAACTGATCTCTGGGAAATTCCAGACCGTTTTCCATACGCTCGATGAGAGAACGGATATATACTCTTTTTTCTTTTTCTCCGGGGGCGGAAGCTTCCATTTCTTCCCGCAAAAATTCCCCAAGCTTTTTCAGATCCTCCCGACCGAAAAGCAATTCACGGGAGGGGCAAAGAGAGAGCTTTTGTACGTTTTCCACACGCCTTTGGGTGATGGCGTCAAAATAGCCCATGGCGTCAATTTCATCACCGAAAAATTCCACGCGGCAAGGTTTGATACTGCCTGTGGGAAAGATATCAACAATATCCCCTCGGGTGGCGAACTGTCCCTCCCCCTCTACGCGGTGGCACATTTCATAGCCTAAGCGGTAAAGGGTTTCCACCAGACTTTCCTTTGCCACGGTATCCCCGATGGCCAAGGTCAAAAGGCTCTTTTCCATTCTCTCGGGGGGCAGGGTTGCTTGAGAAACCGCTTCGGGAGTGGAAACGACCACATCAAAATCCCCTTGCAGTACCGAAACGAGGCAGTTCAGCCGTTCCCTGGAAAAATCAAGGCTTGCGGAATCCACCTTGGTCAGAGAAAAATCCCTTGCAGGGAAAAAGAGCGTACGGGGAAAAACCGACGCCAAAGCCGCCGCCGTCTCAGCGGCAGAGCGCTCATCAGGCAAAAGGATCAAAGCTTTTTCGTCGGAAGAAGCCATCACTGCAGCGGGAAACACATCGCGCAGGGCGGTGGTGATTCCCGTCACAAGAACAGGCCGTTTTTCTTTTTTTAAAGATGCGATCAGGGGAGAAAAATCCTTCTCCCGTTGAAAATAGGCTGTCAGCAGCATCGTTTCCTATTCCTCTCGCAGAAAAACAGGTTCCGTTTCCAGAACCCGCCCACGGTCGGGGTCCAAAGTGAAGAGCGCGCCCTGAAGCTCTACGGGGCCGTCTGCCACCTCGTGGCGGTTTGGCAAATGGGTTAAAAATTTGGAAATGGCAATTTCCTTTTTCACACCCAGAACGGAAGACACGGGACCGCACATCCCAAGGTCGGTAATATAGCCCGTGCCGCCCGGGAGAATGGTAAGATCCGCCGTGGGAACGTGAGTATGTGTGCCGAAGATCACCGAAATACGGGAATCAAAGTGATAGCCGAAGGCCTTTTTTTCGCTGGTGGCCTCTCCGTGGAAATCGCACACGGCAAAGTCGTATTTTCCCTCTTCTCCGCGAAGGATCTTTTCCACCGCTTCAAAAGGCGGCGAAAGTGGATCCATAAAAAGCGTACCCATCACGTTGATGACAAGCACCCTCAGTCCCGAAAGATTGTAGATGCCGTATCCTCTGCCGGGACAAGCGGCGGGGAAATTACAAGGACGGAGCAGGGATACCGCTCCGTCCAGAAAATCAAACGCTTCTCTTTGCCTGAAAACATGATTTCCCGTGGTTACGATATCCACCCCGGCGCTGAAAAGTAATTCTACGGAAACAGGATCGATTCCGCCTCGCTTTCCAACGTTTTCTCCGTTGGCGATCACAAGATCCACATTCCGTTCCTTGCGGAACGAGGGAAGGCGGCGCCGCATATATTGGGCGCTCTTTTCGCCGACTACATCGCCCAGAGCGAGAAGTCGAAAAACTTGTGTTTTCATGGCTCGTCGTTTCTAATTATTTATTTGGCGTATTCTACCGCACGGCTCTCGCGGATCACGTGGACCTTGATCTGTCCGGGATATTCCATCTCGGCTTCGATCTTGCGAGCGATATCGTGGGCGATAAACGCCATATTTTCGTCATTCACAACTTCCGGCTTCACCATCAGACGAAGCTCACGGCCTGCCTGAATGGCAAAGGATTTCTCCACGCCGTTGTAGGAATTGGCAATTTCTTCAAGCTTCTGCAAACGCTTGATATAGCTTTCCAGATTTTCTCTGCGAGCGCCGGGGCGAGCTGCGGAAACAGCGTCTGCCGCCTGAACGATCACCGCCACCAGAGTCTGAGGCTCAACGTCGTTGTGGTGCGCCTCAATGGCGTGGATCACGTCGCGGTTCTCGCGGTACTTCTTGGCAATATCTGCGCCGATCTGCGTGTGGCTTCCTTCAACCTCGTGGTTCAGCGCCTTGCCGATATCGTGGAGAAGGCCTGCTCTGCGGGCAAGGGCGGGATCAACGCCCAATTCATCGGCGATCATTCCTGCAATATAGGAAACCTCCACGGAGTGCTTCAATACGTTCTGGCCGTAGCTGGTACGGAATTTCAGTCTGCCCAGAAGGCGGATCAATTCCGAATTCATGCTGTGGATACCGCAGGAGAGCACTGCCTGCTCACCCTCGGTCTTCATGGTCTGTTCTACTTCCTTGCGGCTCTTTTCCACCGTTTCTTCAATGCGGGCAGGGTGGATTCTGCCGTCGGTCATCAGCTTTTCAATGGTGAGCCTTGCCACCTCGCGGCGCATGGGATCAAAGCTGGAAAGGGTGATTGCCTCGGGGGTATCGTCAATAATGAGGTCAACACCGGTGAGATTTTCAATGGTGCGGATATTTCTGCCCTCGCGGCCGATGAGGCGGCCCTTCATATCGTCATTGGGCAGATTCACTACGGAAACCGTAGCTTCGGTGACGTGGTTTGCGGCAATGCGCTGAATGGCAGAGGTAATGAGGTTTCTCGCCTCGTTCTCGGCATTTTCCTTCAGCTCCTGCTCAATTTCCGCAAAGCGGATGGAGGCAGCGTGCTTTGCCTCGGCTTCGTAACGTTCGAAGAGAATGTTCTTTGCTTCCTCGCCGCTGATGCCGGCAACCTTTTCCAATACGGCGATCTCTTCTTCTTTCATTTTATCAAGCTCGGCCTGCTTCTCTTCGGTCTCCTTCAGACGGCGCTCCAGATTTTCTTCCTTGCGCTCCAGATTCTCAAGCTTGCGATCCAGATTTTCTTCTTTCTGAATGGCTCTCTTTTCCAGTCGGGAAACTTCACTGCGGCGTTCCTTGATCTCACGGTCTGCTTCGTTCTTGTTGCGAAGAACTTCTTCCTTCGCTTCCAGAAGCAATTCTTTTTTTCTCTGCTCGCCTTGGCGGCGGGCGTCTTCCACGATCTTAGCTGCTTGGCCTTCTGCCGTACCGATCTTCTTTTCGGCAATGCGTTTACGGTAAACCGTACCGCAGATAAATCCGATAACAAGCGTCAATAGGGCAACTGCAGCTGCGATCAAAATTGCGATCGTATTATCCATTATGTATCTACACCTCCTTTGTTTTTTTCTTACGATTATAATAATCGGGAAAGAATCATAATGACGTATCCAATACGCCCTTTTATTATACCTTATTTTCCCCGAAGGTGTCAATAGCACTATCTGAAAAAATATTGAAATCTCAACATTTTTCTTTCTTCGGCAAAAAGTCCTACCAACGGCCTTTCGTGCCGAAAGGCTACCGCATGAGCCGTCCTCCGAGAGGAAGGGGGACCGCTTTGCGGTGGAAGGAGCCTGCGAGAGGAAAAAGCTAGAAGAAAGCGAGAATACAACGCATAAAACACG
>JAZSDQ010000011.1:0-13226 GCA_045531235.1 Eubacteriales bacterium
AAACAGTGGCTACGTAACGAAAATTTCAAATCACATTACCAAAAAGATTTCCGATAAATTGACTGCGCTCTTTCACCGTGAGAGAAAAACGTTAGAGGGCTTTTGGGACGACGTGAAGCCTTTTGTGGAGTACGGCTGCACCAGAGATCCCAAGTTCTTTGACCGTGTGAAGGATATCGTTCTCTATAAAACCACCGACGGCGAATATCTGACGGCTGCAGAGTATCTGGAAAAGAATCAGGGCAAGGGGGAAGAAAATACCCTTTATTATACCAACGACGTCCTTCAGCAGGTAGGCTATATCCAGCTCTTCCGCGAACAGGGAATTATCGTGGCAGTGCTTGACGGTGTCATTGATTCCCGCTTCCTCTCGTTCCTTGAAATGCAGGATAAGGCGGTGCATTTCGTTCGCATTGACTCGGAAATGGATAAGGTTTTGAAAGCCGAAGAAGAAGCAGAGGAGAACGAAGCCTTAAACGAGGTCTTTTCCGCAGTAGTACCCGAAAACGTGCATCTGGTTCAATCTGCGATGAAATCCACAAAAACACCCGCCATTCTCACGCTGTCCGAGGAAAAAAGACGTCTTGGCGAGATCTTAAAACAGTACAGTGGTACCATCGAGGGGCTGAAGATTCCCGAAGATGAAATTACGCTGGTGGTCAACGTCAACTGTCCCCTCACTTCCCGTATTGCCGCCTTGGCTGCCGTGGAAAGCTCCAAGGAAAAAGCGAAAAAATTGGCCCGCCAGGTCTACATGATCGCGGTGATCTCTCAAAGAAGCTTTACCCAGGAGGAAATGCAGGAATTCATTGATTCCAGCATTGATTTGCTTTATAACGCCTAAAAAACAAACGGAGACGAATTATGATAAAAGTACTTCAATCCATCGGTGATTTTTTTCACTATGTTTGGAATCAGCTGACCTCTATCGGAGTAGCGGATATTCTGGATATTCTCATCGTATCTTTTCTGGTGTACTATGTCATCAGCTTTGTTCGTCAAAGAAGAGCCGGTAAGCTTGCGCTGGGTATCTTTTCCATTTTGCTAATCATGTGGATCAGTGATTTCGTTGGCTTTAATGCGCTCAACTACATTTTGGAAATGCTTTTTGACGTAGGACTCCTTGCGCTGATCATCATTTTTCAGCCGGAGCTTCGTTCTGCACTGGAGCAGATGGGCGGCAATTTCCGCAATTTGAAGAATATCGGTGAAGCGCAGGAGAGCGATCAGGAAAAAATGATCGAGGAGATCTGCGTTGCCGCCAAAAACCTTTCCGAAAGCCGCACGGGCGCTCTTATTGTTCTGGAAAGAGATACCCGCCTCGGTGATGAGATCCGAACGGGCGTAGAAGTGGATGCTGCCGTAAATCACCATCTGATTACCAATATTTTCTATGATAAGGCGCCTCTCCACGACGGTGCAATGATCGTAAGAGAGGGAAGAATCCATTCTTGCGGATGCTTTTTACCTTTGACCGGTAATCCTAATCTTCCCAATGAATTGGGTACCCGTCACAGAGCGGGCCTCGGTGTTTCCGAGATCAGCGATGCTTTTGTTATCATCGTATCCGAGGAAACGGGAAATATTTCCATTGCAAGAAACGGAGAGATCGATCAAAAGATTTCACCCCGCGTTTTGCAACACAGACTTTCCAATGAATTTGGCATCGGCAAAGAAAAGAAAAAGAGTATCATTCGTAGAAAGGGGTGGAAAAAAGATGGAAAACAAGCTTCTGAAAATGACGGTAAATAAAGGAGAAGAAAAAAAGGAAGTAAAAAAATACTCCCTTCTTGTAGCGCTGTTTTCTGTTTTGGTAGCCATGACCCTTTGGTTTTACGTGCAGGATGCGGAAGCTCCTGATTATAAAAAGACCTTCAGCTCCATTTCCGTAGAAATGCAGTCTCTCTCCTCTTCATTTTCCGTGATTGACGGAGGTGAAAATACGGTAGATATTACCCTTGTGGGAAAAAAGAGCGATCTGAATAAGCTTCGCGCTTCCGATCTGGAGGCTTATGTGGATTTGAGTAATATTACCCAGTCCGGCAGCTTCCAGGTGGACGTGAATGTTCTTGTTCCCGATGGAACGGAGCTTTTTGATTGCTTCCCGAAAACTGCAACCATGTTTGTGGATCAGACCGTTTCCGTTTCCGTTCCCGTGAAGGTGGAATTGGGACAGTACGTTGTGGGTGAAAATACGGTTCTGGAAGCAGACCCTGCCGTCCTTGAAATTCCCGTAAAAGGACCCAAGACCGTTCTTGACAGCATCGCTTACGCCAATGTGAAAGCAGGCAATCTGGGGGAAATCACCACAGGCTTTGAAAGCAATCTGGAATATGCCCTGGTAGATGAAAACGGAACCGAGATTACTTCTCGCTATGTGATCACACCGGAAAAGAACGTTAAGGTCGCGTTTTCCGTATATAAAACAAAAACGGTTCCCCTGACGGTGGAAAGCCTGAACGGTTGGTGGCCCAAGGAGAATATGACGTATTCCGTAACGCCTCAGTCGGTGATCATTAAAGGAGAACCTTCCCTTGTGGATGCCATTGAGACGGTGCCTGCGGTGATCCTGGATGAAACTACGGTGGATACCACACGATACAGTGCCACCTTGGCACCCGGCCAGCTTGTGCTTCCCGAGGGGATCAAGCTGGGCGAAACCTTGGGTGATATTAAAGTCAGTATGACCCTTCGCGATAATGAATCCCGTACCATGAAGATGAATCTTACTTCCAATCACGTGGTAGTAACTCCTCCCGAGGGAGAAAAGAATTTTGCCTTTGTGGATAGCGCTCTCAGCTTCAAAATTCGCGGCGGCCGCGAAACCGTCCGTCAGGCGACGCTCAATGATTTCTATTTGAATATCGACCTTGCCGCCACCGATGAGATCGGGGAAGTAGAGGTACCTGTAGAAATCGTTCAGACCGATGCCAGCAAGGGAAGCTTCTACGTAGTTGGCACTTATACCGTAAAAGTTAATATTACAGAATGAAAAAAGCGTGCCGAAAGGCACGCTTTTTCCCTTGGTTTTAGCTGAAGCAGAAGAGCAGAATGACGACGGCAATGAGAATGATCCAAAGCCAAATGTCCTTGTTAAACAAAGTGCATGCGCAATTCATAGTGTTTCCCCTTTCTTGATGCCCGCCTTTTGGCAGGCTCATTGATAGTTTATGGTTCATAGAAAAAAGTGTGAGGACGAGGGAAAACAAAGAATTGAAAAAGCTTAGAAGAAAAACAAAAAAAATCAAAAAAAGGCTTGACAAAACCACTTTTCCCCTCTATAATAAGCAATGTTCTCTTTGCGAGAGTGGCGGAATTGGCAGACGCGCTAGCTTGAGGTGCTAGTGGAAGTAATTCTATGTGGGTTCAAGTCCCGTCTCTCGCACCAAACAAAAAAACAGCACCGAAAGGCGCTGTTTTTTGTTTTTTGGGTGATTTGTTTGATGGAAGGGGATTTTATGCTTTCCAGTCGAAATCTTTTTCTAAGGGGAAAATTGGGCGGCGCACCTTCTTATATTCGAGCAGGTGGATGTTGGCAGTGTTGATTCCGGGAGGCTCGGTACCAACAATTCCTTTCGCGCGCGGAGCAAAGAATCCCTTGAAATGGACACTGGATTTGAGGCAAACAATCTTGTATTGGTTGATGTCAGCACCGGTCATCAGAAATACACGGTCGTCAAAGTTCTGGTGGGGGAGGTTTTCGGTAACAATAATCTCAACATTCCCAATGCGGATACGGGCACTCTTGCCATAGACCAAATGAAAGCCGGTATAGATGGGGGCGACAATCCATGCATCACCGCAGCTCAGGTTAAGAACTTCGGCATTTTCAAATTCAATTGGCTCTCCGTGCATCTGGTCGGTTTTGCCACCCAGACGGCCGGAGAAGGTGCCACCGACGCCGGCAGCGTGAGCAGCACGGGCGGTTTCGGGGTCAACGATGGAACCGAAAATGGTGGCGGGCATATTCCGCTTGATCAGTTCGCGGCAAAGGTAAGTACCATCGCCCGGAGTACCGCCTCCCGGGTTGTCGGAAGACTCGTTGATAACAACATAGCCCTCACCCGGTTTATCAAGGATTTCAAGAGCTTTGTTGATGGCTTCATCGGGCATTAAGCCGTGGTACAGAAGCTTTTTACGGTTTTCCCATACCCACTGTCCGAGAATTTTTGCATGCTTTTCAGCATCCTGCTCAGCGATGACTGTGATGGAAATTCCCGCATCCGGAACATCGGCATAGGCAAAGCCATGAAAGAGGGTGGCGTCGATCAGGCCATTCTCCTCGGCATATTCAGCAACATGATGGGCGAATTCCTCCATTGGCAATTCCATGGTGCAACAGACAGCCTGCGGAACGATGACGGGAACCTGACACAGAGCGTGCTGTGGCTTGATTTCTCCCTTAATGGTAGCGATCAGAGCGCCCAGAGCTTTTCTTGCCATTTCGGGAAAGTCGATGTGAGGATAGGTTTTGATGCCGAGAAGCATCGTAGACAGATCCATCATTTCTTGAGAAATATTACCGTGCAGGTCAAGACAAACGACGATGGGCATATCAGGGCCGACGACGTCGCGAACAGCCTTAAGGGTAAAGGCTTCCAAGTCATCGCAGGTTTCGCTGGCACCGGCGCCGTGGAGACCGAGAGCAATACCTTGGAACTCGCCCAGATGCTTTTTGATTTCTTCCACCAACATGCCTATCGCTTCATCTCGCGTCTTGTCGTACATGAGAGGACCTGCATTCCAAAGGACGACGGTGGGAATCATTTCAACACCGAACTCACGACCGGCGCGGATAAAGCCACCGGCCATATCGGCAATGTTTTCAAAATTTTCGACGACTTCTTCACCAATACTGTAGCCGCCGGGCATCCAGCGTTTCAGATCGGTGCGTTCGCTGGACAGTGTATTGGCCTCAAGACCAATTTCTGCAAATAAAATTTTCATATATTGGTTACTCCTTTAATCATCGGTGATGTCCTTTATTATAATTTTCCGACACTTTGTTGTCAACATATCATTGGGCTTGCGTGGTATGTTGATAAAGCCTTCTATCGATGTATTAAAAGGGCTTGCTCTGCGATTGCATTTTGCTGATTGTATCAATAGAAAATGTGAAAAATCCAATGAATCGGAAAACAGCAATGATCTGTAGGGCAATCCGTTGACTTTGCAAAAATTTGTGGTATTCTGTAGTTAGAAATTTTTCGTAATTGGAGAAAGCAATGGCTTATCGGGATCTGAACAGTGCTCTCAGAGAGCGGTTTGGGAAAAAAGTATATAAGATCTCTCTTTCCACCCCTTTCGCTTGTCCCAATCGGGACGGCACGAAAGGCGCTGTTTTTTTGTTTGCTATCAGACGTAGGGACTTGAAGGAAGCGTAGTGAAGGATTTCCTTGATCTCTCCGCAGAATGGCGCAATAAAAGCACCCCTCGGGGTGCTTTTATTTGTGATCTATAACTCTATCCGGAAATACAGAAGCTTGTATTAAATCTTCGGGAGCGATATTGAGAGCGTCAGCAATGTTATAAAACACGTCTAAAGAGAAGCCGTATGCCAGATTAGGCGCCTCAATATTACTTAAAAGCGAACGGCTGATATTTGCTTTTTCCGCCAACTTTTCTTGCGATAAGCCACGGATTCTGCGAAGAGCGGAAATAGCAATGCCCAGTTGAATAAAACGGTCTCTGTTTTTGTAGTCTATTTCTTTTCCCATGTCCCAAACCTCACTTATCAGCGAAAATCATTTCAATCATATATACAATTATACTTCCTCATTTTCGTTCTTTCAGTATTTGTTCGTATGCACTTGACTGTATTAGTAGGCTGTGATATAATGCAGAATACATTTTGTGTTTATTTGTGTGCAAATCCATAGCTTTGATAGGTAACTGTAAGAAAAGGTAATCAAAATTTCTTTTTGAAATATTTTTTAACTATTTTTTAATAAAAATTGTTTTATGATTTCAGTATTTACCAAATTGAACAAAAAATTCACACATTTGTCTTTATTTTTATAAGAATAGAGAGTTGACACCAACAAAAATATTGTATATAATAACTGAAAATTGGTACTTTTATGCGCTGTACTCCAAGGGAAAAGGCAGCTTTTGAACTGTACCGAAGGATTGTATATTAACACTTCTTAACAATAAAAAATATAAAAACGCACAAAAAGTTTTAAACCTGATTTTGCGCCTGAGCCATTGAGCCTGTGCCATTTAATCGTTACTACGATTAAGGCACGGGCTTTTTATTTATTTCTTGTCTTAAGTGATTAAAAATGAGGTGATATTAATTGCAAAAAACATTGCAACAGGATTCAATAGCTGAGGAAATAAACATAGAAAGGCGTCGCTTTCTTTGTCCGGCGTGCGGCAAGCACACGGTTTTGTGGTTACTTCCCACTACGGAGATCAGAGATCTTCCGGTAAAATGCAAGCTCTGTGGGCAGGAAAGCATCGTAAATATTTTTCCTGTAGTTGAGGAGTAACATCCCTTTATATTTGCAAACTCCATTCCATAGATTATGTGAATGTTTTGAGCAAACGCTGTGCGTTTGCATTATTTGTGTCCGGCTGTAGTAATTACTTATATCGAGAAAGGAGAAAAGAAAATGAACTATGATGAAACCCGTCGAAAACTGATCGATGGGACAATTCATATCATTGCGAGAGACGGACTTGATAAGGCTACCACGAAACAAATAGGAATGCAAACATCCACAAATGAAGCGTATATTTATCGCTGCTTTGAAGACAAGGAGGATATGTTCGCCAGAAGCTTCGATTCGCTGGATACCGAGCTTGCGGACAAAGTTGTGCAGTATCTGCCCGTGATGTATCAACGGAGTACGAGCTATGAGATGCGTT
This sequence comes from Eubacteriales bacterium, assembly GCA_045531235.1. GTDB lineage: Bacteria > Bacillota > Clostridia > Oscillospirales > SIG627 > RGIG5579. Next base: position 6,874 of record JAZSDQ010000011.1, read on the forward strand.
GCCGCACCTTCTTTTCTGCAATATGGGGCTTCCTTTTGGGAAACCGTGACAAGTGTCTTGCTTATGTTCGGTATTACTATTCTCCGTATTTTCCCAAATATTCCGCGGAGGATCATAAGAAACGTTTTTTGCCGTTGGTTGCTAAATTTAGAGATGCTTTTAAGGATGAAGCAGACGTGTGGATGATCCTCAATCATATTCTGAACGTTATGCTTGACTTTGCTGTGAAGGTCCATCACGGCCAAATGCCTGATAAAGATGAGTATTCAGAGCATGTGTTCCGCGTTATCTACCGTTCCGTTGAACAGTATTTCAAAGAAAAGAAAGAGAGCCGTTCTTAAGTATGAAGAAAGCTTTGAATGTGATCAAAACCGCAGCCGTGTCTTTGGTAGTGATGATTGCGGTTGTAATGATGATCTTTACCGTAATTTCAGCAACCGTTTTTAACAGAAATGACAGGGCCCTGTTCGGTTATAAGATGTACATAGTCAATTCGGATTCTATGGCAGCTACCGATTTTAATGCCGGCGATCTGATCCTCGTTAAGGAAGTGGATCCTTCCGCTTTGAAGGAAGGGGATATTATCACCTTTATGTCCCAGGATCCCGATCATTTCGGGGAAACCATTACCCATAAGATCCGCAGATTGACTACCGATGCAGAAGGAAACCCGGGTTTCATCACTTACGGTACCACCACCGATACGGACGATGAAACTATCGTGACGTACCCCTATGTTCTCGGTCAATACAGCAGTCGAATTCCTGCTCTCGGTAAGTTTTTCAATTTTTTGAAGACAACACCCGGTTATTTCGTTTGTATCTTCATTCCTTTTATGCTCATTGTTATCAATGAAGGCGTAAAATTCCTGCAGTTGTTCCGCAGATATAAAAAAGAGCAAATGGAAGAATTGCAGGCTGAGAGGGATAAGATCGAGGAAGAGCGTGCTGCCAATGCAAAAATGCTGGAGGAATTGCAGGCACTGAAGGCTCAGCTGGAAGGCAAGACCGCCGCTCCCGCTTGGGAAGCACTTTCTGAAGAAAGGGAAGAGGCAACGGTTCTTGCAAACGCAGAGGAAACGGAAAAGACGGAATAGTTTTTCCGAAGGTCAAGAAATAACACTGTCGCATACATACATTAGGAGAAATAATGCCCCAAGCAAATACCACGGATATGATCGGCTACATTGCAATCGCCTTTTTAGTGGTTGCCGTTCTGATTATCTTAGCCCTCGCTTTCTTTTTCGTATATAACGATTTTATGAGTGAGCTCCGACATCTCAATATCGAGATCCGCCGTACCGAAGGGCAAGAAAAAGACTATTGGAAGAAACAAAAACTCAGACTTTGGCTATCGCTCATTCCGTTTGTGAAATATAGGTAACGATAGATTAAATAAGCGCCGTCCCTTTTGTGAGAGTCAGCATTGACAGAAGGATGACGGGAAATCTACTGCTGACAAAAACAGGAGGTCATAAAATGACAAAAAGAAAAAGCACCAAGCGCGCCCTCCTTATGAGCGCCCTCGCACTTCTTTTGTGCGTGTCAATGCTTATCGGTACGACCTATGCCTGGTTTACCGACTCTGTTACCTCTTCGGGTAACATCATCAAGGCAGGAAAACTGGATGTAGCCATGGAGTGGAAGGATGCGACTGCAACCGGCGCTCAGCAGACTTACAAGGATGCGGCAGAAGGCGCCATCTTCAACTACGATAAGTGGGAACCCGGCTACGTAGAAGCAAAAAATATCAAGATCAGCAACGCAGGTACTCTCGCATTTAAGTACCAGCTCCATATCATTGCTGAAGGCGAGGTTTCTATCCTTGCAGACGTGATCGACGTCTTCTTTGCAGAGGAAGAACTTCTTCTTGCAGACAGAAACATGACGGGTCTTAATTATGTAGGCACTCTCAGAGAAGTGCTTACAAATCAGCCCTTAAATATGACGGGTGAGATCAAAGCAGGCGATACGCCCGATATTGCTACCATTGCTCTGAAGATGCGTGAAGAAGCAGGCAATGATTATCAGGGCAAGGCGATCGGATCATCCTTCGCCGTTCAGTTGGTTGCAACTCAGCTCGCTTCCGAAGAAGACAGTTTTAATAAGGAGTATGATGCGCCCGCAGATTACCCTGTAATCTCTGTTCCCGCGCCTATTCCTTCCGCAGGCAGCCAGAACATTTCTTCTCCCAAGGAAACCACTGACCATCCCATGAACATCAATATTCCTAAGGAAATGCTTGATGAACTGAAGGATGACGGTGTTACCGAGCTTACTCTCGTTCATACCGAGGCTCAGTTTGATACTGTGAACAAAACCGTAAACTTCCGTTCTGTTGAATTGGTAGATCAAAACGGCAACGTTGTAGATCTGGCTTCTCTCGGTACGGATAAGAAGATCATTATTACTCTTCCCGTAGGCAATACTTACGCGGATGGCGAGGCCGTTCTCGTATATCACGACGGTGAACTTATGGGAACTGCCATTGTTTCCGGCGGCAAGATGACTTACGAAGCAGCCCATCTTTGCGAGATCGATATTACTGCTACCGAGGAAGTTAAGGTGGAAGAGGAGAGCGGTGCTTACGTCATCGAAAACCTCAGCCAGCTCTACAATTTTGCACAGGAAGTAAACGGCGGCAACAGTTTCCACGGTAAGACCGTGCTTCTTGCAAACGATATCGACTTGAACGGTTATACCTGGGCTCCCATCGGTAATTCCGTTACCGCTTTCCGCGGAACCTTTGATGGACAGGGACACACCATTTCCAATCTTTGCATCAATATGCCCGGCAAGAGCAATGTTGGTCTCTTCGGTATGACTACCGACGGCAAGGTTATGAATCTTACCGTGAAGAACGCTACTGTAACCGGCCGTCTGAATGTCGGTGTTGTTGCAGGTACTCCTTATACTACTCAGTATTCCAATATCACCTTGATCGGTCACGTTGAAGTAAACGGCATGGCTTACGTCGGCGGTATCGGCGGTAAGAATGCTTACGCCAACTGGAGCGACGTTACCGTCAACGTAGACGAAACCAGTTATGTGAAGGCAAATTCTGTTGAAAACGGTGTGGCATACCGCACTTACGTCGGCGGCGCTTGCGGCTTCAACGGCGAAGGTACACACAGCTTCACCAACGTTACGTCCAATATCGACGTAATCGGCACAACTTGTGACGTAGGCGGTCTCTTCGGTATCGCTCATTACGGCAATAAGTTTGTAAACTGCTCTTCCTCCGGTGACGTTACTATCACCGATGCTGCAGAAGCTGCAGATGCAGAGGAAATGGGCGGTGTTGCAGGCGTATGGCACAACGGCGGTGCAAACGTAGTATTCCTGTACTGCTCTTATACCGGCAAGCTCACTGCAAACATTACCGAGAGCGTTGATCTTTCCGACAACACCATCGTAGGAGCAGCATACAGCAAGACCGGCCCCGGCAAGCTTGTTTTCGATCAGAAGGTTGATACTGCAGAAGAATTTGCTGAAGCAGTGAAGAATATGGAAGAGGGCGGCGTTGTTGTCCTCACCGAGAATGTGGACGTTGATACCATTGAATTGCCCGAGGATGTTGAAGTCAGCATCGATTTGAACGGAAATCAGCTCTCTGTTGCCGGTCTGGAAGCAACGGCTGACGTTGAGATCACCGGCGGTACTTTGGTACATAAGGATGCTACCTATCCCGCTGTTTCCGTAGCCGATGGCGGTAACCTGGTTCTGAATGACGTTAATATCGTTTGTAATAAGTACTGCAACCTGTACGTCAGCGGTTCCCTCGAGGCTGCAGAGTACGTGGGCCTTCAGGTCTTCGGCGGTACCTGCGAGCTGAACAACTGCAACGTTGAAGTTGAGGTTGACAAAGTCCGTTACGCTAACTCTGCATACGGCATTGCAGTTCACGACGGTAAATTGATCATGAACGGCGGTTCTGTTAAGGTAAGTTCTCCCGGAAGCACAAAGGCGGATTTTCAGGCAGCATTTGCAGGATGGCAAGCCGGTGAGAAGACCATTATTCTGAACGACGTTACCATCGATGCCAAGAATTATTTTGAGGCAGGCGGTGGCAACACTACCATCATCACCAACGATGCAAACGGTAGCTGGGAAGGAAAATGCGTTGCCGGTAATGGCACCTATACCGTACAGTATAAATAAATTTCTTGAGTTTTCAGCCGTCCTAACTCCCCGCGGGGAGTTAGGCGGCAATCAAAGGACATAAGCCTTTATGCCTTTTGATTGCCGAAGCGCAATGAAAGGAAGAAAACCAATGACAACACTGAAAAAAACATGGAATATCGTATCCACTGCGCTGGTGGTGCTTATGGTGCTTTGTGCTGTATTTCTGATGGCTTCCCGAATCATCGGATATCAGTGTTACACCATCATTTCCCCCAGTATGGAGCCGGAATATATGGTGGGTGATCTCATTTACGTTAAAAAAGTGGATCCCGAAACCATCAAGGTTCGCGACGTCATCACCTTCCTTGTGAACGAGGATCTGGTAGTGGGAACGCATCGCGTCGTTCGTATTGACGGGGAGAAGCAGCATTTCTATACCAAGGGTGACGCCAATGAAACCGAAGACGGCTCTCCCGTTCATTTTAAAAATGTCATCGGCGTGCCCAAGTTCCGCATTCCTCTGCTGGGCTACGTTTCCAATTTCGTGCAGAATCCGCCCGGTATGTATATTACCGTTGCTCTTGGCGCCATTCTCATTCTTGCCGTCTTCTTGCCCGATATTTTTGGCAAAAAGAAGAATGAGGAATCGAACCCTGAGATCTTTGCAACCCGCCAGGAGATCGATGCGGTAAACGAGGAAAACGAAAGGCTGAAAGCGGAATTGGAGCAACTGAAAAAAGAAACGACGGTTCATTATTCGTCCGGTGAACTCGCCCAGCTCAGCGCAAACAGGGAAAAGGACAAAGAGTAAGTTTTCACATTCGTACCACGGCAGAAATGCCGATGGGTATGAGTTTGAAATATCAAAAAAATTTCAGGGAAAGGAGGAAAATAAAATGAAGAATACCAAAAAGAAAGTGTTTGTGGTAGCTCTTGCTGTTTGCTTGGTAGCCATTCTTTCTGCCGGATCTCTTGCATGGTTCAGTGCCGAAGATACCGTAGATAATACGTTCATCATCGCCGGTTCCAATGACAAGGAAAACGATGTGTTCAGCATCGACCTGTACGAAATGAAAGATACCGATGGTGACGGTGTTGGTGATACAAAAACCGATTACGGTATTGTTTACGGTGACAACAACGAAGTTGTTCCCGGCGCAGAACTTTGCAAAGAAGCATACGTTGAAAACACCGGTAAGTACGATCAGTACGTTCGTGTTAAAGTTACTCTTTCTGATGTCACCACGTGGAAAAACGTTTTGGGTATCCAAAACATAACCGATCCTGTTGATCTCAACAAGTTCTTTGATGTCGCAGCTGATTTCGATACCACCTGGTATAAAAACGATGCTGAGATCACTTACGATTCTGCTACTGATTCCCTTACCTATGTTTACTACTACAACGATGTTCTGGGAGCCAATGATCCTGCCGTTGCCTTTATCCATGGCGTAAGCATTCCCGAAGATATGACCGCCGGTCACGTGGAAGATATGCAGGGATCTTTCAAGCTCAGCTTTGTTGCCGAGGCAATCCAGTCTACCAATATGCTGGATAGCTACGGTGCCGTTGAGTATCAGAACGCCATTGATTCCTTTGCAAAAGCCTAAGATTTATCAAAGCGGTTTTGAATTTTTAGCTTTATAAAAAACCGAACCCGAAAAGCTAAGATCATTTGGAGGTCATAATATGACAAAAAGAAAAAGCACCAAGCGTGCTCTTCTGATGAGCGCACTTTCCCTTCTTCTGTGTATGTCTATGCTCATCGGCAGCACTTACGCTTGGTTCACCGATTCCGTTACCTCTACCGGTAACAAGATCGTCGCCGGCACTCTAGATGTTGAACTTTATATGCATAATGGAACCGAATACGAGAATATCAGCAACAGCACCGCTCCCATTTTCGGTAAAGGCTCCATTGCTCAGGACAACAATGCAGCAACCCTTTGGGAACCCGGCAAAACTCAGGTTGCTTACCTTCAGATCGAAAACCACGGCTCTCTTGATCTCAAGTACACCGTTGGACTGAACGTTCAGAACGTAAGCAAAGACCTTTACAAGGTAATGAAGTACGCCATTACTGCACCCGCCCAGGTTGGTGTAGATGCAGAAGTAGCAGCATGGGACGATGCCAACGGCAAGAGCGTTGTTGTCGGTACGCAGTCCGTAACTTCCGATGTTACTCTTGAAGCAGGCAAATCCCATTATTTTGCTCTTTCCATTCACATG
>JAZSDQ010000052.1:0-10408 GCA_045531235.1 Eubacteriales bacterium
CTGAGTTCCCCAACGGCTGGGTGTGTTAACACCGAAAATGAAGGACTCGATGCACTTCTTTACATCACGCTGAGAAAGGTTATCAACCTTTACGAAAGGAGCAAGATAGGTATCGAAAGATGAGAATGCCTGAGCGCCTGCCCACTCATTCTGCATTATTCCGAGGAAGTTTACCATCTGGTTACAGAGGGTTGCAAGATGCTTTGCGGGAGCAGAGGTGATCTTACCGGGCACACCGCCGAGCCCCTCCTCAATGAGCTGCTTCAATGACCAACCTGCGCAATAACCGGTCAGCATAGAAAGGTCATGGAGGTGGATATCCGCATTTTTATGAGCGCCGGAGATCTCATCGTCATAGATCTCGCTGAGCCAATAGTTTGCGGTAATGGCACCGGAGTTGTTGAGGATCAGACCGCCCACGGAATAAGTAACGGTAGAATTCTCCTTCACACGCCAGTCAATATTCTTTACGTACTGGTTTACGATCTCCGTATAGTCTACGAGAGTAGACTTCATATTACGGAGTTTTTCTCTCTGACGGCGGTACAAAATGTACGCCTTGGCAACATCGGCATAGCCTGCCTGAACAAGAACGGTTTCTACGCTGTCCTGAATGTCCTCTACGGCAACGATGTTATTTTCAATCTTAGGTTCAAAATCACTGGTAACCTTCAGTGCAAGAAAATCAATGATGTTATCATTGTAATTGCGCTCACAAGCTTCAAAAGCAAGCTTAATGGCTTCCGAGATCTTCTGGATCTCAAAATCTACGACCTTCCCGTCGCGTTTGTTGACCTGATACATAATCGTCTCCTTATTCTTCTACGCCCCGCAGCTGTGCCCGGGGAATTTTTGTTTTTACGATCTGAAGGATCTTTTTCATTTCTTCGGGGGTAAAAGCGCTGCATCCTTTTTTCATAACATTCCCCGAATCCACAAAGCCTTGAATGAAATAATTTTCCTCTCCCGCCAAAAGCTCTGCCAGATGATGAAAATCCGCCTCGCTGTGAATTCCTTTGACCGCAGTGGTACGGAATTCATAAGGCACGTTTCCCGTTTGCAAAATTCTGACGCTTTCCAAAAAACGGGAAATTTCTACTTCCCTGCCGCAAGCGACGGCATAGCTTTCGGGGGCGCTTTTTACATCCATAGCCACCATATCCACAAGCCCTGTAGCTAACACTAGCTTTAATCTTTCGGGGTCACCGCCGTTGGTATCCAGCTTTATGGAAAAGCCCATATTCTTTACTTTTTCCATAAAATCCGTAAGATCCGGCTGGAGAAGCGGTTCCCCGCCGGTGATACACACGCCTTCCAAAATGCCTTTGCGCTTTTCCAGATAAGAAAGCACTTCTTCCTCTCTGTTTTCCCCTTCCCGCGGGTTTAATACCAAGGAAGCATTGTGACAAAACGGGCACCTGAGATTACAGCCGCCGCAAAAGACGGTTGCCGCTGTTTTTCCCGGAAAATCCAGAAGTGTCAGCTTCTGATAGCCTTGAATGTTCATACTGATCCCTCTTTTTTTCGTTGCCTTCACAGTATACCACATTCCTCATACTTCGTCAATAGATAATCACAAGATATTGTGCCTTTACGAAAAAGTACAAACAAGATGTTGTGTTTTTCCGATTTCAAAACAAAAAGCCTTTTTCCCCGTAAATGGGGAAAAAGGCTTGATTCCAAGTCTTTTTTGAGCTTTATACTTTGGTAAAAATCATATCCTCCGCGCCATTGGAAGAAAGGGTCAAGGTATCTTCCGCTACGGAAAAAGTATACTCCCTGGAAACACCATCACTGATGATGGTCATTGCCTTTCCGGAAACGGAATAACTGCCAAAGGGAATGGAAAAAGGAACCTCGTCTCCCTTTCCTTGTTCCAGAAAAATTTCTCCGTCTTCGGTAAATCGATATACCAGAAATACGCTTCCCAGTTCTTCATCTTGGGCCTCGGTCTGCCAGCGACCGACGACAGACCTTGCTTCTCCCGAGCAAGATAAAACAAAAAAGGATAGCGCAAGCATCAGCGCGCAAAGCACTGCCATACGAAGATTTCTTCGAACCATTACGACCCTCCTTTGTTTTTGGTAAACAACATTATGCACCAAAAAACAGGTTTTGTCAATGGTTTCTTAATAATTTAATGCAGTTTTTATTCATTTGCTGTTCATAACTCGCAGAACGGAGATGCTAAGGTCATCGCGAAATGCACCCTTCTCCTTAGCGGTAGAAAAAATAAGATCGCAAAGCTCCGATGCGGATTCAAAAGAGGAAGCCGCAAGAAGCTTCACAAGCCAGCCTGAACCCTCGCCGCTGTCCTCGGCACCGTCGGAAAGCTGAATAACATAATCTCCGTCCTTTAAATGGAAGCCCGTTTGCTCTGCACACATTCTCACAAGCGCTCCTGCAGGAGGCGTACGGGATTCAATGCGGTGGAGTCTGTCCCCTCTCAAAACGAACGACGGCGCCGCGCCTGCCTTTATAAAATTGGCACTGCCCGATAAAAGATCCACCTCCAGAAGATCCACCGAGGTAAAGGTTTCGTCGGTCTTACTCATAAGAAAGGTATTGAGCATTTCCAAAGTTACGTTTTTCGGGGTAGCGCAATGCATCAGCTTTTCAATGAAGATGGAAGCCAGACGGCTGGTGAACGCCGCTTCCCTGCCGCTTCCCATGCCATCGCAAATCAGGGTGTAAAAATAATCCCGATCCGTTTCAAAAAAGCTTTGGCTGTCACCGCTGATACTTTCTCCTTTTTTGGTGCAACCGGATTTCGCGCATTCCAAACTGATGCAGCGCTTTTTTCTTAAGCGCATCACCACGTTGTCTTCGTACATTAAAAATGCAGGTGCGTCAAACACGCAATCAAAAGCCCTGCCGAATTCCTCCAAAAGCTTTTCCGTGGCTACGCCCACCCGTTCCAGAATGACCCCGTATACGTCAATGCGCATTTCTCTTTGTCCGAAAACCGCTACCCTGCGGTGAGTGATCCCCAATTCCTTCAGGATCTTTTTCACTTTTCCTTCCAAATTCGGATTGTATTCCAATTCCCGATCCAATTCTCCGGCTGTACTTTTGAGAAGTCGGGAAACGGAGCTGTACTCTCCTGCAAGAAGGCTGGTTTTATTGTTTTTAAAATAACCGCCGTTTAATTCCTCGAACTTTGTATTGATGATTTCCACAAGCCGAGGAAGCTTTTGACAGCGTGCTGCAAATTCTTCAGAAAAATCCTCTTTTGTCACCGAGCCTTTGGAGAGCAGCCGCGCCGCCACCTCCGTGGTAGCGTTCACCGTCATTCCGTGGCTTTCTCCCCAGCAAAGGGCAGAAAGAGAGCATCGAGAGCAAACTCTGCTGCAACAATCGCTGACGAGTTTCGTGCTTTCCGTCAGCTGAGGTTTTTTTACGCCCTCCCCCACCGTATTAAAAACTTCGGAAAGGGAAGAAAAAGCCTCGCTCATATCCTTCAGCTTCTGTCGGGTGCGCTTTACGGTTTCCTTGTGCATGATCTCTTTTTCCGCAGGACGGGTATCCGACTTTTTTTCTGCAGGTAAAAATCGAAGCAAAGGAAAAAACAAAACCAGACCGCAAAGGTAATCCGCCGTAAACATGCCGAACATCTGAAAGCCCTCGGCATAAAGGCTGTATCCGCAGGCAGCTACAAAAGATACCATGGCCGCCACTGCAGCAGAATACTCAAAAAACAGGCCTGCAAAAAAGCCTGCCACCGCCAGCGCCGGTGCCAGAGAAGAAAGGCATGCCATACCGCTGACAAGCCCTGCAGCGGCCCCGTAAAGAGCGCCCCGGCGGCGGGCAACTCCCAGCATCAAAACCACTGCCAGAACAAACGGAAGGGAAAAGCCGAAAACTTCTGCCTCGCGAAGGGCGTAGAGAAAAAGATACACCAAGGTCAGCACCGTCGCCTCCAAATATACCCGTCGGTGGGAACGATAAGGCGCGGTTCCTTCGGTGGCGCTGTAAATATAAAATCCGCAAACAAGATAAGTCAGAAGCGGTGTTACGATCCCCATACTAATGGCAGAAAAAACGGAATTGACCGTAAATCCCTCCAAAAGAGACAGAAACAGGCCAAGGCCGGTTGCGCAAGATGCCGAGATGGTTACGCGGGAAAGAATACTGTCATCAAACCTTCCTCCCGTTACCCCGGCTCTTGTAAAGAATAGGATCATATAGCCAAGAAGATAAAAAATCCCGTTTGCCCTAAGGAACATACAAGACGTGAGAGAGCCGATAAACACCGTCAGAAGGAAAGCGGTTGCAAGGGCAGAATTTCCGCTCTCTTTTTTTGACCGAAGGCCACCGCCCAAAGATGCAAGAAGCGCAAAGCCTCCCGGATAGACCTTCAATGGAAACTCGGCAAGGCTGATGATCACCGAAGCGCACAGCACCGCAAGGAAAAAAGCAATGGGCTCCAGCTTTTTTTTCAGGCTTTTTTCTCCCTCTTCTTTCTTCATTGTTTGCCAAAATGCTTCGGATACCTCCGTTAAAAGGCGCAGCGGCACTTTGGATGCCCGAATAAGAAGAAGCTTCGTCTTCTCCAGATTTTCCTTATTAAATTTTTTTCCGTCGTTTATTTTTTTCTTTCGTTCTTGTTCCATTGTTTCATCCCCATTTTTTGTAGTCGGTGTTTTTCATTGTAGCACCCCGAAAAGGGAGAAATTGTCAAAACAGGAAAGGAAAGGATTTGTATTTTTCTCTTCTTCGGAAACAATAGTAAAAAAACAAAGGAGTATGAAAAATGACAGCCATTTGTCCCTCCCCTTGGAATCGGATGGACGATATCGTCCTGAAGCCTCACCTTTCTTGCGGCATTCGTTGGCAAGATCGAAAAACTGGCGTTTGCGGCAAAGAAAAAAGCTTCCACCTTTCCACAACCACTACCCTTCTGAATATGATCCTTTTTTTCATAAGCTTGTGCCTTGCCATGAAAGGCCTTCTGTGGCTCTGCCGTATGCACAGCAATGGAAAAATGCGAAAAAAGTACCGCCAAAAAATGCGCAGCATGAAGAAAAAGATGTCTAAATCGTAAATTTTTCCTATATATAAGGAAGAAAGGGCTGTTTCTTTTAAAAAAACACTTGCCTATTTTTCTGTTTTATGCTAAACTGATATTCGCTCTGCCCGTGGTAAGGCAGAGTGATATTACAGAATCCGTAACGCAGTGAAGGGGCAAACGGACCTTGTCCGATTTCACCGACCCTTGCCGGGTTACAGGATCAGAATTTACGGAGGTGAAAACCATGCTGAAAGACGAAAAGCAGCAGATCATTACCACTTATGCAACCCACGAAGGCGACACCGGATCTCCCGAAGTACAGATCGCCATCCTGACCTCGAGAATCAACACTCTCACCGAGCATCTCAAGGCCAACAAGAAGGACCACCACTCCCGCAGAGGAATGCTGAAGATGGTTGGTCACAGAAGAAACCTTCTCGGCTACCTGCAGAAGAAGGATATCAACCGTTACAGAGCAATCATCGAAAAGCTCGGTCTCAGAAAGTAATTTAGGCGAAGCTATGTTTGAAAATCATAGAATATTCAAATATGAATACGCCGGCAGACCGCTGATCATCGAAACCGGTAAGATCAGCCAGCTCGCCAACGGCTCTTGTCTTGTCCGTTACGGCGACACCTGCATTCTGGCAAACGCAACTGCTTCTGCAGCTCCCAGAGACGGAATCGATTTTCTTCCCCTCTCTGTTGACTACGAAGAAAGACTGTATGCCGTAGGCCGTATTCCCGGAAGCTTTAACAGAAGAGAAGGACGTCCCTCTACCAAGGCCATTCTGACCTCCCGTGTGATCGACCGTCCCATCCGTCCTCTGTTCCCCAAGGATCTGAGAAACGACGTATGCATTTCCCTTTTGACTCTCGCAGTTGATCAGGACAACTCTCCCGAGATTGCCGCAATGATCGGCGCATCGATTGCCCTTTCCATTTCGGATATTCCCTGGAACGGTCCTATCGGCGGTGCATTCGTAGGTCTTGTTGATGGCGAAATCGTGATTAACCCCACCTTGGCACAGCGCGAAAAGAGCACTTTGGAACTGACCGTAGCTGCCAGCGAAAAGAAGGTAGTTATGATCGAAGCAGGCGCAAAGGAAGTTTCCGATGAGGAAATGTACAGCGCCATTATGAAAGCCTTTGAAGAGATTCAGGGCCTTGTAAAATTCATCAACACCATCGTAGCTGAGATCGGCAAGCCCAAGTTCAGCTATCCTTCCTGCGAAGTGGATCACGATATGTTCGAGGCGATCAAAGAATTTGCCATCGACGATGTAAAAGCCGCTCTCGACACCGACGACAAGACCGTTCGCGACGAGAGAATGCAGGTTGTTTACAACAAGATCTACGAGAAGTTTGATGAAACCTATCCCGATCAGAGACTGGCTATCAACGAGTGTGTATACAAGCTGCAGAAGTTTGTTGTCCGCCGTTGGCTTCTTGATGAGAAGAAGAGAGTTGACGGAAGAAGAATGGACGAGATCCGTCCCCTCGCTTCCGAAGTCGGCCTGATCCCCCGTGTTCACGGCTCAGGTCTTTTCACCAGAGGTCAGACTCAGGTGCTCACTCTGGCTACCCTCGGTTCCGTTTCCGATCAGCAGCTGTTGGACGGCGTGGATACCGAAGAAACCAAGCGTTATATGCACCACTACAATATGCCCGGCTACTCCGTAGGTGAAGCAAAAGCTTCCCGTAGCCCCGGCAGACGTGAGATCGGCCACGGCGCTCTTGCGGAAAGAGCTCTGGAGCCTGTTCTCCCCTCCATGGAAGAATTCCCCTACACCATTCGTTTGGTTTCTGAGATCGTATCCTCCAACGGATCCACCTCTCAGGGCTCCATCTGCGGCTCTACTTTGGCACTGATGGATGCAGGCGTTCCCATCAAGGCACCCGTTGCCGGTATTTCCTGCGGCCTCATTACCGAAGGCGATGAATGGGATACCATGATCGACATTCAGGGTCTTGAGGACTTCTTCGGCGATATGGACTTTAAAGTAGCGGGTACTCACAAGGGTATCACCGCCATTCAGATGGACCTGAAGATCGACGGTCTGACTCCCGAGATCATTAAGCAGGCTCTGGAAACCACCCACACCGCAAGACTTTACATTCTGGACGAAGTTATGCTCAAAGCCATCGACAAGCCCAGAGAAGATGTTTCCGAATTCGCTCCCAAGATGATCTCCATGAAGATCAAGGTAGACAAGATTCGCGAAGTCATCGGTACCGGCGGTAAGGTGATCCAGAAGATCTGTGCCGATTCCGGCGCAAAGGTTGACATTGAAGACGATGGAAGCCTCTTCATTTCCGCTGTGAACCGTGACGCTGCCTACGCTGCAAAGGCAATGGTAGACGCCATCGTGTTTGAGCCCGAAGTTGGTATGGTGTTTGATAACTGCACCGTTACCAGACTGATGACCTTCGGCGCATTCGTAGAATTCGCTCCCGGCAAGGAAGGCCTTGTGCACATCTCCAAGCTGGATAAGAAGAGAGTGGAAAAGGTAGAAGACGTCTGCAAGGTTGGCGACAAGATGAAGGTAAAACTCATCGAGATCGACGACAAGGGCAGAATCAACCTCTCCCGCAAGGATGCAATGGACGAAGAGTAAAACAAAAAAAGGAACCGAAAATCGGTTCCTTTTTTTATTTATTTTCCGTTCCTTGTTTTCCCCAATAACTAAGGCTTTCGCCGTTGGCAGTGAGAAGTAAATTTCCATCGCTGACGGAGATGTCATAGAGGATCTCTTCTTCCGAAAATTGAGGCTTCAGCTTTATTTTCCAAGCGCTTTCCGTTTCAGCAAACGAAAGCTCTCCCGCATCGGAAAGAAATATGTTGTAATACTCTCTTTTCCCGCCGTGATCATAGGGCTCCCACACCGTTAAAGTAAAGGTGAAAAGTCCCGAAGTGGGGCCATAGGCAAGGGTGCATTTTTCTTCCTTTCCGTCGGAATCAATATCAAAAGTCGCCGTATCAATCATAGGACTGTAGCTTGTGGTAGCAATAATGGGAAAATCAGACCAGAATAAGGCTTCCAATTCTTTTCGGTATGCCTCATCGATGGTGTAGGCGTAGCTGGAATGAGGCATTTGAATGGGACAGATGGTAATGCTTTTTTTATCCAGCGATAAAAGATACGACGCTATAATGATCTTCATTTCCTCTAAGGTAGCCGAGGATTTATGAAGATCCCACAGTTCCTCTTTGGTATAATTCCGGTTCTTTCCGGGAAGCAGACCGCAGGAATACGAATTCCCTGCCATTTGCCAGATATAGACCTCCAGTCCCTTGTCGGTAGCAAGGTCAAAATACCCCGGGAATTTCGCTCTTAAAAAATCCACCTCCGTATCCGTCACCGCCGTTACGGTTTCCGGCCCGTCTGCACCGCCTACGGTGCTGATACTTTCCCCAAGATCATTCCGATAATAGCTGATGCGGTTCAAAACAACGTCAAAAGAAAGATAGCCTTTTGCGCTGCGGCACAGATCTTTCATAAGGTAATATCCGATCCTCTCCCCCGGACCCTGGCCCTGGTGAAGAACGGCTTTTTCATATACTCCGTTTTCGTCTTTTACCGTATATTCATATAAATCGGCAGAAGTAGTATATCCCTGATCCGTTCTTTTCCAAGGAGAAAGAAAGCTGCCTTTTTCCTCAGGCAAGGTATAAGAAAAATCAAATTGCATCAGAAGCTGGGTTTCGGTTTGAGATTGAATATGCGTAAGATAAATGACGGTCGTTTCATCTTTATACACAATGATGTTGCCGTTCTCGTAATCCTTTCCCGCAGCGCTGTATCCTTCCTCTGTCAATGCAGAAATAGGCAAAGTCAGCGTAACAGGCTCGGTATCCTGATGAAAAATGGTATAACCTTCCTGAGAAAAGATCTGTTCTTTTAACTCTGCATTTTTATCCTTTTCGGGAGGATCCGTCAAAAAGCAAATTGCCAAAGCAGCACAAGAGATCGCCGCTATCACTACGATCCAAAAAGCAGGCTTTTTATAACTAAGCACCGATTTTATACGGGCCTTGATTCCAACTTCACCAAAGGCAAGAGGACAGGCTGCAATCATTTTTCGGCGCACACTGCAGTGAAGAAGGGCTTCGGAATAATCTGCTCTTTCCTCTTGACTGAGCGCAGCAATCACCTTTTCGTCACAGGCAATTTCGATATCTCGACAAAGAAAAATATACGCAAGCCACATCAAAGGGTGAAACCAATAAACGGCAAGAAGCAAAAAGCCCAAGGGCTTCCACCAATGGTCCTTCCGCTGAATATGGGCCTGTTCGTGGGCAATGACGTGGATTGCGGTTTCTTCCGTTACGGAAAACGGCAGATAGATCTTCGGTTTCACAGTTCCCAGAACGAAAGGCGAAGGAATATTCTCACTTTGATAAATATTTTCTTTCATTCTGACGGCCGTAGCAAGCTGTTTTTTCAGCCTGAAAAAGCTGATAACGGCATAGATCAAAAGCGCTGCCGCACCAAGGATCCAGATCTGTGCAAAGATCGGTATCCAGATTTGCAGCGGGTTGGCGCTCGCCCACGGATCGGGAGCAAGGGAAGTACCGATGACGGGATTGATCACAGCATTCATCATAGAAATTCCCGTGTGGATCTGAGGAGTGGGATCCATCATAATATCGGGACTGACGGTTTCCGCGCTGGGGATCAGGCTCATCACGCTTTCCACAGTGAACGGGCAGATCAAGCGAACGGCAACAACACCCCATAGCAAAACCGAAAGCCAGCGGGGCACACGACGCAGTGCCATTCTCAGGAGCAAAACTGCAAGAACGACCCAACCTGCGGAAATGCTCATATTTACGATCTTTAAAAAGAAGGCGTTCATTTTTATTCTCCCGAACGATACAGTTGGATCATCGCCTCAACCGCTGAGATTTCTTCCTCGCTCAGCCTGCGATTCTTTGTAAAAGCAGCGATAAAGGCAGGCAAAGATCCTTCAAAGGTCTTCTCTACCATTTCATTGATCTCAGCAGCTTGTGCTTCTTCTTTACTGATCAGTGAAGTTACCACCGTATTTTCGTTTTTTACGACGCCACGCTGAGAAAGTCGCTTGATGACCGTATACGTCGTGGTAGGCTTCCAACCAAGCTGCTCCTTGCAGAGCGCCACAAGATCACTGCTTTTGATGGGCTCATTCTCCCATAAAATCAAGCAAAAGCGGTATTCACTCTCAAAAATTTTCGGTATTTCCATCACTTTCTCCTTTGATCTAATGCGTTAGAGTTCACCTATACTCTAACACGTTAGAGTTCTTTTGTCAAGAGTTTATTAAAATAAACGGCTCGGTTGACCCAACCGAGCCGTAATCGCTTTTTTAATTCTGTGAAGAATTAACCTACGATACCGCTTCGCTCGATACCCT
>JAZSDQ010000079.1:0-6859 GCA_045531235.1 Eubacteriales bacterium
GAAATCTACTCAACTCCTTGGCTCACAGAACGACATGGCTACGATCCGACTTGTCATCTGAGTCAGGTCGTTGGTGCCGAAGCAGAAGAACTCAGCTTCCTGAGCGATAGCATCAGCAGTCAAGCATGCTCTGGGGATTTCGATCATAGTACCAACTTCGTACTTAAGATCAGCGCCTGCAGCGGCAATCTCAGCATCCGCGGTAGCTACAACGATGTCCTTAACAAACTTCATTTCCTTCAATTCGCCGGTAAGGGGGATCATGATTTCGGGAACGATGGTCCAGTCAGCATGACGAGCCTTTACAGCAAGAGCAGCCTTAATAACAGCCTTGGTCTGCATAACAGCGATTTCGGGATAGGTTACTGCCAGACGGCATCCACGGTGACCCATCATGGGGTTGAACTCGTGGAGAGAAGAGATGATGTTCTTAATAGCCTCAACGGTCTTGCCCTGAGTCTTAGCGAGAGCAGCAATATCAGCCTCTTCAGTGGGAACAAACTCGTGGAGGGGGGGATCCAGGAAGCGGATACATACGGGGTTGCCTTCCAGAGCTTCATAGAGCTTCTCAAAGTCGCCCTGCTGATAAGGAAGGATCTTATCGAGAGCAGCTTCTCTCTCTTCCTTGGTATCGGAGCAGATCATTTCGCGGAATGCAGCGATTCTTTCAGCTTCGAAGAACATGTGCTCGGTACGGCAAAGACCGATGCCTTCTGCACCAAGTTCGCGAGCCTTCTTAGCATCTGCGGGAGTATCGGCATTGGTGCGAACCTTCAGGGTTCTGAACTCATCAGCCCACTCCATAATGGTCTTGAATTCGCCAACGATTTCTGCATCTACGGTAGGAATGATGCCATCATAGATCGCACCGGTAGAACCGTCGATGGAGATGTAGTCGCCCTCAACATAGGTCTTGCCTGCGAGGGTGAATTTCTTGTTTTCTTCGTCCATTGCGATATCGCCGCAACCGGATACGCAGCAGGTACCCATACCACGAGCTACAACAGCTGCGTGAGAGGTCATACCACCACGAACGGTGAGGATACCCTGAGAAGCCTTCATACCGGTGATATCTTCAGGGCTGGTTTCAAGACGAACGAGAACAACCTTCTCGCCTCTTGCATTCCAAGCTTCTGCATCTTCAGCGGTGAATACAACCTTACCGCAAGCAGCTCCGGGAGAAGCGCCGAGGCCTCTGCCTGCAGGAGTAGCCTTCTTCAAAGCGGCAGCGTCGAACTGGGGATGGAGAAGAGTATCCAGGTTTCTGGGATCGATCATAGCAACTGCCTGCTTCTTATCGATCATGCCTTCGCTAACGAGGTCACAAGCGATCTTAAGAGCAGCCTTTGCAGTTCTCTTACCGTTTCTGGTCTGGAGCATATAAAGGTCGCCGCCCTGAACGGTAAATTCCATATCTTGCATATCTCTGTAGTGATCCTCAAGGATCGCACAGATCTTGCAGAACTGATCGTATGCTGCGGGAGACTTATCAGCCATCTGAGCGGTAGGCATGGGAGTACGAACACCTGCAACAACGTCTTCGCCCTGAGCGTTTACGAGGAATTCGCCCATCAGACCCTTGTCGCCGGTAGCGGGGTCACGGGTAAATGCAACACCGGTGCCGCAATCGTCACCCATGTTACCGAATGCCATCATCTGTACGTTAACAGCGGTACCCCAAGAATAAGGAATATCGTTGTCACGACGGTAAACGTTTGCACGGGGGTTGTCCCAAGAACGGAATACTGCCTCAACGGCGCCCATCAGCTGTTCCTTAGGATCGGAGGGGAAATCCTTGCCGATCTTAGCTTTGTACTCAGCCTTAAACTGGCTAGCAAGCTCCTTCAGGTCTTCAGCGGTAAGGTCTACGTCCTGAGTAACGCCCTTAGCTTCTTTCATCTTATCGATGAGTTCTTCAAAGTACTTCTTGCCGACTTCCATAACAACGTCGGAATACATCTGGATAAAGCGACGATAGCAGTCGTATGCCCAACGGGGGTTGCCGGACTTTGCTGCCATTGCCTCTACAACCTCTTCATTCAGACCGAGGTTGAGAATGGTATCCATCATACCGGGCATAGAAGCTCTTGCACCAGAACGAACGGAAACCAGCAAGGGATTTTCTTTGTCGCCGAATTTTCTGCCGGTGATGGCTTCCATCTTTACGATGTACTCCATGATCTCGGCCTTAATATCGTCATTGATCTTTTTACCGTCTTCATAGTACTGAGTGCAAGCTTCGGTAGAAACGGTAAAGCCCTGGGGAACAGGGTTTCTTTCGGGGAATGCTTCTTTAAAGATCTTGGTCATTTCAGCAAGGTTTGCGCCCTTACCACCAAGAAGATTTCTCATGGAAGCGTCACCCTCGGTGAAGAGATAACAAAACTTTTTGCTCATAGTATCCTCCAATTTATAAATCTTTTATTTTTTACTATTCTTTGCGTCCGATAATTTTATCATAATTTGAAAAAAAAATCAACATCTTATCTGGATTTTTTCGGTAAACGAAGCTTTTCTTCGAAAAAATTTAAAAATTATTCAAAAAGAAAGAGCGTTTTGAACAACTCTTCATTCCTTTTGTCCTCACCTTTCAAAGCATTGTATCCGAAAACTGCTTCCAGCCCTGTTGCAAGACGGTAGGAGTACAGATCGGTATTCCTTGGGTTGGATGGCGCTTTTGCATTCTTTGCGCGGGTGAACAGCGCCTTTTCCTCTTCGGTGAGCTGATCCATTCCCTCTTTGACGGCGCGGCTCTGACTTTTTGCAGTGACAAAATTCAGTGCCAGCTTATTACATTCGGCGCTGTTTTTTCCTTGGGACAAAACGTGCTTTCTTACTAATACTTCCATTACGGCATCTCCGAGATATGCCAGAAGAAGGGGTGAATATTCTTTTTCGTTCATAATTCCTCTTTGTAAAAAAAGCAGGGTCTCCCCTGCTTTTTTATTATTCTGCTTTTTCTTCGGTCTTTTCCTCGTCGTTGGTGGATTCTTCTTCCTGATCCTCGGACTCGGTCTTTTCTTCTTCAAAGGTGATTGTGCATCCGCCCTTCTTCAGATCATCAAGCGTCTTGATATCCTCAACGGGGTTGCCGGTAAGCTGCAAGGTCTTCAGCTTCGCAAGAGTTTTAAGATCTTCTACCTTTTTAATTTCGTTTTCCTGGAGATCCAGAGAAATAAGCTTTTCAAGTTTAGAAAGAGCCTTTACGTCGCTGATCTTGTTACCGGAAAGGGAAAGTGAGGTAAGAGCGGTCATTTTCTCTACTGTAGTGATATCTGCGATCTCATTTTCGGCAGCAGAAAGCGAAGTGATCTTTTCTGCGGGAACTCCTGCAAGGTCGGTCAGCTTGTTCTTATCTGCGGTAAGAGAGGTAAGAGAAGTCATACCACTCAAGGGGGCAAGGCTCGTTACCTTGTTACCCATAAAGGAGATGTTCTCCATCTTGGTCATGGTTTCAACGCCCTTAAGATCGGCAATTTCGTTTTCGGAAACATTAAGGGAAACCATTGCAGTGAGGGTAGACAGACCGGAGACAGACGTAATCTTATTCTTCTGCAAAGAAACGTTTTCAAGCTTGGTCAAAGCCGCAAGAGGAGTAACGTCGCTGATCTCATTCTCATCGGCAAAAAGGGTAGTAAGAGAGGTCAGACCGGACAAAACGGAAAGGTCGCTGACACCGGTACCGGAAATATCAAGATTTTCCAAGGCAACAAGGCTCTTCAGGAAGGAAGCATCGCCAAGAGGTGCAGACATAAGCTGAAGTTCTTTCAGAGAGGTCAGCGCGGAAAGCTCGGCATAAGATTCCAGCTTGGTATTATTCAGACCCAGACTTTCAAGATTTTTCAGCGAAGAAAGCTGAGCTGCAGACTTGATCACGGTAGTATCACCGGAAAAATCCAAGTGCTTCAGTCCACTGAACAGAGAAAATACTGCCGCAATGTCTTCAAACTCGTTGGCAACGGCAACGTCCACGATTTTGTCACCGAGGTCGCCCTTTTCCTTATACTCTTCATACGCTTCCAAATTACCGATGGTGATGGTATTGGATGCGGAAAAATCAAGATAAGCTACTGAATCAAGATCTTCTTTGGTAAGGCTGGCAGGCTTTTTATCAAAATACTGGCTGAGAGCCTTTGCCAAAACGGGATCTGTTACAATTTCGGACTTTTCCTGAGCAGCACCTACAAAGACTGCAACGAGAAATCCGACAAGCGCAACGCAAAGGACGGCGTATCCGATGATTGCAGCTAGATTTTTATTAAACTTATTTTTTGCCATATTCTTATCCTTTCAATTAGGAAATATTACCATTATAATTTACAACGAAATCACAAAATTGTCAACTGTTTCCGTCGAAATGGCGGAAACCGTCATAGTTTCCACGGAAAAGCTTTTTTCATCGGAAAGAGTTACGGTATATACATCTCCCACGCGGTGTTTTTCCGTTGCGGGAGTTTTGGTATAGATAAAGTTTTCGGTATAGCCGAAAACATAGCCGTTCCGTACACGCTCACAGAGAATTCTATACGCTTTCCCTACCCGTTTTTCCGCAAAGGAAGCGCTTGATTCTTTTGCAATCTGAAGAAGCTGGGCACAGCGTCTTTTCTTTTCTTCTTCCGGAACCACATCCGTCATTTTCGCGGCTTTCGTTCCCTCTCGCGGTGAGAACGGAAAAATATGGGTGTGCAAAAGCCTTGCTTTTTTCAACAGATCGGCACTTTGCAAAAAGTCTTCTTCCGTTTCCCCGGGAAAACCGCAAATGATATCGGCAGAAAGGCCTGCATCGGGAAAGTAGCGGTAGATGGTTTCCACAGCTTTTTCTTCATCGGCTCTCGAATATTTTCTTCCCATAGCAGAAAGCACACGGTCACTGCCGCTTTGGAGGGACAGATGAAAATGAGGCATCACCTTGGGAAGCGACGAAAGGCGGCGGCAAAATTCATCGGTGAACAGATCGGGTTTTAAAGAGCCGAAGCGGATTCTTTCAAGGCCCTTGGTATCGTGAAGCTCTTCTATAAGAAAAACAAGGTTTTGCCCCTCTCCCAAATCGCTCCCCCAGGCACCCGTTTCAATGCCTGTAAAGACGATCTCACGGTATCCGTTTGACGTCAATCGGCAAAGCTCAGCTTTGATATCTTCCGCTTTGCGGGAACGCACTCTGCCACGCACCAAGGGTACGTAACAGTAAGTGCAAAAACTGTTACAGCCGTCCTGAATTTTAAGGAATGCGCGGGCATTGTGACTGCGTGAAAGACAAATTTCCTCGTACGTTTTCACCTTAGAAATGTCCTCGCGAAGGTCAATTTGTTCCCGTTTTTCCGGTGCCGTCTCGGCAAGGCGCAACAAAACGGAAGCAAGAGATCCTTTTTTCGTATTACCTGCAATTACATCCACCTGAGAAAGCACGGAATCGTCCTTATCCCAAATGCCTTGGGAAAAGCAGCCGCAAACACAAACAATGGCATCGGGCTTTTCTTCTTTTTTGCGAAGTGCGCGACGGATCATTTGCCCGGATTTTCTTACACTTTCCCCTGTAACGGCACAAGTATTGATAAAATAAATATCGGAAAGGCTGTCAAAGGCAGTTTCTTCATAGCCTGCATCCAGAAAGGCTTCTCTGACCGACTGGGTTTCGTACTGATTGACGCGGCAGCCTAAAGTAGCAAATGCAATTTTCTTCATTTTAGTAGACGTAGTCAAATTCAATACCGTAGATATCCACAGTATCACCGTCTTTGACACCTGCTTTTTGCATAGCGTCTTCTACACCGGAATCTTTCATTACTTTTTGGAAGTAACGAACCTGATCGCGGTCGGCAAAATTGATCTGCTGAATGAATTTGGCGAGCCATTCTCCTTCCACAACCCAAACATCACCGTCGCGGGTAACGTTCGTTCTCTGGTTAGAGTAGTTAGGCTCCTCTTTTTCTTCTTCAAACCATTCCGCTTCGTATTCCTTCAAAGGAGGCAGTTCGGTTAATGCGCGAGCCGCTTCTTCAATAATGGGGCGGATGCCCTCACCTGTTTCTGCAGAAAGATAAAATATTTTCCAGCCGTGGGCGGCGCACTCTTCTTCCAAGCGCTTTTTGGTTTCCTCGGGAATACCGAGATCGGATTTGTTAGCGGCAATGATCTGAGGATGGTCAAGGAGCGCAGGATCGTACTTTTCAAGCTCTCCGTTGATGATGCGGATATCTTCCAAGGGATCTCTGCCCTCGCTGCCTGCTGCATCCACCAAGTGAATGAAAAGTCGGCATCGCTCTACGTGGCGCAAGAATCTGTGACCAAGGCCTGCACCCTCCCCTGCGCCTTCGATCAGACCGGGAAGATCAGCGAGAACGAATTGGCGCTCAGCGTCCAATTTTACAACACCGAGAACGGGAGAAAGGGTGGTGAAGTGATATGACGCTATCTTGGGACGCGCGGCGCTGGCGCGGGAAATGAATGTGGATTTACCGACACTTGGAAAGCCTACAAGGCCGACGTCGGCAAGCATTTTAATTTCAAGCGTCAGTTCCCTTTCCTGCCCGGGGAGGCCTGGATTGGCAAACTGAGGGATCTGTCTTGTGGGGGTGGCAAAATGAGAGTTGCCCCAACCGCCTCTGCCGCCTTTAGCTGCAACGAAACGGTGATCGCGGGACATGTCAAACATGACCTTTCCGCTTTCTTTATCCCGGATAACAGTTCCCGGAGGGACGGAAATGACGAGATCTTCGCCATTTTTGCCGTGGCAACGCTTTCCCTTGCCGTCTTCGCCGTTTTCAGCAATAAATTTTCTCTTATAGCGGAATTTAACGAGGGTGTTTTCTCCCTCATCCACAACAAATACGACGCTGCCGCCGTGGCCGCCGTCACCGCC
>JAZSDQ010000111.1:0-8364 GCA_045531235.1 Eubacteriales bacterium
AGCCAAGCCATGTGGTTGATACCTGCGATCTTTTCAAAATGCTTTTCGGGCAATTCAAGACCCAAGGTGGCATAAAGATTCTTTACGCAGACCTGTACGCTGTGGCAAAGACCGATGGTCTTCATACAGGTATACTTCTGCAAATAACCGGTGAGCATTGCCATGGGGTTGGTATAGTTCAGGAAGATGGCATCGGGACAAACGGCCATAACGTCCTCTGCAAATTCGCGGAGAATGGGAATGGTACGCAGCGCGCGGAAGATTCCTCCCACACCGAGGGTATCGGCAATGGTCTGCTTCAGACCGTATTTCTTGGGAATCTCAAAGTCAATGATGGTGCTGGGATCGTAACCGCCGATCTGTACGGCATTGATAATGAAATGGGAACCGCGAAGAGCTTCCTTTCTGTTTTCCACACCGCAATACTTCTTTACTACAGCGCGGTTTTCATTGATATTATTATTCAAGCAGCAAATAAGCTCGTAAGACTCCTCCAGACGGTCGGGATCAATATCGTAAAGAGCGATCTCTACACTGTGGAGAGGATCGGTGAGCATAATGTCACCAAGAACATTCTTTGCAAAAACGGAGCTTCCTGCTCCAAGAAAGGTTACTTTGATCATAGAAAAAGCCTCCTTTATTTACTGATTTGATTATACATTGACTTTTTCTCAAACAAAATGGTATAATGTTGTTGTTATTTGTCATTTTGTTGTTTTTTGGAGGGGAAGAAAATGCGGCACAGCATTCTGATTACCGATGAAAAATACCACGGTCTGAATCCCGTGGTCTTCGGCTGGGAAGATTGCGATCCCTCCCACGCTTTCGGTCCTGCGGTAAGGCGCTATTGGCTTTTCCACTTTGTGGTCAAGGGTTTCGGACATTACGAGATCGGCGAAAGGCAATATGAGATTGGCCCGGGAGAAATTTTTGTTATTCCGCCGTGGGAAGAAACCTTTTACCAAGCAGACGAAGAAAACCCTTGGCAATACATCTGGATCGGTTTTACCTCAGAAAGCCCTCTCCCCGTAAAAATCGCTGATACTCTCTCCTGCCCCAAAGCGCTCGGTATTTTCAATGAAATGAAAAAGTGCGCTGAAATGACAAGCGGAAGAAGCGCTTTTCTTTTGGGGAAGCTTTGGGAACTGTTTGCCCTTCTTATGGAGAAAGATGAAAAGCAAACGGATTACGTGGAGGACGCCATTGCCTGGATCCATTCGGAATATATGAACGATATTACCATTGAGCTTCTCGCGCAGCGCTTAAATCTTGACCGCACTTACTTTTCCGCCATTTTCAAAAAGAAAATGGGAATTTCTCCCAAGCAATATCTTCTGAATTACCGGATGAGTATTGCCGCTTCTCTCATGACGGATAATAAGAAAAGCGTATCCGTCGCCGCCCATTCCGCAGGCTATCCCGATATCTTCAATTTTTCAAAAATGTTTAAAAAGCATTACGGCGTTTCCCCAAACGAATACGTCAAACAAAAGAAAAAAATTGAAAATTAGAAAAACTGCTTGCTCAGCAAGCAGTTTTTCATTGTAAAAGAAAATACCCCGCCATCGGCGGGGTGTTTTTTTATTCCAGGCCGAGATCTTTCCGCAAAATTGCGGTACGGTCTACCTTTGTTTCATCGATTTCGGCATTTCTTTGGAATTCTTGCAAGGCACGCTTGCGGCTCTCGCCAAACAATATTCTGATCCATCGCTTTCCCTGATAAAAAGGATAAAGAACGGGGTATTCCTTAAGCTTGGGGTAGTATCGGCTCAAAGAAGAAAAAGGCATAAATATCCGATTCCAGAAATAGCGCAGCTTTCCTTTTTTCTTGCTTTGGGACATGGCGATTCTGTTTTCCACGTTGCCGTATACACCGCCGCCAAGGAGATAGTCTTCCATTTCCCTTGTGATCTCCGTATGACAGGCTTTTCCAAACCAGACTTCGGAAAGATGAATGCAGTTTTCATAAAAAGCAAGGAGACTTGCCTTTTTCATCAGGGAAAGCAGCTTTTCTTCATCATAGCTGATCTTTTGCCTTAAGAGCTGCAGATCAATAAAGGGACGAATTCCGCAGCCGCCGATCTTAAAATGGAGAGCGGCGTGAGCAATGTGGTAGAAAAGGAAAAACTCCTCCTCCATACGATAGCGGAAAGCGCTTCCCTCTTCAGGTGCGCTGTGTTCCCAGACGGTATCCAGGATCTCGTCCGTTTCCTTTTTTTCTTCTCTTAGGCAATAGTGCAATTCAAAGTGAATACCGCCGGGGGAGAATAAAGGAATATCGTGACCCAGCCTGGGGCCTTTTTCCTCGTAGGAAAGCTCCGCTTTCAGGGCAGATGCCACTTCTTCCACCACCTGCGGCTTTACCAGAATATCAATGTCACTGCTGGTTCGCATCCAGGTTTCGGGATAGAGCAAACGAAGAAGCGCGCCCTTCAGGGGAATATAAGATATTTCTTTTGCTTCCAGAAATTCGCATAGGCGATGGTACTCCCAATCAATTCGCTCTCGGCGATAAACGGAAAGAAGATGCGCCTTTTGGATTTTCTTGATAACGGGGTAGCCTTTGACGCTTTCATTTTTCTGCAGAGCAAAGCCCACAAGGTGCGCCAGATCGTGAGCCTGGGCAAGGCGGTACAAAGCCTCCAATTCCTCTTCCGAAATATTAAGCTCGGCAAATTTCTCGGGAGCGTCTGCTTCAAAAACGGAAGCCCGAAGCATTTCAAAAAGGATATCGCAAATCTTTTTCAAATCAAAGCTCCAATTCTTAAAACTTTCTCCAGACCATTTTATCTACCACACCCGTATAAGACTGAATGATCTTTACTACCTTGGTAGATACGTTTTCTTCTACGTAAGTGGGCACGGGAATACCGTGATCGCCGCTGTCGGTCATTTCCACAGCGGTGCTGACCGCCTGCAGAAGTGATTTTTCATCGATACCTGCAAGAATAAAGCAAGCCTTATCCAAAGCCTCGGGACGTTCCGTGGAAGTGCGGATGCAAACGGCGGAAATAGGATTTCCAATGCTTGCAAAGAACGAGCTTTCCTCGGGAAGAGTTCCGCTGTCGGATACTACGGCATAAGCATTCATCTGAAGCTTATTGTAATCGTGGAAGCCGAGGGGCTCATTGCAGATCACGCGGGGATCCAATTGAAAACCGCTTTTCTGCAAACGGTTGCGGCTTCTGGGGTGGCAGGAATAAAGGATGGGCATATCGTATTTTTCTGCCAATTTATTGATGGCGGTAAAGAGGCTGATAAAGTTCTTTTCCGTATCAATATTCTCCTCACGGTGAGCGGAAAGGAGAATGTATTTTTTCTTTTCCAGCCCCATTCTCTCAAGAACGTCGCTCTTCAGAATATCCTCCAGGTTATTATGAAGCACCTCTGCCATGGGAGAGCCTGTAACGTAGGTGCGTTCCTTGGGAAGTCCGCATTCGTGGAGATAGCGTCTTGCGTGCTCGGAATAAGCAAGGTTCACGTCGGAAATGATATCCACGATCCTGCGGTTGGTTTCCTCGGGCAGACATTCATCCTTGCAGCGGTTGCCTGCTTCCATGTGGAAAATGGGAATGTGAAGTCTTTTGGCAGGAATGGCAGACAGGCAGGAATTGGTGTCCCCAAGTACCAAAAGAGCATCGGGCTTGATCTCATTCATCAGCTTATAAGAGCAGTTAATGATATTACCCACCGTAGCGCCAAGATCGTCACCGACGGCATCCATATATACTTCGGGATCATCAAGCTTCAGATCGCGGAAGAAAACGCCGTTCAGGTTATAATCGTAATTCTGACCGGTATGGGCAAGAATGGTATCAAAATACTTGCGGCACTTATTGATCACCGCGGCAAGTCTGATAATTTCGGGACGGGTACCGACGATAATGAGAAGCTTCAATCTTCCGTCGTTTTTAAAGCGGATATCGCTATAATCCAGTTTATTCATTGTACTTCCTCTTTTTTATTTACTCTACTACTTCAAAAAAGGTATCGGGCTTTTGAGGATCAAAACATTCATTCGCCCACATTACCGTTACCAGATCTTCCGTATCGGAAAGGTTGATGATATTGTGAGTATAACCGGGGAGCATATGGATCGCTTCGATCTTTTCTCCCGAAACTTCAAAATTCAAAACCTCGTCAGAGCCGATCTTCCGTTCCTGAATAAGTCCGTGACCGCTGACAACGATAAAAAATTCCCACTTGGTATTGTGCCAATGCTGACCTTTCGTGATTCCCGGCTTTGAAATGTTGACGGAAAACTGACCGCAGTTCGCCGTGCGCAAAAGCTCGGTAAAGCTGCCTCTGTCATCTACGTTCATTTTCAAGGGGAAAGATACTTTTTCCTTAGGCAGATAGGACAAATACGTGCTGTAAAGCTTTTTGGCAAAGCTGTTATAGGGAATCTCCGGCATCAAAAGCGTAGAAGGCTGATCGCGGAAGGAATACAAAAGCTCTACGATCTCGCCGAGGGTCACCTTATGGGTGATCGGCGCGGCGCAATACTTACCGTCTTCACAAAGTACGGTGCTAATTCCGTCAAAGGTACAATGATGCTCATTCCCTTCCAAAGCGGCGATCATTTCATCTACCAGATCGTCAATGTAAAGAAGCTCCAATTCCACATTGGGATCGTTTACGGTGATCTCTTGATCGGTAGCGATATTATTACAAAAAGTGGCAATGACGGAATTATAATTGGGGCGGCACCACTTGCCGAACAAATTGGGAAAGCGGTAAACAAGAACGCGGGATCCCCATTTCTCGGCATAATCAAAAAACAATTCTTCTCCCGCTTTTTTGCTTCTGCCATAATCGCTGTCGTATCTTCCGATGAGGGTTGCCTGAATGGAAGAAGAGAGCATTACGGGGCAGCGGTTTTCATATTTTTCCAAGGTTTGAAGCAAGGTGGAAGCAAAGCCAAAATTCCCCTGCATAAATTCTTCATTGTTCTGAGGACGGTTGACACCTGCCAGATTGAACACAAAATCCGCCTTTTCACAGCCCTCTTCCAGAACCTTGGGGTCGGTATCAATATCATAGCAATAAATTTCGTCAATGGTAAGGCTCGGATGAGTGCGATCCTTGCCGTCACGGATATTTTTCAATGCTTCGGTAAGATTCTTTCCTACAAAGCCTGCAGCACCTGTTATGAGGATCTTCATTTTCCCATCTCCATTTTTTTCAATTCCTCTTGAATGTATGCAAGAGAAGCGATCTTCGCCTTGGTTTCTTCTAAGGTGAGAAGGCTGGTATTGTTGGAGTCAAATTCCTTGAGAGAAACGCGCTTTTCATCCCCGGTAGTGAAATACTTATCGTAATTCAAGCCGCGCTTATCGCTGGGCACACGGTAAAAATCGCCCATATCAATGGCGTTTGCACATTCTTCGTTGGTCAGCAGAGTTTCAAACATTTTTTCGCCGTGGCGAACGCCGATAACCTTGATATTGTTCTTATCACCGCCAAACAGCTCGCAAACGGCTTCTGCCTGAGTCTGAATGGTACAAGCGGGCGCTTTCTGCACCAGAATATCACCGCTTTCACCGTGCTCAAAGGCAAAGAGCACCAGATCCACCGCCTCGTCAAGGCTCATAATAAAGCGGGTCATGGTACCATCGGTAATGGTGATAGGCTTGCCGGAACGGATCTGCTCGATCCAAAGGGGAATGACCGATCCGCGGGAGCACATAACGTTTCCGTAACGGGTGCAGCAGATCTTGGTCTTTTCGGGATCCACCGTTCTGGATTTTGCAACGATGACCTTTTCCATCATTGCTTTGGAAGTACCCATAGCATTGACAGGGTATGCCGCTTTGTCCGTAGAAAGGCAAACCACGTTCTTTACCCCTGCTTCAATGGCAGCGGTCAATACGTTTTCCGTACCGAGAACGTTGGTCTTTACCGCCTCAATGGGGAAAAACTCGCAAGAAGGAACCTGCTTGAGGGCAGCGGCGTGGAAAATGTAATCAACGCCGTGCATGGCATTTTTCACAGAGGCAAGATCGCGCACGTCGCCGATGTAAAAGCTGATCTTATCTGCAACTTCAGGCATCTTTGCCTGAAATTCGTGGCGCATATCATCCTGCTTTTTTTCATCACGGGAGAAAATGCGGATCTCCCGGATATCTGTCTTCAAAAAGCGATTGAGCACCGCATTCCCAAAGGATCCGGTACCACCGGTGATCAGTAAAGTCTTTCCTGCAAATAAACTCATAATAATTTATTCCTCTCTTAGATTCTCTACTTTTTGTATTTATTTTAAAAACCACTTTTTTGACAATAGGAAATCTTTTTGCTTAGCTTTCGCTTGTGTCGGGCGGTCTCTTTTCCCTGATTCCTTTCAGCAATATGGCATCCAGCATCATTTTTGCATTGGGTCTTAATTCTTTAATGAAAAACGGCAATACAAATCCGGAAAGGATTTGAGCGGCAAGCGATGCTACCGCCGCGCCGCTTGCTTTCCAAAGGGGGATCAAGAAGAAATTCAAAATAACGTTTCCAACAGCGGCGCCAACGTAAATCTTAATTAAATGATTCTGACGGTTTTTGCTGACGATCCAAGCATTGCGAGCCACACCCAAATAGGAAAACGCCGTGTACCAGCTTACAATCCTCAAGGGCATCGCCGCCGGCAAATACGCTCTGCCGTAAAGAATATAAATAGCAAGATCGGCAAAAATGCCAAACAATATCGCTACCGCCACAGACACATAAAATACGATGGCGTATAGCTGCTTATTTCTTCTTATAAAAAGCGCTTCGTTATTTGCTTTGTGCGCTTCCATAATACTGGGATACACCGAATCAATAACGGCAGATAAGATAAAGCACCACATATTATTGATGGCGGTTGCCGTAGCATAATATCCCGTTTCGGTAACGTCCAGCATTTGTTTGAGCATCAATTTATCCGTTTGCCCGTAAATGGTAACCATAAGTCCGGAAAAAATAAAATGCTTGCTACGGGACAGGAGAGCTTTTCCATACTCCCAGGAAAAACTCAATTTCGGTCCTTTGTTCTTTTTGTAAAAAATATACAGCAAAAGAACCAAAATAATATAGTCTATCGACGTGGCCAATGCAAAATAAGCAACGTGCTTACCGCCGATGACCAAGACAACGCGATAGCAAGCTGTGATCAAATAGGCAACAAAAGCTGCAATGACCGTGAATTTTGATTGAAGATGGCGCTGAAACCAATATCGAAAGGCATCCAGCGAGTGGAAAACCAATCCCAGGCTGGTTAATGCAACGACAAGGATGGTCGTAGGCTCATCGCGGTCTATGAAAAAAATCGCGCAGACAATGGTAATTGCAGATAAAAAGCTGGCGGTGGCACGCAAAACGATTGCCGTTCCCAGAACCTTCCCCTCTTGTTCCGAATGATCCACAAGCTCCTTGACCATCAAAGAGTTGATTCCCAGCGTACAGACCGCGGAGAAGAATGCAGTTATGGATACGGCGTAATTCACAAGGCCGTAATTGGAAGGACCCAGATAACGGGCGGTGAGCATGCCAACCACAAGAGATATTACCATCTGGACGATCTTTTCTCCAATGATCCAGCCGGCATTCTTTGCGGTTTTGTTTTTCAAAAAGCTTTTTATGTTCATATTAAATCCTTACTCTTTTTGGCAGGAACACCAAATGCGAGCGAATTGTTTTCTATGGGATGATTTACAAAAGAGCAAGCGCCAATCACACAAGAATCGCCTATATCATTAAAAACGGTAGCACGCGCTCCGATCCATGTTCCGTTCCCCACCGTAATATCTTTTATCATTCCTTCGCCGGCTCGTCGCTTAGCATCACCAATATGATGCGTCCCCGTAACAAAAGTCACCTCCGGAGCAATATCGCAGCAATCTCCAATGGTAACAATTCCGTTTCCATGAACGGAAAGTCTTTTTCCGATCCAGCAATTTTTGCCGATCTTCAACGTACCTGTACAGTCAACAGGACCGACAATCTTGGTCCCCTCATCAACACTGTGCCCTAATCCATTCATCAATTTTCGCTTTTTTTCAAAGTGTTTTGCTCCGACATATACATGATTGATCAAAAAGGTATAGAAATATCTTTTTAGACCATTCATGTGGAATACTCTTTTCAAATCCATCAAAACCAACCATCCTTTAAACGCTCTGCTTTGCTGCAGACACCGTTTTCGAAAAGCTTTTCGGGATCCCGACCACCAAGCATCGCTTCGCAAAGAGCGTAAAACCGTTTTGCAGCATTTTCGGGATTCCATTCTCTCTCCAAAGTCAGGTACGCTTCTTTCCCCATTGCTTTTCGCTTTTCGGGGTGATCCAGTAAGTACTTCGTTTTGTTAAAGTCGGAGGCCAAGCGGTCTTAGGAAGACAA
>JAZSDQ010000087.1:0-1945 GCA_045531235.1 Eubacteriales bacterium
CGTCCCATCTCTTTTTCCTCCTATACAAAAATGTTGGTAGACACTTTTTTTGTGTCTACCAACATTATATCACTTCACCGAACGGCTCTTATTTATTTTTCTAAGAACGAGTTCTTATTGTTTTTTTAAGAACTTTTTGATGAGATAACGATAAGAAAGATTATATCTTTCACGGACGATAATCAAAACAATGGCGCTGACAGAAAGGAATAGCACTACAATGATTGCAAC
Organism: Eubacteriales bacterium; assembly: GCA_045531235.1. Classification (GTDB taxonomy): domain Bacteria; phylum Bacillota; class Clostridia; order Oscillospirales; family SIG627; genus RGIG5579. Next base: position 232 of record JAZSDQ010000087.1, read on the forward strand.
CCACGGAAAACCTCCTTCATCATCAAGATCCTGCCCTGAGCTGACATTGGGAGTAAACGTTGCCTGCAAAGTGAAGACGGCGCGAATCACAACATCACTCCCGGGAATAACTGCGTTTGTAGTTAATGCAGCAGGATCTTCAACGACCCCCTCCATGGCACATTCCCAGCGAGAAAAAACATATCCGGCCAAAGGCGCTGCTTTCAGTTCCACCTTTGTGCCCATTTCAAACAATCCTTCCGTAACACTTGCTTCGCCGCCTGCAGTTTGTTCAAGAATAACCTTATAACTGCCTTTTACAAAAACAGCGGTTACCGTGCAATCCTCATTTGGCATGGTAAAATCGGCCTTGTCATCTTTTTCATCGGAGAAATTTCCCGTTGTAACAGAGCATTCCCAATGAGAAAAAACATAACCGGTGGAGGGAGTTGCAATCAGTTTATAGATTTGATCCACACCGCAACGAATAGGCTCGCCCGAAGGAACCAAAGCGCCATCGGAAGAATTTAAAGTTAGAACCGCCGTCCCTCCCTCGGAAGAAGCAAGCGTAAGCTCCTTTACCGAGGAAGCGAAATTCGCAGTAATTGAAAAGTCGGACGCAGGACAGATCAAGGTCGTTGCTGCTTCATCGAAATTCTCAAAATCAGCGTAATTATTGCTGTACCATCCCGTAAAAACATATTCTTCTGCCGGAGTTGCCAAAATTGGAATTTCTTCACCGACGGTACACTCATATTTTCCTGCTGAATTTACTTCTTTGCCGTCAAGCTCTACCGTGCCTTCGCCTTGAACAATAACCTCAAAATAATAAACAACGGCCTCAAATTCCAGGTAGATCTCCACATCAGCGGCAGGCATCGTGAAGCTGATCTCACTTCCCGAAAGATCTGCATCTTTTAAGGGACCGCTTTGACAAGTCCATTTTGAAAATTTGTAGCCTGCATTGGGGTTCGCTTTGAGAACAACCTCTGTGCCCTCAAGAATCATTTTTTCCTTATTGGTAGCACCCCAATAGTCACCATTGACCGATGCCGTTCCAAAGGATGTATCGTTGATAATCAAACGAAATGAATAATTTTGAGGCACATGTTTCTGTAATGATGCAGCCAAGGTAACGTCAGTATCAGGCATTTTAAAAGATATGCTCGTTGCAGTCGGGTCAGCAATCTCTGAAAGGAGTGGCGTTGCAACCCACTGTTCAAAATTATAGCCTTGGTTCGGCGTTATAGTAACTTCAATCCGGGAATCGAGCTTTACTTGCATGGAAAGTCCTGTTTGCTCAACACCATCCACTTTGATATTGACATCGGCTCCTTCCGGTTCACTGAGAGTTACGTTCAAAACTCGCAATATTTCCGCCTTTGTTTCAGTTTCTTCCTTAGTGGAGTTCTCTTCCTTGGTTACAGACGCTTCCTTTGATTCATTTTCAGGCTTTGGTCCTATCTCTGCTTCTGCAAAAGCAGAAAAAGAAAGCAGTATAATAAAAGTAATAAGAAAAAGTGTAGAACATAGAAAACGGATTGTTTTCATAAAGATCCATCCTTTCTTCGAAAAATAGAATACCGATTATTTCACGGGGAAAACTAGCAAAAAACAGAAGCAGGTATTAAATTGAATAAAGATTTCCAAAAACAAATAGAATCATTTTTTTCGGCACTTGGTGCCGATAAAGCATTTGACTTTAAAAAAAGATCTTTTAAAATCGGTGATCGAA
>JAZSDQ010000034.1:0-28292 GCA_045531235.1 Eubacteriales bacterium
TCTTTTTTCTGCCATAAGTATATCTTTCCGTCAGTTTCCCCCAAGGGGCAAAGCCTCTTGGGGGAGAACTTTTTTATTTATTGTCGTCAGAGGCGTCGGTAAAGTCGGCGTTGTAGTAGCCGTTGCCGTCCTGCGCGCCGCCCTGTGCACCGGGATCCTGTCCCTGAGCGCCTGCTGCGCCGCTTGCCTGATACAGCTTTTCGCTGACCTTGTAAAGTGCCTGAGTGAGAGCTTCGGTATCTGCCTTGATCTTGGCAAAATCATCGGTCTTCAGGCTTTCCTTCAAAGTTTCCATAGCGCTCTGAATGGGAGCCTTATCTTCTTCGCTCAGCTTGTCGCCTGCATCGTTCAAGGTCTTTTCGCACTGGAAGACAAGGCTTTCACCGTTGTTCTTGGTTTCTACGTTTTCCTTGGCGATCTTATCTTCGGCAGCGTGCATTTCTGCTTCTTTGACAGCCTTTTCAATATCTTCCTGGCTCATATTGGTAGAGGAGGTGATGGTGATGTGCTGTTCCTTGCCGGTGCCCTTATCGCAAGCGGTAACGTTTACGATGCCGTTGGCGTCAATATCAAAGGTAACTTCGATCTGAGGTACGCCGCGCATTGCAGGGGGGATACCGTCGAGGGTGAAGCGGCCGAGGGTCTTATTATCTCTTGCCATTTCTCTTTCGCCCTGGAGAACGTGGATCTCAACAGAGGTCTGGTTGTCTGCAGCGGTGGAGTAGATCTGGCTCTTCTTTACGGGAATGGTGGTGTTGCGCTCAATGAGCTTATTGAATACACCGCCCAGAGTTTCAATACCCAGAGAAAGGGGAGTAACATCAAGGAGAAGAACGTCCTTTACGTCACCACCGAGAACGCCGCCCTGAATGGCTGCGCCGATGGCAACGCATTCATCGGGGTTGATGCCCTTGAAAGGCTCTTTGCCAAGGAAGTTCTTTACTGCTTCCTGAACGGCGGGAATTCTGGAAGAACCGCCGACGAGGAGAACCTTGGAAATATCGGAGGGCTTGAGGCCTGCATCGCTAAGAGCCTGACGGGTGGGACCCATGGTCTTTTCTACAAGATCTGCGGTGAGTTCGTTGAATTTTGCACGGGTGAGGGTAGCGTCAAAGTTTTTGGAGCCGTTGGCATCTACTGCGATAAAGGGCAGGGTGATGGCGGTGGACTGCATGCCGGAAAGCTCGATCTTTGCTTTCTCTGCAGCTTCCTTCAATCTCTGCTGAGCCTGATTGTCAAGGCGAAGGTCAATGCCGTGCTCAGCCTTGAACTGCTCTGCCATCCAGTCGATGATCTTGTTATCAAAATCGTCGCCGCCCAATTTATTGTTACCTGCGGTAGCGAGAACTTCAAAGACACCGTCGGAAATTTCCAGAACGGATACGTCAAAGGTACCGCCGCCAAGGTCGTAGATCATAATTTTCTGTTCGATCTCTTTATCGATACCGTAAGCAAGAGCTGCGGCGGTGGGCTCGTTGATGATACGCTTTACTTCCAGACCTGCGATCTTACCTGCATCTTTCGTTGCCTGGCGCTGAGCGTCGGAAAAGTATGCGGGAACGGTGATGACCGCTTCGGTAACGGCGGTGCCAAGATAGCTTTCGGCGTCTGCCTTCAGCTTCTGGAGGATCATTGCGCTGATCTCCTGGGGGGTGTACTGTCTGCCGTCGATCTCTACTTTGCGGGCGGTGCCCATATCACGCTTGATGGAAGCGATGGTGCGATCGGGGTTTACAATGGCCTGACGCTTTGCGATCTGGCCTACCATTCTTTCGCCGGTTTTGGAGAATGCTACCACAGAGGGGGTAGTTCTTGCTCCTTCGGGGTTGGGGATTACAACAGGTTCGCCGCCTTCAAATACGGCAACGCAAGAGTTGGTGGTTCCCAAGTCAATACCAATAATTTTTCCCATAATAAAAATCCTCCTTAAGGTAAATTACTTTATTTTTTGGTTCAGCCGCTGACTTTTACCATGGCGTGGCGAATAATCTTATCGCCCATGGCGTAGCCTTTTTGCAGAACCTCGGTGATCTGATTTTCGGGGACGCCTTCCTTTTCTTCACGGAAGACGGCTTCGTGGAAATTGGGGTCGAATTCATCGCCCTCTGCGGCAATGGAGTGGATATCCATGCTTTCCAGTATTTCAAAGAACTGACGGACGATCATTTCTACGCCCTTGGCATAATCTTCGGCGGCGGCAAAATTTTGCGCACGGTCGAAATTATCAAATACGGGAAGAAGCTTCTTTATGACCTCGCCCTTTGCCATCAGGCCAAGCTCTTCTTTTTCCCTGCGGGTTCTCTTTTTGAAATTATCATATTCGGCAAGAGTACGGAGAAGACGGTCTTCCAGCTCTTTTTTTTCGTTTTCGGCTTTGTTAAGCGCTTCTTTCAGATTGTTTAATTCAATTTCCTTTTCCCTTTCCGATGTTTCTTCGGTTTCGGGAGTGGCTTTGGTTTCTTCTTCTTGGATCTTTTCTTCTTTTTTCTTTGCCATATTATTTTTCCTTTGTTTCAATCAGCGGCAGGCTCGGCTCAAAGCCGTGGACCGCGTGAATTTGTTTTGCTAAATACTCAAGCCTTGCCATTGCTTTGGCGTAGTCCATTCGCTTGGGGCCGATGACGCACAAAACCCCTTCGGGACCGTGCTTTAAACGGAACGGGCAGCTAACGAAGCTGGTGCCGTCCAGCCCGTCGGATTCTTTGCCGATGTGGACTCTCAATGCGGTGGGAAAATCGGAATGGAAGCGATCGCTAAGACTTCGGCTGTCTTCCAATTCTCTCAGCAACGTGGCGGCTTTCTCCGTGCCTTGGTATTCGGGAAAGGAGAGGAGATTGGAAAGACCGCGAATGGAAACGGCTTCTTTTCCGCTGTCTGCCATGATTTCATAAATGAGCTGCAGGAGAGGCGCAATGAGGAAGCGGAATTCGCCCAGATCCTTTTCTATGGCTTTGATCCTTTCCATGGTGATGCCGCCCAGCTCCTTTTTGCCGAGATGCTCTCCCACGGTGCGGAGAATGAAATCCACGTTTTCGGGGGAAAGGGGAATCTCGGTGCGAAGCTGCTTGGTAACGGCTTTGCCCAAGGATGTGATCATTACCAAAAGGAAGCTGTGAGGAGAGATGTAAACACCGTCAAAGCGTTCAATGGTGCCAAGGCTCTCACGGGAGAAGCACAGAACGGCGTAGCCTGTCATTTTGGCAAGAAGCTCTGCCATATCACCGCAAAGCTTTTCGCTGTCCCTCCCTGCATCGTGCACCAGAGAGTTTAAAAGAAGGGACTCTTCAAAGGACAGGCGATAGTCCTCCATAAGAGAATCGATGTAAATGCGGTAGCCGCGGCGGGTGGGAATTCTGCCTGCCGAGGTGTGAGGCTGCTCTAAAAGCCCCATTTCTTCCAAGGCGCTCATTTCATTGCGAATAGTGGCGCTGGAACAGGGGGTGCGCATTTTTGCCATCACGGTTTTGGATCCTTGGGGCTCGCCGGTGGCGATAAAAGCATCGATCACTTCTTTCAGGATCTCTTTTTTGCGGGGAGTCAGCTCCATATTTGCACCGCCTTTCTCGATTTAGCACTCTTAGGTGGAGAGTGCTAACCTCCTTATCCATACTCTACCACGAATGACTTTTCTTGTCAAGAGTATCCACAAAATATTAACAAATCTTTCCTTTTCTTAAGGAGATTATGCCCATTTTTATCTGCGTTTACACATAAGACAAAATACAGCCTTTTTTGCACTTTCTGCCTTTTACAATAGAGAAAAAAAGGAGGATAAAAATGAAACGGATCGTAATTTTTTTATTGATGCTTGCGCTTTTCCCCTTTTCCGCTTTTGCGGAAACGGAGTGTGAAATTTGCAAGGAGCTTGGAGAGAGGGGATTTCCCGAGGAGTATCGAGAGCCCCTTTGCGCCTTGACGCTGCTTCATCCCAAATGGGAATTTGAGCCGCTGCTTGTTACGGAGCTTTCCCGAGAAAAGGGGGAGGAATATGATTTTTCCTATGTGGTGGCATCGGAGACCGCCAGCGGAAGAAGCCTTGTTTTAGCGAAAGAGGAATACTCTGCGTACGGCGACAGAGAGGCGCTTTTTGACACGGGATATTATGACGCCACAAGAGATGCGGTGGCGTATTTTCTGGATCCCAGAAATTTTCTTTCGGAAAAAGGGGTATTCCAGTTTCTTGTAATTACGGGAAACGGCTTTTCTTCGGAGGGAATTCAAAAGGAATTGGAAGGCTCGACGGTGGCACAGGTAAAAGATATTGATAAATTGCTGTTGAACACGGGAGAAAAAACGGGCCTGGATCCTCTTTTCCTTGCTTCGCGCCTGCGGCAGGAGCAAGGCGCTGCAGGCACGCCTTTGTTTTGGGGAACGGCAGGAAGCACCCTTGCCCATTGGTATGGAGAGGGGGTGGAAAGTGAAAACGGAAAATGGATTCACACGCCCAAAGAGGGGTATGATAAGGATTCGCTGAAAGCTCTTGACGGCTTTTTCAATCCCTTTCACGCCGAAACTTCGGGACAAGGCACGTTTCAGGTGTACTATAACGGAGTGACTCACGCCAAAAATCAAGGCTGGGACAGCTTGGAAAAAGGCCTTATGGGCGGCGCGGAAAAAATGCAAAAGGAGTATGCCGCTTGCTATCAAAACACTCTTTATCTACAAAAATGGAACGTGGATATCCGCTCGGTGACGGAAGACGGCGGCAGCCGCAATTTTTGGGGGCAGTATATGCAGAATATCGGTGCTGCCAAAACCGAGGGGGACAGACTTTTTGAAAGCTACCGCGAGGCAGGGCGCCTTGAGGGGAAACTTTCTTTTTCCATTCCCGTTTACGAAGGCATAGGCGAAAAAAATCCCGATCCTGCAGGGGGCGCCTGCCCGGTGTTTGCGGCAGATGAAAGCCCGGAATCTTCCCACCTGTATTTGAAAGAGGTGCTTTCCCCCGATCCTGTTCCCGATGCCACGGGGCCGATCCGAGAAGAGCCCGACGAGGAAGACGAGCCCTTTTGGTGGGTGGCGGTGATTCTCGGTACTGTGGCAGTAAGCGTTGTCGCGTGGCGCCTTGCGTGGATCGGAAATAGCAAAAAAGGGCGGAATATTAGGCATTTTCAACAAAAAAAATGAAAAAGGACAAAAATTTTCTCTTACAATTTTTTGAAAATCTATGTTATAATATAGGAAAGGAAGGATTTTTTAGACAGCTTTTGTCTTTTCGCTTTGAAGAAGGAGGAGAATAATGTTCCAAGTAGGCGATATAGTACGTTACGGCCAATCCGGTGTTTGCAAGATCCAAGAGATCAGTGACAGGACTTTTGGGAATGTAACACAAAGCTACTATGTGCTTACGCCTATTTTCAAATCGGGGAGCCTGGTTTACGTTCCCGTGGAAAATGAAACGCTGGTTGAAAAAATGCTGCCTCCCCTTACAAAAGAGGAAGTGGCTGAGGTGATTTCCTTGGTGCGGGAAAAAGAAGTGGAGTGGATCCGCGATTTCCGCCGCCGCAGTGATTTTGCAAAAAAAGCCCTTTCTTCCGGTGACCGTTCCGAGGCCTTGTATCTCATTAAGAGCATTTACCACCACAAGAGAGAAATTTTGGGGCAGGGCGCAAGAATCCACACCACCGACGATTATTTCTTAAAAGACGCGGAAACCCTGATCTTTACCGAGTTTTCCTTCGTTTTGGATAAGAGCTATGAAGATATCGCCGCGGAGATTCGTCTGGCGCTGACAGAAAAATAATAAAAAAACCGACAGATTCTGTCGGTTTTTTCTTTATGTGTGGGGAAGAAAGAGGGGCTGCAGTTGCTTTTCCTCCAAGGCGGCTTCGATGGCATCGGGCAAGAGGGAAAAATCACATTGGAGAGAAAAGGGCTTTCCCTTGGGGTCGTCTTGTCGGAGTGGGACGAAATAATAGTGCTTTTTATCCAGCACCTTGCCGAGAGAAGCGGCAGAGCCTGAGAGGGCGTCGTTGGTGGAAAGAGCAAGAAGCACGGGCTTTCCTTGGCGGCGGTGTGATTTTGCCGCCATGGTCACCGAGGTATCGGTAATGCCGTAGGCGATTTTGGAGAGGGTATTTCCCGTACAGGGGCAGATGACGAGAAGATCGAAAAGATCCTTGGGGCCGATGGGCTCAACCTGGGGAATGCTTGTCCAAGGCTTTTTCCCGCAAAGCTGCTCCAGACGACGGAAGACTTCTTCTTTCTTGAAAAAGCGGGTATCGGTATTTGCCACTGTTTCCGAGAGGATGGGAAAGATCTCGTAATTTGTACTGAGCTGTTTTATGGCGTCAAAGGCTTTGTCCAGGGTGCAAAAGGAGCCTGTCAGAGCAAAGCCCAGCTTTTTTTTCATAGTGGTCACTCACTTTCAGGTGGAATGGATAGCTTGAGTATGGAATCCAAGGCGGCAAAGAGATTGTCTCCCTCGGTCACGGGGGAATATTTGGCAGGGAGTGCGGGGAGTGGATGGAAGAATACGCCGTGTCTTTTTGCCGTGTCACCGTCTATGCCGGAAAGACCGGAGGCAATTTGGAAAAAGTGGGTGCCCTGCCGCAGGTAAGAGAAAAAGGCTTCGTCAAAAATAGGCGCAGGGACGGTATTGACCACAGAATCAAACATTTTCAGCTGTGGGGAAAACTGAGGAAAAACGGAAAATCCGTCCAAAGAAGCCCTTTCCATAGAGCCGCTGTGGGAATGGATATAGACTTCACCGCCGCAAAGATAGAGAAGTTTTGCAATGGCTTTTCCGCAGTTGCCGTAGCCGATAATGAGGATTGTCTGATCGGAAAGGGTGGTATCCGTCGCTTTGATACATTCTGCGAGGAAGCCCTCGGCGGTGGCGGCGGCATTTTGCAAAAGATAGGCTTCGTTTTCCAAAAGAGGAATGAGAAGAATTTTGTTTTCTTCACAGAAACGGCGGATCGCCTCTGTTTTTCTCCCCAGGGCGACGGCACTTTCATGGGGAAGTTTTTTTAATACGGGAAGAACGTCTTCCTCTTTTGCGCCCAAAGGAAAAATAACCACGCTTTCCTCGGGAATCCGTCGGGGAAGATCAAAAAAAACGGGATAATGATAAAAAGAAAGTTTTTGATAAAGCTGATGAAAACGCTGATCGCGGGAAAGTAAAAAGAAATGTTTCATTACCGTATCTCCTTGAATGATCCATACTCCATTTTATGCGCGTCCGTTTCTTTTGCTACGAAAAAAGACCTGAACCGAGTTCAGGTCTTTTTTTACCGTTCTATGCCAAGATCCTCAAGAGTAATGCCATCGGGAAAGGGACTCAATTCCTCTTCTTCCTCTTCGGGCGTTTCTTCCGTAGAAGGAGGAGAGGGCGGCGGTGTATTTGATGCTTTGTGATTCTTTTTTTCCTCAAAATAAATATTGCGATGCTTTTTTGCCATTGCCCAAAAGCCAAGGGCGGCGGCATTCCCCAGATAGTAAAAAAGAATGGACCAGAGAATGAAGGTGTAACGGAAGTAAGAAGTATGGCCCATGGGAAGCAGCTCGGAAAAATAAAAGGCGGAAAGCTTTTGCTGCAAAAGCATGGAAAGGAAAAAGAGAAGAATTTCCGCGGCAAAATGGATGACGGGGAAAAGGGTGGCAAATTTTTCAAGCTCGGGGAAAAATGCGGCGGCCACGGTAAAGATGCCTATGGTGAGAAGAAAAAAGAGGGTGATCCAGGTGGGCAGGCGAACTTCCTTGCCGCCGAAAAATAACAGGATCTGACAGAAGGCGTAGAGGGAAAGGGGCAGGGTGGAAAGAAGAGATGTGATCTTTTCTCCTTTCCCCGAAAAAATTCCTATCAGTAAAGCAAAAATCAGGGTGATGGGAGCAAGGGTCCAGAAAATATCTCCTGCGGCGGTGATGGCGCCGTCGGCAGTATTGATTTGCAGTTCAAAGCCGTATTCCCAGCCTCGGACATCGGAAAACCAGCCGAGGGTGAAAAAGGTGAAAAAGAGCATTGCCACGGCAGATATGAGAGCAAGAGTGGCAAAAAGGGGGAAAACAAATTTTTTCATAGGCAGTCCTTTCATTTTCTCCATTATACGCCGAGAACTTTTTTCCGTCAAGAAACTTGTCATTGTAAGTCACAAGCTTTCCTTGTTAAAATGCGAAAAAAAGGAGAAATGACCGTGAAAAAGATAAAGGAAGAGGAGGCCAAACGCCGTCTGCGGGAATATTTTCACTCCCGACAGATTGAAAAAAAGGCTTTGGACGGAAGCCTTCTTACCGATAAAAGCGGCGCTGTGATGGTGGAAGAAAAGCCTGCCACCGTAACGGGGATCGCCCTTGCTTTAGGGTTTTCCCGTCGGGAGGAGCTTTTTGCCATAAAAGATAAAAAAGTAAAAGCGCTCGTAGACCGAGCGCTTTTGAAAATTGAAGAGGAAGCCGAGGAAAAATTGTTTTCCAAGGATAGTTTCCAAGGAGCAAAGCTCTTTTTAAGCTGTAATTTCAAGCGTTGGCAAGGCAGCGAAGAGGAAAATGCGGTATCTGACCTTGGAATCTATACCGATTGGGCGGAGTAATTACGCTTTTTTGATAAGAGGGAGTTTGGACAGCGCACCTGCTGCCACAGAGGTAATGATAATTTCGGGGAGCATATAGCAGCCGTTATACACGATGGAATACACAAGAGAAAGGCCGCTTCCCGTAAAGGTATCCATCACCCAATGGCTGATGGCGAAATCCTTGGCGGCGCTTTCCAGGAAGAACCACTCTGCCCAGGCTCCGTAGAAGATAAAGCCGGAGAGGGTGTGGAAAAGATAGCAAAGGGTGGTTCCGAGGACTGCGCCGAGAACGAGAGCTTTTGCTTTGGAAAACTTCTCGCGGAAAATACCTGCCAGACCTACGGAAGTAAAGGCGAGGATATAATCCAGAAGAAGGATAACAAGAGCGGTGGCGGCGCCGACATAGGCCTCATCCGAGGGAATGAAAAGTGCCGATACGGTACGGAAGCCTACTGCCATTTGCAAAAGGGAGTAGACGAAGGAAGCCCCAAGACCCCAACGGACCCCGTACATATAAGAGAGGATCACAAGGGGAGCAAGACTTGCCAGGGTGATGGTTCCGCCAAAGGGCAGATTTAAAAAGGGGATCTGCTCGGAAACAAAAGAGATGGCTGTTCCCAGAGCAATGAGCATCGCCGATACGACGATCTTTTGTGTTTTGGTTTCTTTCATAAGAAAACCTCCTGAAAAATAAAATTTGCACGGGTTTTTGTCCCGTGCAAATCGAGCTTTCCATGAAAGACGACAGACAAAAACTCCCTACGCCGGTATTATCCGTTTCAGGTTGGAGGGTTCGCAGCGATCTGCATCTCAGCCTTTGGGCACCCCTGTTTCCGCGCAAGTTCATTATATCGCTTTTTCACGATTTGTCAAGAATAAATATGACATCCACAGAAAAATTATTACAAAGCATTCACCCCTTTCCTCCCCAAGAGGAATTTTTTCGTGCCAAGGCGCCGAGAATTGCCTACGGCGGTGCAAGAGGCGGTGGAAAAAGCTTTGCCATGAGGGCAAAGCTTGTGCTTCTTGCACTGAGATACCCGGGAATTCAGATTCTGCTTTTGCGCCGCACCTTTCCCGAGCTTCGGGAAAATCACATCAATCCCTTAAGGCGCTGGCTTTTGGGGATTGCCAGCTACAAGGAATCCACCAAGGAATTCGTTTTTTCCACAGGCTCCAGAATCAAGCTGGGGTATCTTGCCGAAGAGGCGGATACCTTGCAGTATCAGGGGCAGGCGTATGAGGTGATCGGAATGGAGGAGGCCACGCAATTTACGGAAAGTCAGTACTACGCCATGACGGAGTGCTGCAGAATGTTTGGCTTGCTGAAAGAAAAATTTGTGCCGAGAATGTATTTTACCTGTAACCCCGGCGGTGTGGGGCATCACTGGGTAAAAAGGCTATTTATTGACAGGGATTACCGCCGAGGGGAAAATCCCGAAGACTATGTTTTTATTCCCTCTACGGTGTACGATAACCGCTATATTATGAAAGAAAATCCCGACTACGTGAAAAGTCTTGAAAACCTGCCGCCGCTGAGAAGAAAAGCCATGCTTTGCGGTGATTGGGATGCTTTTGAGGGGCAGTTTTTCCCTGAATTTGATCGGGAAAAGCACGTGATCGCGCCCTTTGAGATCCCCCGTGAGTGGCATCGCTTCGGTGCTTTGGACTACGGGCTGGATATGACGGCGTTTTTGCTTCTTGCCTATCCTCCCGACCGATCACGGCTGGTGGTGTATCGGGAATTTTACCAGCCGAATCTCATTTTATCCCAAGCAGCAGAAAAGATCCTTGAGCTGAGCTATGGGGAAGAGCTTCGCTATATTGCCGCTTCTCCCGATCTGGGCGGCAGACGGCAGGACGGCGGCAAAACAGGCTTTGATATTTTTTCCTCCCGCGGAGTGAAGGGGATGGTTCCTGCAGATAACGAGCGGGTGGCAGGCTGGCGGAGAGTGAGGGAATATTTACAGGCGAAAGGGGAAAAGGAAGGCTTTTTCGGAATTTTCCCACAGTGTAAAAATCTGATCCGCACCTTGCCAAGACTGATTTTTGATCCCTTGAAATGCGAGGACGCCGCCCTCAGTCCTCATGAATTGACTCACGCCCCCGACGCTCTCCGCTACGGCATTTCCTCTCTTCCGTTTTTGCCGGGAGAGGAGATCCCCATCAAAGAGAAGATACGGGATATCCGCGCGGAATTCTTTGGAAAGGAACGGGGAAGGGACAGCTATCTCGGCTTTTTCAAGAAATAATTGACAAGGCATCGGAAAGCGTGATACACTTTTTTGGGAGGAAATTATGCTGAAGGAATTTTTTGAACGAGAGGACATTGAATATTATTCCGAGCTTCCCCTTTCCGCCCTTTCCGTTTTGGATGAAAAGAAAATGGCAAGGGTCAAAGACAGAATGGGGACGGTGGAAAGCGCCGTTATGTTTCTCATTCCGTATAACGTAGGTCAGAAAACCACCAACCTTTCCGTATATGCCCAGGTGCGTGATTACCACCTGTATGCAAGGGAGCTTGGGGAGCGCTTTGGGGAATACGTGAAAGAAAAAGGATTATGCCTTTCCTATCATTTGGCGGCGGATTCTTCTCCTATCGATGAAAGACTTGCCGCGGCGATGGCAGGCCTTGGAGTAAAGGGAGAAAACGGACTGCTTCTCAATGAGCGCTACGGATCGCTGGTCTTCGTGGGAGAGATCTTTTTATCAAAAAGTCAAAACCCGAAAGCGCCGAAAGACATAGAAAACTGCATTTCTTGCGGTGCTTGCCGCGCTGCTTGTCCCACGGGGGCGGTGGCAGACAGGGCGAGGGAAAACTGTCTTTCTCATATTTCTCAAAACAAAAAGAGGACGGCACAAGAAGAGGAACTTTTTGCCAAGGCAGAATGTAAATGGGGCTGTGACCTTTGCCAGAACGTTTGCCCATATAACAAAAATGCCGTGGAAACGCCCATTCCTTTTTTCCGTGTGGGGATCGTTTCCGTTTTAACGGAGGAAGTGATCTCTTCCCCCAACGAGGAATTTGAGACCCGTGCCTTCGCTTGGCGGGGCCGAGAGATTTTGAAAAAGAATATAGGAAAATAAAAAAGCAGAGCATTTGCTCTGCTTTTTAGTTAGCTTTGTATTTGTCCATTTCTATAAGAATCTTAAGGATCTGTTTTTGCTCTTCCTCGCTTTTTGTTAATAAGAACTCATAACATTCAAGAGGTATGTTGCAATCCGAGCTGTTTTTGCCGCCGAGATTCTCCAAAAGGCGGGACAACGATATATTCAGTGAAGAAGCAACTTTATCAATGCTTTCTAAGGTGGCGTTCTTTTCGCCACGCTCCAACTGACCGATATAGGTTGGATGACAACCGGCAAGTTCTGCTAATTTTTCTTGGCTCAGGCCAAGTTTTGTTCTGTAATTACGGATGCGCTGACCAACAATTTTTGCTAAATCACTCACAAAATCACCTCTATATTAGAGTCTATTGATATTGCTTTGGTTATTCTATAGACTATTGATATTTATAATTTTTAGGTATATACTATAAATATCGAAAAACAATATTTTCTTGCCTATAGTATTCTTTCTGAGGTGAATAGATGCGTGAACGGAACAGCTGTTGTTTTTTTGGGCATAGAACCATAAAGGAAACGGAAAATGCAAGAAAAAAAGGAAAAAAGATCATTGACATATTATCAACTTAAAAGAAAAATGTATTTTTTCCTTTACAAAAGTTTTTGGGGTCCCCTTTTTTCAAAAAGGGGACGAAAAAAAGCACCCCTTTGGGTGCTTTTTCTGTTATTTGGAGGCGAGGACGGTGGCGAGATCGGTAACGGTGACGCCGTTTTCCTCAAGGGCATCGCGGATCTTCTTGACGAAGAGGAGTGCTTTTTCGCTGTCACCGTGAACGCAGACGGAATCGGGAACGATATCAATATCCTTACCGGTGATGGTTTTCACCTTGTGCTCGCGGATCATACGAATAACTCGGGCGACGGCTTCATCCTCATCGTGGATCATAGCGCCGGGTTTAGAACGCGCAACCAGGCTGCCGTCCTCTTCATAGGCGCGGTCTGCAAAGACTTCACTTGCTACGGGAAGTCCGATGGCTTCTGCCTGGCGGAGCATTTCACTGCCTGCAAGGCCCATAAGAATGAGGGTGGGATCTACTTCCTGGATACCCTCGCAAATGGACTTTGCCAAAGCGGCATCCTTTGCCGCCATATTGTAAAGGGCGCCGTGAGGCTTTACATGCTGCATAGGAATTCCTTCTTTTTTACAGAATGCCTGAAGTGCACCTACCTGATAGAGGATAAGATTCTTGGCATCTTCGGGGGAGATGGCCATATTTCTTCTGCCAAAGCCCTCCAGATCGCGGAATCCGGGGTGTGCACCCACGGCAGTATTGCCTTTTTTGCAAAGGGCAACGGTTTTTGCCATCACCGAGGGATCTCCTGCGTGAAATCCGCAAGCGACGTTGGCAGAGGAAACGAGAGGGAGAATATCCTCATCTCTGCCGATCTTATATGCGCCGAAGCTTTCGCCAAGGTCGCTGTTCAAATCAATCAGTAACATAATTTAGTCCTTTAAAAGAGAATTTTTAACGTCGGTAATGAACATATGTCCCGGAGCGTGGGAAATGGCAATGGGGGGCTTGGCGCTCATTACTGCAGATTGAGGGGTAACACCGCAGCACCAGAATACGGGGATCTCACCTTCGCGAATGGTGACGGCTTCTCCGAAATCGGGCTTTGAAATATCCTTGATGCCGATGGCTGCAGGATCGCCGATGTGAATGGGCGCGCCGTGAACACGGGGCATAGATGCAGTGATGCTGATGGCGCGAATGGCGTCCTTTGCAGGGAGGGGACGCATACTGACTACGGTATTGCCGTGGAAGATGCCTGCTTCGTCGCAGGGAATGTTCGTCAGATACATGGGAACGTTTTTCCCTTCTTCAATGTGACGAACGGGAACGTCTGCTTCCAGAAGCTCCCCTTCAAAGGAGAAGGAGCAGCCGATGAGAAAATACACAAAATCATCCTGCCAAAGGGAGGAAATATCCGTATATTCTCCTTCCAGAACGCCGTTTTTCCACAGGCGGTAGCGAGGGAGATCGGTGGCGATATCGCCGTTCTTTGCCATTCTTTTTACCAGGCGGCTGCCCACGTCGCCTACCTCAAGAATGGGGCAGGATTTGGGATTGCGCTGTGTGAAAAGAAGAAAATCGTAGGCTTGCGCCTTGGGGAGGATCAATAGATTCCCCTGGGCGTAGCCGTCGCACATACCTGAGGTCTGTCCTGTAATTTTACCCTCGCGAATGAGGCTTCGTACCTCGGCGGGGGACATTTTTGAATAATCCATATTATTCCTTTCCGAAAGAGGGAGGGAACATTTTTTCCAATCTCTTCCATTTCAGCAATTCTGCCTTCTTCTGGAGAACTGCCATGTTTGCCGTGACACGGTGGAAGCGAAGCTTGGTGCCCGGCTTTGCCTGAGCAAGAAGCCCCAGATCCGAGGAGATGACCGTTGCGATCTTGGCGTAGCCGCCTGTGGTCTGACGGTCTGCCATCATAATGATGGGTGTTCCTGCGGCAGGGATCTGTACGGAGCCTGTAACGATACCGTCGGAAATGATATCCACTCCGTTTTTGCTTTCCACAGCCACGCCCTCCAGACGAATACCCATGCGGTCGGACTGAGGAGAAACGGTATATTCTTCGGTAAAGAAGGACTGAATTCCCTTTTCCGTGAAATAGTCGTCCTGAGGACCGAGCATGACGTGAATATCTAAGGTGCCGCTTTGCTCTGTGGTGGAAAAGCTTCTTATTTCGAAGGAAGAAACGCTCATTTTCAAGGGAATTTCATCCCCTGCGGCAAGCTTTCTGCCCTGATATCCGCCGAGAGCGCATTTTAAATTGGTGGAAAGGCTTCCCATTGCCAAGGGAAGATCAAAGCCCCCGCTGACGGCAAGATAGCTGCGAAGTCCGCCTGCAGCAAAGCCTAAGGTGAGGGTATCACCGCTTTTTACGGGGATACTTTCATTCATGGGAACCTTTTTGCCGTTGACCGTAGGGGACATATCGGAACCGGTTACGGCAATGACGCTGTCACAGGAAAAGGTGGCGCTGATGCCTGCCATAGTCATTTCCAGAACGCCTTCGCCCATTTTGTTTCCCACAAGGAGGTTGGCAAGGCGCATTGCGCCCTGATCCATAGCGCCTCCCGGGGAAAAGCCTGTATTCATATAGCCGTATCTGCCCTCATCCTGTACGGTAGTAAGGGGACCGGGGGAAAGGATGGTCATTTTCATACGGTTTCCTCCTTTGCTTCCACTACCGTGGGGGCACTGTCCCACTCCTCGGCGGAAATGGGATAGAAACGGATATAATCTCCTGCGCGGTAGAGAATGGGCTCTTGGCGGTCGGGGTCGTATACTTTTACGGGAGTCTGACCGATGAGGCGCCATCCTCCGGGGGAGGAGAGGGGATAAATGCCTGTTTGTTTGCCGCCGATGCCTACGGCGCCGACGGGGATCGCCGTACGGGGAGAATCAAGTCTGGGCGCTTCCAGACGGGGATCCATGCCGCCCAGATAGGGAAAGCGGGGGAGAAAGTCCAGCATATAAATAAGGTAATCGGTGCCGCAGTGGAGTTTAATTACTTCTTCACGGCTCAATCCCGTAAGACTGCAGACGTCTTCCATATCGGGGGCGTATTCCCCTTCATAGCAAACGGGAATACAGAAGACTCTCTTTGTGCTTTTTTCGCCTTCCTTGTAGCCTTTCAGCAGCTCAAGAACCGTGTTTTCCAAAGCCTTGCCGTCAAGCTGCAAGGGATCAAAATATACGGTGAGGCTGCAGAAGGTGGGGACGGTTTCTTCAATGCCAAGATCCTTCATACCGTCAAGGGCGGCGGCGACAAAGCGAATTTTGCGATTTACTTCTTCTTTGATCTCGCGGGAGAATTCTACCGTAACGGCGCTCTCTCCGCAAGGGAGAAATCGAATATTATTCATAGTTTCCTCAAGGATTCTGTTCAAAAAATTTCAGTTCTTCCACCTTTTCAAACCAAGTCTTGCAGGTTTCTTTCAGGCTGAGGGCACTCTTGACCATTTCACGCATCAAGGATACGATGGGAAGGCAGA
The DNA here is from genome assembly GCA_045531235.1 of Eubacteriales bacterium. Taxonomy (GTDB): domain Bacteria; phylum Bacillota; class Clostridia; order Oscillospirales; family SIG627; genus RGIG5579. The sequence continues at coordinate 15,649 of JAZSDQ010000034.1, forward strand.
TCTCGGTACCGAAGCCGTCAATGGCGGGGGTGAGCCAGCCGTACATATCGATCATACCGTGCTCTACGGCGCAGGTCATAGCTCTCTTTTCCAATTCGGCATCGTGCATAATATCTACATTTTCCATAAGATAAGCAATGCCTGCGATCATGGCGTAGCAGCCCCAATCGGAAACGGTAGCGGTGATGAGGTGATCTGCGTGAGTTTTTACGGCAATACCGCCGCCGCAACCGCAGCGGCAAGCGCCCTTTCTTGCATAGGGAATATAAGTATCCAGGGTATCCCGAATGGTACCCATACCGATCTCGTTGCCAAGGTCGCCGATGGCAATATTGAGTACGCCCTTTGCCTGCAGCTTTTCAAAGAGGATGTCCTGCTTGGCTTCCAATTCGGTAACGTCAAGGCCGGTAGCGTTGTGATAAGTTCCCACTTCGTTGGCACCGGGACACTCTACGCTGACAACCGCTTTGGGATCGTATTTTGCAATGAGTTCATCTGCCAATGCAGGAGCAGCGGCGGCGTCCTTGGTGAAGGTTTCGATCTGCATGGAAACGGGGATTTCAAAGAAATCCTCTGCGGAATCAAATACGTGAAGACCAACGCAAGCGGCAAGGGCTTTCGCTGCCACAAGGTTTTCTTCAGCGCATACCAGAACGGGCTTTGCGCCGAAAGCCTTTACCAACGCTCTGCAAAGGAGAACGGAGCTGATAATGCCGTCGGTTTCTGCATGCTTGAAGGGGCGGAGAACAAAGCCTGTCATAACGAAGACCTTGTCGCCCTCTTTTACGGTGTTACAAAGCTGCTGCGCAGCATTCATGGTCACGGGGGAGCCTGTATATTTGCGGCTTGCTTGATAGAGAATTTTACATACGCCGTAGCCTCTGGGGTCCAGATTGCAAAGATCATCCAGGCTCTGACCCAGGTTGCGCAGCGTGATTTCCTGCTGTGTCATTTCTTTTTTTCCTTACTTTGTTTCTTCGTTGAATTCGCGGAGAACTTCATCCTGCAAAGCTTTCAGCATCGCGGGCGCTTTGCCGCCTACCTTTTTGCCGTCGATCTCTTCTGCGGCAAGGCAGAGGGAACCGGAGGAAGTAACGATGATTTCATCTGCATCCATCATTTCTTCCAGGGTGAAGGGGTGCTCGTCTACGCCGTAGCCAAGCTTCTTGCAGGCTTTGATGAGGTGAGCTCTTGCAATACCGGGAAGAATGAGGTGGTCGGTGGGAGCAGTCTTGAAAATGCCGTCTTTGATGATGTGAACGTTAGAGTGTGCGCACTCGGTAACTCTGCCGCTACGGTGGAGAACGGTTTCATCGCAGCCAGCGTCTACCGCCTTCTGAGTTGCAATAACGGAGGGAATGAGGTTCAGAGTTTTGATGTTGCAGTGGAGAAAACGGGTATCCTCCAGAGTGATGAGCTTGATGGGCTTATATACGTCAACAAGGCCCTTGGGAGAAATGGCGATCCAAAGATTTGCCTTGGAACCGTCGGTGGGGAATGCGTGGTTACGGTTGCCGGTACCACGGGTCACCTGCCAGTAAACGAAGTTGTCACCGGTATCCATTTTGGAAACCATATCGTTGAGAATGGCTTTCATTTCTTCCTTGGACTGACCGATCTCAATTTTCAGAAGAGCAGCGCTGTTGTAAAGACGGTCAATATGCTCGTCAAGAGCGAAGATCTTGTAGTTACGGCTGTAGGTAGCGTCATAAACGCCGTCGCCAAAGTAGCAAACACGGTCGTTCATGGGAACGGTCATATTTTCGATCTCATCGTATTTTCCGTTGTAGTAACCTAATTTTTTCATCATTCGTACCTTCTTTTCGTATTATTTCTGAGGAAGAAAAATTCCTCATATCACTTGAATATCTTATAAAAAAACAGGGGAAAAGTCAACCAAAAATCGACTATAAAATAAAAAACGTAAGTTTGTTAACTTTGGCGGCTTTTTGCAGAAAATTCTTTGAAAAATCAAAAGGAAACAGAAATCTTTTCGGCATAAAAAGGGGGGATTTATTGACTTTTTGTGGGTGCAGTGAAGAATAAAAAATAAGTATAAGGATAAAACATTGACTTTCAAGGAGTTGTGAAGTAAAATGGGACAAATTGGATCTCAGGTTTTAAGCATAAGGAGAAGATATGGTTCTGGAATTTGGCTACGGCACAGGCGTAGAAAAGGTCAATGTGAATGAAAAGAACGTTATGGGCGTTTTGCTTTCCAATGACATTTGTCACGAAAGACGAGATGAAGCGGCAGTGGAATATGCTCTTTGTCATCCCATCGGAGAAAAAAGACTTCGCGAAAAAGTGAAGGCGGGGCAGAAGGTCGTTATCGTAACCAGTGATATTTCCCGTCCTTTGCCAAGCTATCGCATATTGCCCCTGCTTCTCGGGGAATTGAACGAAGGCGGTGTCAGGGATGAGGATATTACCTTGGTATTTGCTCTTGGCTCTCACAGAAAGCACACGGAGGAAGAAAAGATCCGTCTGGCAGGGGAAGAAGCCTATCGCCGTATACGCTGTATAGATTCCGACCCCGATGACTGTGTACATCTTGGGGTAACGAAGGCGGGAACACCTGTGGATATTACAAGAATTGTGGCGGAGGCGGATTTTCGCATTTGTCTTGGCAATATTGAGTTCCACTATTTTGCCGGATATTCGGGGGGAGCAAAGGCGATCATGCCCGGTGTTTCCACGCCTTCGGCTATTCAGGCAAACCACAGTATGATGGTAAGTCCCGATGCATGCGCAGGAAAGCTTTCGGGCAATCCCATCCGTGAGGACATTGAGGAAGCAGGAGAGATCTGCGGCATTGATTACATTGTTAACGCCGTTTTGGATGAACACAAGAACATTGTATTCGCCGTGGCGGGAGATGTGACACGCGCCCACCGAGTGGGATGCGAATATCTTGACAAAATGTATCGCAAGCCCATTCCCCAAAAGGCGGATATCGTCATTGTATCTCAAGGGGGCGCGCCTAAGGATGCCAACCTTTATCAGACGCAAAAGGCACTTGACAATGCCAAGCACGCTGTAAAAAAAGGTGGAACCATCATTCTCATCGGCGCTTGTCCTGAGGGGCTTGGCAGCCGCACCTTTGAAAAATGGCTGACGGAGGCAGAGAGCCCTGCGGCTATGATCAAGAGAGTACATACGAAATTTGAGCTGGGCGGCCACAAGGCGGCAGCCATTGCGATGGTGCTTGAAAATGCTGAAATTGATCTGGTTTCCCAAATGGATCCCGATTTTGTCCGCAGTATTTTCTTAAATCCCAGAAAATCCGCTCAGGAGGCCCTTGACGCTGCTTTGGAAAAATACGGTCCCGACGCTACGCTGCTTGCCATGCCCTTTGGCGGAGCAACGCTGCCAATTGCAGAATAAAAAGAAAAAGCATACCGGGAAAATGCGGTATGCTTTTTCTATCCTCTTATGAAAGAAAAAAAGGCTTGCCATACGGCAAGCCTTTTTGATAAGCCTTGGCTCTTATTCGTCGGTACCTTCGGTATCGGCGTCTTTGGTGATCTTCTTCTTCTTTTCAGAGGGAGTCAGGGATTTTTCACCGCTGAAGTACATACTCACAAGTCCGAGAAGAACCATAATGTTGGATACAACGATGATCACGGGGAATACCTTTTTGTAGATGATATCGCAGATCATAGCAGCTACGTCGCCGCCAACGATGAGGGCAACGAGGTAAGGAATGAGAGTCAGACCGCCGGCAAACAGGGTAATCATAATACCGTAGCCGAAAATGGTCTTACAGACGTCAGAAATCTTTTTCATAGTTTCTTTCATTGTGACTCCTCCTTTCTTAAATGCCGATGACGGGAAGGATGCCCATCAAAACGAGTGTCTGCATGACAAACTGAGCACCGACCCACCACCAGTTGTTTGCAACGGTCTTATCAAAGTCGGAACCGGCAATGGTCATACCTGCATACAAGCCCAGGCCGAGGGGAGGTGTGATACCACACATAACGCCGCAGATAACGGGGAGCATACAAGCTGCCAGAAGGGGGGGGACGCCAACCGCTTCCAGAGAAGCGATGAACACGCCACCGAAAATAACTACAATAGAGGAACCGGGAATGATCATGCCGAGAATACATGTAATCAAGTTTACAAAGATGACCATACCGAATTTGCCGAGGTGGATGGACTGGATCACGTTACCCATCTGAGTAGCAACGTCGAGAGTTCCGAACAGAGCGCCTACCATATAACCGAAGATACATACGCCTACGGTAGGAGCGATGGATTTTACGCCTCTTGCAAACATATCTGCAAGGGATTTTACATTGATCTGGCTTCTGTCTTTTGCAATGAAGCAAGCAAAAATACTTGCAACACCGGCAATGTAAAGGAGAGAAGAGCTGGAGAAGGACTTCGCACCTGCCGCGCCGAGACGAGAAGTGAAGAAGTTATCCTTGAACAGGTAGTCCAGAACGAAGGGGAGAAGGATAATAACGGGGAGAAGCATTCCCTGCCAATGCTCCTTGAGAGCATCCTTCAGGTTGGGGATCTCTTCCTTGGGAAGAGCTTTGATCTTGTAGGTCTTGCAGAAAATGAATACCATGAGCATTCTTTGCAGAATGAACCAGATGCTGACACCCCACATCAAAAGCCAGAATTCGCTGGTGGTGAGGGTAGTGTCGGGATGGAGTGCAACGAATGCACCGAGAGATGCTACGATGTTGGAAGAAGGGGGAATCATATTGCCCATGTAGCTGGAGTTGCTGACAATATTTGCAGCGAGCTCTCTGGGGAATCCGCTCTTCAACATAGCGGGAATGGTAATGGTACCGGTAGCCATAATGTTGCCGGGGCCGGAGCCGGACAAAGCACCCATAAAGGAGCTTGCCAGCACAGAAACGTAGCCTGCGCCGCCGGGAATACGTCCCAGAAGAGCGAGGATGATGGCGATACAACCGTCAATAACTTTGGTTTCGGACAAAACGATGGACATCGCTACGAACGCTATCATGGAATATAACAGGTTCGTAGAAAGACCCACTTCGATGAAGTCCAATATCTGACCCCAGGTGCCGGAAATAGTCACCAGAACGATAAAAGCAACGAAAACGGCCTCGTAAACGGGACGCTTCAATGCCAAGAACCAGAAGACTACGATGACCAGCAACGCAATCAGATACCACAATACAGTTGGCATAGGGTTCCTCCTTGTAAAATGATAAAATATTTATATTGCGCAAGATAACACAATACGCTGAAATTATAGCTTAAAAAGAAAATTATGTCAACGGAAGTTGAAACTTTTGGGCGATTTTGCATAAAAGAAGCTGCTAATTTTTCAATGTTTGTACATTTTGTCCATATAAATACAAATATGAAGAAAAAAGCGCGTTCTTTTTCTGTAAAATCAAACAAAAAAGCCGATCATTTGATCGGCTTTTAAATCAGGAAATGTCGAATTCGGGGGGAACGTCCAATTCGTGAGGGACGGGGCGGCCGTTCTTTTTCCGCTGACGGACGCACTCTGTCAAAAGATACTCGATCTGGCCGTTGACCGAACGGAAATCATCCTCCGCCCATGCGGCAATGGCGGAATAGAGCTTATCCGAAAGGCGCAGAGGAATTTGCTTTTTTTCTGCCATATCAGTAGAGGGATCCCGAATTGACCACGGGCTGAGCGTCGTGGTTGCCGCAGAGCACCACAAGCAGATTGGATACCATAGCAGCTTTCCGTTCTTCGTCCAAGGTGACGACCTGGGTTTCATTCAGTCTTTGCAGCGCCATTTCCACCATACCTACCGCGCCGTCTACGATCATTTTTCTTGCATCAATGATGGCAGATGCCTGCTGTCTTTGCAGCATCACGGCGGCAATTTCGGGAGCATAAGCAAGATAGGTAATGCGAGCTTCCACAATTTCAAGGCCTGCCTCCGCTACCTTGGACTGAATTTCATCGCGGATACGGTTTGCCACAATATCGCTGGAGCCGCGGAGGCTTCCTTCATCGGCTACGCCGTCGCCGGTGGTATCTACGCCGGGGGCAACGTCATAAGGATAAATGCGGACGATATTGCGAAGAGCGCTGTCGCACTGCAGGGAAAGGAATTCCTTGTAGTTATCTACATTGAAAACCGCTTTGGCGGTATCTACCACCCGCCAGGTCACGGCAATGCCGATTTCCACGGGATTGCCCAGGCAGTCATTGATCTTCTGACGGCTGTTGCTCAGGGTCATAATTTTCAGAGAGATCTTTTTGTTGACCGTTTCTACGGTCTGGGTAGCTGCACTGTTCAATACGATGGCGGATTTGTGGCCGCTGTCTACATCACCGCTTTGGCCAAGTTTTGTTTTTGCGGCAGGGTTTACTGCGGAGGAGAAGGGATTCACATAGTAAAAACCGTCGTTTTTCAAGGTGCCGATGTATTTTCCGAACAGAGTGAGCACCAGAGCTTCCTGGGGCTTTAACACCTTCAGACCGCAGAAGGGGATCCAGCCGAGGCAGAGCCAAAGAATGGCAATGATCATCAAAGCGATATAAAGGGGGTTGGAATCGTCACTCTCCAAACCGATGGCGGCAATTACCGTCAGCGCGCAAGCAGCGAGATAGAAAATGCTCGTGAGAATAAGAGCCAGCATACCGTTTTTCTTATGGTTTAATATGATTTCTTTCATTATAGCGTAACCTCTTTCTTGGTTGATATCAAAATGATATCACAAAGATAGTTTTTTGTCAAGAGGCAAAGGAAAATCCGATCTTCCCGTGGGAAGATCGGATTTTTTCATCAAAGGAGATTCTTTTGAATGTATTCCGTAAGCTCTCTTGCAATGGTTTTGTGGCCGGCAACGGAGGGGTGGGTTTTGCCGCCGTCTTTATTTTTCGTTACTTTCAGAATGTGGGTATTTTCCGAAGCGGCGACATTTTTCATTTCTTCGCTCCAATTGGAGCTCATCATATTGTACATAAGGATGATCTTCACATCTTCTCCGTGCATTTGGCGAATCAGGCGGATCTGATCCTTGAGAGCGTCTTCAAAGGTAGCAAAGGGAACGGTGCCGCTTTCATAGCTTTCGGTGACGTTGGCCGCGCTGTCATTGGTGCCAAGTGCTACAACGACGATATCCGCTTTGCGGGTGGCGGTGTAGGGGACGGGATCTTCGGCAAAACCGTTGTAATAGGGGTAAAGCTGATTCATGGTCTTGGGGCAGGTGGAAACACGGAAGAATCCGCAACCGCCGCGAGCTACGATGGAGTAGTCAGCGCCGAGATTTTCCGCGGTGAGGTAGGCGTAGGAATTGGTTGCCTTGTGAATGGCAAGATCCTCAATGGCGTATTGGGTTTCGGTGTATTTACCAGCAGTGATGCTATCGCCTACGAATTCGATGAGCAGATCGTTTTCCTCGGTGGGGGAAACGCTTTCCTTATCGCCTTCAAAATAAATGGCGGAAATTGCGGTTAGAGGTGCTTTGGGGGTGGCATCGCTGTCGCGGAGAATACGGAAAGTGTATTCATACTCCTCCAACTCTTCGGCGATAACGAGGGTTTTATTTTTGCCTTTTTCCGCAAAGAGGCGGCTGTATTCTCCGCCGTCCATATAGATTTGAAAATAGAGATCGGCATCGGCGCTGTAGGTCATGGAAAGGGTGCCGCTGCAGGTCAGGGTAAATTCCAGCGCATCACCTGCGAAGGTGAGATGGAGTCCGTTTTCATCGGTATAGCCACGGCCTGTGGTTTTATAAAGGGCGCTATCTTCGGTAAGATCGATTCTCGTCATATTCTCGGTGATATCCATAGTAACCTTTTCTTCCGTAGTTTTTTGCGGTTTGGGATCTTTCTTTTCTTTGGTTTCGGGGGCAGAGTTATCTTGGCAGGAGAGGAAAAAAACTGACAACACTGTCAGGAGAAAAAACAGAAAAAACTTTTTCATGCAGGGCCTCCCTTTTTGTGATATATTACCTTGATTATAGCATACCAAAAAAGAAAAACAAGTTTTTTGCTGAATTTTCTAGTACTATCAAACATCTGCAGACTACATTTTGGGATTGACCAATGACCCGAAAATGAAGTGATTTTTTGCCGGGTAAATAAAAAGAACAGCCGAGAGGCTGTTCTTTTTATATTATTTTTATGAAGACGGGCTTTTTTAGCTTTTTTGCACAGAGAATAAGCGATGCAGTTCCTTTGCTCTTCCCATCCCAAAAGCAGATGACAGCATCGCAAAGTTCTGCCATTTCTTGATTTCTTTTCGGACCTGCGCTTTTACCAAAGCGTTGCCATTGGGCAAAATGATGTTCAACGGAAAAACCGTTTTCCACGGCAAATCGTTCGCCCAGTTGGTCTGCACCGCTTGCCCCTCCGGATAGAAGGATCAACGGAGGCTGCACGGACATATTTTGCAGACACTCTCTTATAAAAGATTCTGCTTCTTCAAAATTGTAATAGGATCTGCTTCCTGCAATGACAATTCGCATCATTTAGAATCACCTCAACTTATTTTACTATAGTTCGATAGTAAAATCAATACTATTGTTTGATAGTACATATACTGAATTTTGAGGTGAGTGTATGTATTATCCTAGGTTAAAGGATTTGAGAGAAGACCGTGATATGGTTCAAAAAGAGATCGCGGCGCTTTTAGAAATTGATCAGAGGGTGTATAGCAATTATGAAACGGGAAAAAGAGAGATCCCAACACGCTTTGTGGTGCGCTTGGCAAAGTACTATCAAACATCTGCAGACTACATTTTGGGATTGACCAATGACCCGAAAATGAAGTGATTTTTTTGCCGGATAAATAAAAAGAACAGCCGAGAGGCTGTTCTTTTTTTGCTAATCAAATGTTATTTAGTTGGTTCAGGCAATTTTTGCACAGAAAAACACTTCGTATCTTCAAAAGCTCCTTCGTACTCCCACAGGCAATGCAGGAATCGGCTTCTTTTTTTAATATAATGATCTTTTTGGCAGAGTCGTAATCAATGGACAAAAACATATCATCATTTAGTGCCATTTCTTCACGAATAGGTTTTGGAATTCCGATGCGACCTAAATGATCTACTTTCTTTTTCATCCATAATCCCTCCTTCTTTGGTATATTCTATCATAGCGCTTTTCAAAAGCCAACCCAAAAGAGTTAATCTTTTAAACTCAAAATAGCTAATATGAAGGAAAGGAAATGTATGATTTGGAGGGTTTATGAAGATTGGGGAAGCAGTAAAGCTGAGAATTCTTGAATTGTGTGATGAAAGGCAGCTGACGGTCAATGCCCTTGCAAATCTTTGCGGAGTAACACAATCTACCCTTGCCAACATTGTGGGCGGAAGAAATCATAGCACGACGATCTCTACGATCAAGAAGATCTGCGATGGCTTAGAGGTGGAAATCGGACAATTCTTTTCTTCTCCCATTTTTGATGATCTGGAACAAGAAGTACAGTAAAAAAAGAACAGCCGAGAGGCTGTTCTTTTTTTGCGGTGCAATCTTTTTTTAAAAGGGTTCTCCCTATGCCCTTCCAAAAAGTTTTTGATTTGCAATCGCGTTTATTTTAAAAGATCAAACTTATAAAAAACGCTAAACATTTTGAGAATAATATGTTATAATGCAATTAACCTAAAACCGTAGAGAAAGCGAAATGCGGAAATTTTAGAAATCAAAAGAATAACGAACGGGAAATCGTGATCAAAGAGCAGCAAAAAGTGAGGTAACACGATGACAAGAAAAGAGTTTTTGATTCAAAAACATAAGGAAAATCAAAATCGCTATTTGAAGAATCATCATGCATTTTATACTAGTCCATCTATCGCAAGAATGGATCCCTTTCCCATTGCAGACGGGCTGTATTACGTAGGAGATCGGAAGGTGTGTATTCATCTGATCCACACGGAGGAAGGGCTGGTCCTCATTGATTCCGGCTTTTTCGGAGCGGCGCATCTTCTGGTGGACAGCATCTGGCGTGCAGGCTTTGACCCGAGAGATCTGCGCTGGATCATCCATACCCACGGTCATTCGGACCACTTTGGTGCCTCGGAGGAATTTCGCAGAATGTACGGCACCAAGCTCGCTATCAGCAGGGTGGATGCCCAAAGGCTGGGAAGACTGGAAAAATATGAGCTTAGCGGATTTCCTTTTGCCAAAGCTCCTTCGTTTGATTATGAGATTGAAGACGGCGAAATTTTTCAGCTTGGAAGCAAAAAGATTCGCTGTGTTTTGACCCCGGGTCATACAGAGGGTGTTTTAAGCCTGTTTTTTGACGCTAGCTATGAAGGAAAGACGTATCCGGTAGGACTGTTCGGCGGTGCAGGGGTCCGAGCCGTTTCTCTGCCCAGTATGTGCTGTAACAATTCTTCGTTGGATATGCCCCGAAAAATGCTGGATTCCATCGAAAAAATTTGGAATGAGCCTGTAACGATTCACCTTGGCAATCATCCGGGGGACAATCATACCCTTGAAAAACGGGAGCAACAGTTGAAAGAGGGAGGAAACCCCTTCATCGATTCTTGCAGCTGGCATAATTTTTTAAGCAGCCTGAGAAAAAAGGTGGAAAAAACCATGGAAGCAAACGAAGAGCTGGAAAAGGAAATGAAAGCCCTCTGTGAAGAGGAATAACCGACAAAAACTGAAAGACTGCAAAAAAAGAACGACTCACCGAGTCGTCCTTTTTTTATAGGTCAAGTAAATCTTACTTGTTGAGAGCCATGGAGATCTCTACGGCTACAGCAACGGTAGCGCCTACCATGGGGTTGTTACCCATACCGATAAGACCCATCATTTCCACGTGTGCGGGAACGGAGGAGGAGCCTGCGAACTGAGCGTCGCCGTGCATACGGCCCATGGTATCAGTCATACCGTAGGAAGCGGGGCCTGCTGCCATATTATCGGGGTGGAGGGTACGGCCCGTACCGCCGCCGGAAGCAACGGAGAAGTACTTCTTGCCATTTTCGATGGCCCACTTCTTATAGGTACCTGCAACGGGGTGCTGGAATCTGGTGGGGTTGGTAGAGTTACCGGTGATGGAAACGTCTACGGACTCGTGCTGCATGATAGCAACGCCTTCCAGAACGTCATTGGAACCGTAGCAACGAACCTTTGCTCTTTCACCGTTGGAGTAAGCCTTGGACTTGATGATGTTCAGCTTATTCTCGGTGAAGTCAAACTCGGTCTGCACATAGGTGAAGCCGTTGATTCTTGAGATGATGTGAGCGGCGTCTTTGCCGAGACCGTTCAAAATGATCTGGAGGGGCTCTTTACGAACCTTGTTTGCGGTCTTTGCAATGCCGATAGCGCCTTCTGCAGCTGCGAAGGACTCGTGACCTGCCAGGAAGCAGAAGCAACGGGTTTCTTCGCGGAGAAGCATAGCGGCAAGGTTACCGTGGCCGAGACCAACATCGCGGGTTTCAGCAACAGAACCGTGAATGCAGAATGCCTGCAGGCCGATACCGATGGCTTCCGCAGCCTCGGCAGCGGTCTTTACACCCTTCTTTACTGCGATAGCAGCGCCGAGGGTATATGCCCAGGATGCATTTTCAAATGCGATGGGCTGAACGCCCTTAACCAGAGCGTCTACATCAACGCCGAGATCCAGACAGATCTTCTGTGCTTCCTCGAGAGAAGCAATGCCGTACTCTTTGAGGCACTCGTTGATTTTATCAATTCTTCTTTCGTATCCTTCAAATTTCACCATTTCAGCGCCTCCTTATTCTTCACGGGGGTCAATGTACTTCACTGCGTCGTCATAGCGGCCGTAGCTCTTTACATTGGCTTCGTAAGCTTCTTTGGGATCCTTACCGTGACGGATCTGCTCCATCATCTTTCCGAGGTGAACGAATTTGTAACCGATGATCTCGTTGTCTTCGTCCAGACCCAGGGAGAGAATGTAGCCTTCTGCCATTTCAAGGTAACGAACACCCTTTTCATTGGTGGCGAAAATGGTGCCAACCTGGCTGCGAAGACCCTTTCCGAGGTCGTCCAGGGTGGAGCCGATGGGAAGACCGTCTTCAGAGAATGCGGTCTGAGTTCTACCGTAAACCAGCTGGAGGAAGATCTCGCGCATTGCAACATTAATAGCGTCGCAAACGAGGTCGGTATTCAGAGCTTCCAGAATGGTCTTGCCCTGAAGGATCTCAGCTGCCATAGCGGCGGAGTGGGTCATACCGGAGCAGCCGCTGGTTTCTACCAGAGCTTCTTCGATGATACCTTTCTTAACATTGAGGGTCAGCTTGCACATACCCTGCTGGGGTGCGCACCAGCCGATACCGTGGGACAGACCGGAAATGTCGGTCACGTCATAAGCCTTTACCCATCTGCCTTCTTCGGGAATGGGAGCGGGGCCGTGCTTGGGGCCTTTTGCCACAACGCACATGTTTTCTACATCTTCTGTAAACATGTTCATTCTTTTTTGTCCTTCCTTGCGTTTTTATCAGTCAACAATTACGCCCATGGTGCCGGGAGCGGCGCAAGCGGCGTTGGATTCGTCGGTATCGATGTGCATTGCTGCAGCGAATTTTTCGCTGACACGGCAAACGACTTCATCAAATACGAGAGCTCTTTCGCCTTCTACGCGAACCTTGATGATCTGCTTATCCTTCACACCGAAAGCTTCGGCATCTGCGGGAGTAATGTGAATATGACGCTTTGCAACGATAACGCCTTCTGCCAATTCTACTTTGTTTTC
>JAZSDQ010000103.1:0-28604 GCA_045531235.1 Eubacteriales bacterium
CTATGCCAACACGGACCGAATGGAATACGCCGCCTTCACGGAAATCACGAACGTTATCAAAAAGGGCGTGAAGCTGTGGCAGGACGATCACGTTACCTATCACGACGTCTATGGCTTTATCAAATCTTTGACGTCGGCAGCGAGCTATTCTACCAGTATTCCTCTTCAGAACGGTCTTCGTAAGGTGGAAGACCTCTGGAACAATACTTTCGGCGACTGGTACGATATGAAGCTGACCACACAGGAGCCTTCCTTCGCCAAGCAGTACGACAGCGCCTTTAACAGAGGCAGGGCGAAGGCCCAGATCAGCGAGCTTATCGGTGCCAAGGTAAAGGAATACGGGAAGAAGTATCCCGAGGAAAAGGAAAGCGCCATCCGCAAGAAGGCGGAAAGCTCCCTTCAAAGCTCCCTGACCCGATACTACAAGACTCTTTATCTCAAAGCCTGGGAGGACGATGACCGGGAAGAGATGGATCGGATCCGAAACGCCCTATGTCAGAGCAGGCTTTACGAGGATCTTGACAAAACGCTTCAAAATTGGGTTTGATAAAAAACATATTACCGAAAAAACAGCAGACCATTTGGTCTGCTGTTTTTCTTCTGTGGGGTGGGTTAGAAAAGAAACGGGAAAGCTTGATATACTTAAACGAGAAACTGAAAAAAGGAGGACTGTATGGATCCTATCGTATACAGAATTACGCTTGATCTTGCCAAAAGCGGCGTGCAGCACGTTCTTTCGGGCTTCAAGGTCGGCGACACCAACCGAAAACTTGAGATCCGTCTGACCAACGGAGGTACACCGTATGAAATCGAGCACGGAACTGTGGCCCAGATCCGCGCCACCCTGCCGAACGGGTCGCAGTTTGCAAGTATCTGCGAGGTTTCAGACAACACAGTTGCATACGCCGTAGAAAAAGACCTCGTTTCTGTTGGAGGAGAAATCAAAGCGGATATTCAGCTCGGCAACGCGATCGGAGAGACCTTTTCCACCTCCGAGATCTTGCTTTTGGTATATCCTTCCGAGATCGAAGGCGATACAAGCTTAGAAGACAATTTTAAAACCGTTTTGCAAGCCGTGGCAAAAACCGATGCCGCCGCAGATCGAGCAAACACTGAGGCAGACAATGCAAAAGAAGCCGCCGATCTTGCCGATACCGCAGCGGGCAAAGCTCAAAGTCAAGCAGAATCTGCCAAAGAAGCAGCCGATTTGGCTAGCGAGGCGGCAGACAACGCAAAAGAAGCCGCTGACGCAATTTCAAATGAAATCAATTTGTTGTACAAATTGAATGAAAAAATCAGTCAAACAGCCAACGCCCTGGAAGGCACCGCAAGCGGCAAGCCTCTCCGCTTGGATGACGTTTCTCCCATAGAGCACGAAATGAAAGTGACGGCGAAACAGATCCAAAGCTATGAAATTGGAGCTTTGCTTGCAAGCAATGAAAATGTGAGTACTTTCGGTCTCGAAACCGGTAAATATTATACCGTGTTAGTAACTGGAGAGACAGAAGAAACCACGCGGGTGCTCGCTTTTTCCTATCATCCGATACAAGGGGCGGCAGTGAATCTTAAAGTGGGAAAGAATGAAGAAGAATTTGCGGCTTTTAAAACTCTGAAGGCAGGCGATGTGCTGTATTACGGGTCGCTTGACGGAAGCGTTGAGGGGTTATATCACACAAAAGCCATCTGTTTTGACGGTATGATGGCAACGGTGAAGAGATACGGAAAGAATCTTTATCATAATACTGCAACCGAGTCATATTGGCTCGGTGGAGCAGAGGTGAAAACAACAAAAGACCTTTCAAGTGTTGTCATAAACGGAACTGTTGGAAGTACTTCTTCGTCTGCTATTTGCAAAGACCTTCCAATCAAAGTGGGGGCTTATGTAATTAGTGTCTATGGTTTGAATGTGATAGATGATTTTTATATTCAACATAAAAATGCAGATGGCACAACAACCGTAGATACCATAGATGGCTCCAAAAAGAATTCAAAAATATTTACTACCGACAAAGACAGAACGATAGAAGTGTGTATAGCTGGAGCTAGTACTTCGGTCTATGACAACAAAGAAATAACTATCCAAATTGAGCAAGGCACGACCGCAACCGAATATGAGCCGTACAAAGATCCTGTTATTTACACCTCGGATGAAAACGGAATCGTGGAAGGAGTAACGAGTCTGCATCCTACTGCGACCTTGGTTGCCGAGGAAGGGGTAATCATTACGGCGCAGTACAACAGAGATATAGGAAAATTTGCCCGCGAGCTCTCCGAAAGGATCGAACGTACAGAAACGGGCTTGGATACGGTAAAAAAGCTGCAAACGGATCTGATATCACAAATTGAAGCTGTAGAAACAGAAGCAGCAGCGGGCTTGGAGACGGTAAAAAATTCCGTTTCCAACGCTTTACAAGGAAAGGTGCGCGGCAAAGCGATAACGATATCTGATATTTCGCCAATAGAACACATAATGAAAGTGAGTACATATCCGAAAGGGTCTTTGTTTCCCGACGGATATGTTGTAAGATACACCAAAAATTATATTCCGTCGCAACATGAGCATCCTTCTGGAGAAAAAACGACCATTCACGGCGTAACATTCGTAGATAACGGAGAAAACGTGATAACTGCAAACGGTACAAACAGTGGCGATATAACATCCAACTACTATCCCTACGACGATTATCTGGCAACTCCCATTCCTGCAGGAAATTATATCCTTTACGGATGCGGCGCAGGTGATAACGAGTACGTGAGTGATGCACCGTTCAAAGTAAGGCTGTTTCTTTGGGACGAAGAAGGGAACAGAAAGGAGATTGTAAGCAATCTTGCATCGAAAAAGATCTCGTTTACCCTTGAGAAACCAATCACAAGAATACAAGTTCGTATTCAGATCATGCAAGGGGTAACGGTAAAAAACCAAACCTTTTATACATTTCTTTTTAACGAGGAAGACGGAGAAACATATAATACCGGCTTTATTAGCTTTACTGAGAAAACAAATGAAGTACCGAGCGCATATCCCGAAGTTTATCTTCTTCCGAAAGAAGAAGGAAGCACGGTGGATGTAGAATACAACCGCGACATCAACAAAGCGTTTGCTGCCTTAAGCGCAGCGATCTTAAACACTTAAGGAGGAGAAAAAATGTATAGCGTTGTAAAAAACGTAATCAGCGGCGGTAATTTCAATCTGACCGCAGTTTTGGAAAAAATCAATATTCTTTGGGCGGAAGGCCGTCTGACCGACGACGAACGCTCGGAGCTGAAGGAGCTTGCCCGCGCAGGCGCTACACCGCAGGAAGGCGCGGACCTCTTTGCAAAATTACAGGAATTGGAAATGCGGATCCGAGCGCTGGAGGAGAAGCAGAGCACCGACGCTAGCGAGACGGAAACCGCAACGGATTACGTTGCAGGTCACTGGTATTATAACGGAGATAAGTGCATTTGGAACGGCGAAATCTATATCTGCACCGCGCCTGAGGGAACCGTTTGCGTATGGTCTCCTGAGGAATATCCTGCATATTGGACGAAGGAGGAATAAAAAATGGCAAAGGTATTTATCGGCGTCGGCCACGGCGGAAAGGATCCGGGAGCTTGTGCAAACGGATTCAAGGAAAAGGATCTCAATTTGGATGTCGCGGACGCCGTCTTTGACGTATTGGAAAATCACGGCGTGGATGTTCGGCTCAGTCGCATCGGCGACGACAGCGACACCTTGGACGACAGAGTAAAAGAGTGTAACGACTACAACCCCGATCTTGCCGTTGACATTCATCACAATGCAGGCGGCGGTGACGGCGCAGAAGCCTATTACCACTACAAGGGCGGAGTATCTAAAACCCTTGCGGAAAACATTCTTGCCGAGATCGTAAAGATCGGGCAGAACAGCCGAGGAGCCAAAATAAAAAAAGGTGCAGACGGAAAGGATTATTACGGTTTTATCAGAGAAACGAAAGCTCCTGCCGTGATCGTGGAATGCGCGTTTCTCGACAACAAGAGCGACGTGCAGATCGTGGATACGCTCCCTGAGCGACAGGCGATGGGAAAAGCTATAGCCAAAGGAATTCTCAGCACCCTGGGCATTGCTTACTACGAAAAAGAAGCTGTGAAAGAGCCGCCGAGCATCGAATCCCCCGTAGAATCCAATAAAACGCCCTCTGGCGACGTTTCTTCCAATCCCCAAGGAATTGATGGGGGCAAAGGCGGAAGCAAAAACACAGGTGTTGAGAGCGAAAAGGGGACCCTGCTCGACAAGCTCCTTGAGTTTTTGGAGCTGCTGATCTCTTTTCTCAAGGGGCGTAAAACGTGATGGAGTGGTCTGATATCTGGGGGATCCTACTTGCTTGCGGAATACCGTCGTCACTTTTTGCCATCGTTTTAAAAAAGCTGGATAAGTCCAACAAGGACCGCAAAAAATACGAGCTTTACGTGGTAAAGCTTCTGAATGCCAATACCAAGCTGTGTGAAGCCAATTCCATCGCGCTCCAAAACGGAAAATGCAACGGAGAAACTCGCGCTGCCTTGGAGTACTTAACGAAAACTAAGCACGAGCTGAAGGATTTCCTTTATGAAGAAGGAATCGACAATTTATTTTAGGAGGAAGTATGAAAGGAATTGTTTTAATTGTGACGCTTGCCGTCATTACCGAAGCCTTAATTGAATACGCCAAGTGCATCGGGAAGGCATTTGCAGGAAAGGATCTGAAAACGGCGCTGACACAGATCGCCGCCATCCTGATCTCCGTTGTTCTTTGCTTTGCCGCCGGCGCCGATCTGTTTCAGGCAGCGGGAATCTGTTTTTCGTATTCCTGGCTCGGCACGCTTTTGACCGGTATCATCGGAAGTCGCGGCGCAAACTACGTCAGCGATTTTATTTCCAAGCTGCAGAAAAAAGAATAGAAAAAACGAGGAGCAAATTGCTCCTCGTTTTTTGTAATGTTCGCTATTCTTTGGATTTACCTGAAATCCAAGAAATCAAATCAATGATCCACGGGATTGCCACAAAAATGATGATTACGACATAGTACAGAATCGCAAAAAAATCCTGTGGCCCTTTGATCGCGCACACGAGTCCCCAGATCCAAAAAATAAGGCTGATCGGAGGGAAGAGTTGTATCCCGAATACGCATAGACAGGTCATGAAGAAAGAGGTATCAATCATCACAAATGGTAAGACGGAGATTGCAATACTTAAAACAAAGTACAGAATAATTCCGGCACCGCCAAGAGCCTCTTCCAGCTTTTCTTTGATTTTTCCCATATTTTTCTCCCTAAAATAAAAAAAGTGCATCCAATGAAGGATGCACCGAAAAAGTGCTTCCCTCATTGTTGTCACACAAGCTATCCCCACTACGGTATAAGCGAAGAGAGAAAACACTTTTTGCCTAAGTATTTTCCCATAGTGGGTTTAAAACTATTCACTTGTGTGACAACATCAATTTAACACAGCTCAACATATTTTGCAAGAAGAAATTTTCTTTGTCAACGGATTACGGCGTATCGACGGCAAAAAAATTCCTTTGTATGATGAAATCAGACCAATCGAAAAAAGTCGAATTTGGTCAAGGTTCGAGCCGAAATGCAGTTAGCCCGAAGCCCTTTGCAGGGTCTTCGGTGCTCCACCCGTCGGAGCAGAAGTATGGCTGCTCCGACACGTAAAAAATGAAGGAGTATACATATGAATATTGCAAACGAGCTTGACAAGAAAATGATTTTATCGGAAGAGGAGATCTATCGCCTGATCCAAGCAAAAGGCGCGGAGTTCGATTATGATTCCGTTTTGAATCTTATGGAAGAGATAAAGAAGAACTTTCCCTTTGAAAACGAGGAAAAAGAAAAGTTTCCCCGGCAGTACTATATCCCCTGGCTTTGCCGCGAGCTGTATCTGATGGGCTTTTTAGACGGTCTGAAGACAGGGAACCGCCGCCTCGCGGATAAAAGAACTGATTAAAATGAAAAAGGAGAGCCGAAAGGCTCTCCTTTTTCGTATCATAATACGTTTACGTGAATAAGCGTGGAGATTAAGATGGTAGGGATCGTGAAAGGAGGGGGAACGTTGAATTATACCTACCGTATGAGAACGGACACGGTATCCGATGAAGAAGGCAAGACATTTACCGTGTACGGCATCGAAGTGCTGGATCGTTCGGGCAGACTATTGGAATCGATCCCCGACGTGCTTTTTGATAAGAGCCAAATGGCTCGTTTCGTCTCTCGCTGCAACAAAGAAAATATCAGTCTTTTGTATCTTTTGGACGAAATAGAAGCCTTGATTGGCTAATTTTTTTTACTCTTTTCTGTCTAAAAAAATAGCATTTTGTAAAAAAATAATTGACATACACGAAACGGCGTGCTATACTCTTCTCGAAAAAAACGTGTCACATTTTATGTCATAACTCGCTTCTAAAGCGAATTTTCAAACGTTGAGTTATTAAGCCATTTGTGTATGGAAAAAGTCGAAAATCTACGTTGATTCCAAGCGAAAATAAAAAAACAGCCGAAGAACGGCTGTTTTTCAAGTGGAGCGGGCAACGGGAATCGAACCCGCCTATTCAGCTTGGGAAGCTGACATTCTACCAATGAATTATGCCCGCAAAAGATGTGAAGAGTATTGCGCAAGTCTGTATTAAGAATACCATACAACAGCAAGATATGCAAGGCTTTTTGAATATAGCACAACAGATGAGTGGAAAATTCTTTCGAATTGCTATATAATCTTTCGTAGTGACATACAAATTTTGAAAGGAAAAATGAAATGAAAAAACGTTGTTTTTTGAGTTTTCGCTTCCTCTCCACTCTGTTTTTGACTGCGCTTGTTGTTTTAACCAGCCTTGTTGTTCTCGTGAGTACCGGTTGCAGTGAAAAGATTGATCTGCCCACTCCTGAGGAGACTGCCACCGAGCAAACCACGACGGAGCAGCCTGCCACCGAGGAATCTGTGACTGAGGAAGTTATGACCGAGGAGCTTTTGACTGAGGAATTTGAAACTGAGGAAACGGTGACTGAGTCTGTATCCAAAGAGAACTTCCCCTGGCGCAATGCTGACGTGGTATTTGTGGGCGACAGTATTACGGCCGGGAGAAACACGACGAAAGCATACCACAGTTATCTGAAAGATATGGGCGTATTCAAATCGGTGAAGGCGCAAGGCAGGGGCGGCTCCTGCATCAGTACCCAGTCGGATTACGGCTTGGAAAAATATCCCTTGACCCAGCGTTACAACTCCATTCCCGCGGCGGATCTGATCGTTATATTTATGGGAACCAATGATTACGGCCACGAAACACCCCTCGGTAGCATTTCCGATACGTCCGACATATCCTTCTACGGCGCATTGAATGTGGTGATCACAGGCCTTCGGGAAAAATATCCCGACAGCCAAATTGTTTTCGTCACACCTCTCCATCGCTACGGTTTCGGAAAGAGCGAGAGCTTGGGTACAAAATTCAGCTATGACAATCTTCCCAACGGAGAAGGAAAGTCTCTTGGGGATTACGTAGATGCCATCAAAGCCATTGCCGGAAAGTATTCTCTCCCGGTCATTGATCTGTTCAATTTATATCCATTCAACCCGGAAAAGCCTGAGGATAAACAGAAGTATTTCCCCGATGGGCTGCATCCCAACGAAGAAGGACACAAGATCCTTGCCGATATGATCCTGGAACAGCTTGCTTTGATTCCTAACTAAAAAAACAAACGGTATGTTGCAACTCAGTGCAACATACCGTTTTTCTATAGAAAGGCAAGGCGGTATTTTCCGTACCGAAAAAGAGAAAAAAGAAGAGCTGAACTCAAAAGTTCAGCTCAGCTGGTCTGAGTGGCGGGATTTGAACCCACGGCCTCTACCACCCCAAGGTAGCGCGCTACCATCTGCGCTACACCCAGATAGCTTGGATATTATACTCTCGAAAAAAACCTTTGTCAAGGCCTTTTTTCATTTTTTTGAATATTTTTTTCTCTTTTCGAAAAAAAGCATGTTTTTTTTGAAAAAAAGTGGTTGACATTTTTTTGTCTTTGTGATAACATATCCAAGCGGCTTTTTGAGGCCGAGCATTTGCGGGTGTAGTTCAATGGTAGAATTCCAGCCTTCCAAGCTGATTACGAGGGTTCGATTCCCTTCACCCGCTCCACCCTTTTGTGCTTTTAGCTCAGCCGGATAGAGCAACTGCCTTCTAAGCAGTAGGTCGGGGGTTCGAATCCCTCAAAGCACGCCATATGGTGGATATAGCTCAGTTGGTTAGAGCGCCAGGTTGTGGCCCTGGAGGTCGTCGGTTCGAATCCGATTATCCACCCCACTTAAAAAAATAGGTCCGTCAGGACTTTATACGGCGGAATAGCTCAGTTGGCTAGAGCATCCGGTTCATACCCGGCAGGTCGTTGGTTCAAATCCGACTTCCGCTACCAAAAGGACTTCTTAGGAAGTCCTTTTTTGTTTTATATTGAATTTTTTGTGAATGATATTGACAAGAGAAAACGTTTGTGTATAATTGTATACAATAATACAGCCGCACGTGCGGTTTGAAAAAAGGAGAAAAGGGCAATGCTTGAAATTTCGGAAAAGACAAACCTATTAGAGCAAAAGTCTTACAAATATTCACTGCAAGATGTAGCGGAGCCTAATCTCCAGCGGGATATTTACTCTTATGGCACGGTGCCCAAGGTATCGTTCAACCACCGCAGAGTGCCCATCAATATGCCCGAGGAGATCTGGATCACCGACACCACCTTGCGTGACGGTCAGCAGAGTGTGGAGCCGTACAGCGTGGAGCAGATCGTGCAGATCTATAAATACCTCAATAAGCTCGGCGGTCCCTACGGTATCATTCGTCAGACGGAATTTTTTATTTACAGCAAAAAAGATCGCACCGCATTGGAAAAATGCATGGAATTGGATTTAAAATTTCCCGAGATCACCAGCTGGATCCGCGCAAGTAAGGAAGATTTCCGCTTGGTGAAGGATCTTGGACTGAAAGAAACGGGTGTTCTTGTCAGCTGCAGCGATTATCATATTTTCAAAAAGCTGAAAATGACCCGTAGGGAAGCTTTGAATCACTACCTTGCTACCGTTCGGGATGCTTTTGAGGCAGGCGTTGTGCCCCGCTGTCATCTGGAGGATATTACAAGAGCCGATTTTTACGGCTTTGTGATTCCTTTCGTTAATGAATTGCAGATGCTATCCCGGGAAGCGGGAATTCCCGTGAAGATCCGCGCCTGTGACACTATGGGCTACGGCGTACCCTTTACCGAGGCGGCAATGCCACGAAGCGTAGCGGGTATTATTTACGGCTTACAGCATTATTCCGACGTTCCCAGTGAGTGTCTGGAATGGCACGGCCACAACGATTTTTACAAAGCAGTATCCAATGCCTCTACGGCTTGGCTGTACGGCGCTTGCGCTGTCAACTGTTCACTTCTGGGTATCGGAGAGCGAACGGGGAATATCCCCTTGGAGGCGATGGTATTTGAGTACGCCTCTCTCCGCGGATCTATGGACGGTATGGATCCTACGGTCATTACCGAGATCGCCGAGTATTTCCAAAAAGAAATCGGCTATGCCATCCCGCCCATGACTCCGTTTGTTGGCCGCAGCTTTAATTCCACCCGTGCAGGGATCCATGCCGACGGCTTGATGAAGGATGCGGAGATCTACACCATTTTCGATACGGAAAAGCTTCTCAATCGCCCCGCTACCGTAGAAGTCGGCAAGGCAAGCGGCGCCGCAGGCGTAGCTTACTGGATCAATCAGCAGTACCGCCTTCCCGAAGAAAAAAAGGTGACAAAAAATCACCCCGCTGTTATAATGATCAAGAAATGGATCGATGGGGAATACGAAAACGGCCGTCAGACCGTGATTTCCCATAAGGAAATGGATGAAAAGATCAGGGAATTTGCTCCCGATGGATTTTGAGGTGGAATATGGCAGGATTTAGAAGTGTTTCTTTGGCAGATCAGGTGTTTGAAAAGCTAGAGAACGATATTGTGGCGGGGGTGTATCCCAAAGGGGAGATCATCACCGAAATGAAGCTCGTAGAAGAACTTGGCGTCAGCCGCACACCCATTCGCGAGGCTCTGCGCCGCCTGGAACAGGAACGGCTGATTTGCGAAACGGGAAAGGGTATGGTCATTCTCGGTATCACTCCCGAAGAGCTTAGTGATATTATGAGCATCCGTCAGCGCACGGAGGAACTTGCCGTGTATCACGTCATTGAAAATCTGACGGAGGAAGGCGCTGCAAGACTTTCTCATATCGGAGAACTGCAGGATTTTTATTATCAAAAGAACGATACGGAAAATTTAAGAAAAATGGATGATGAATTCCACGAAGTTTTGTATGAGCTCAGCGGAAGGACTGTGATCCGTGACGTGCTTCAGCCACTCCATAAGAAGACACAGCGTTATCGCAAAAAATCCATTGAGGACGCCACAAGACTTGCAAAATCACTTGCAGAGCATAAGGCGATCCTGAAGGCCGTATTGGAAAAAGACACAAATAAGGCGATGGAACTGATGACTATGCACATTACCAACGCCAAGGAGAGTATGATAGCGAGGCTGAAAGATGAAAGCGAAAACAGTAGCGGAAAAATTAATTGAAAGCCACCTTTTGGTGGGAGAAATGAAGGTAGGGGAAGAGATCGGTCTTCGCATTGACCAGACCTTGACTCAGGATGCAACGGGGACGATGGCTTATCTGGAATTTGAAGCAATGGAGATCCCCAGAGTAAAAACGGAATTCAGCATTGCTTACGTGGATCACAATACCTTGCAGTGCGGTTTTGAAAATGCAGACGATCACCGTTATCTTCAGACCGTTGCCGCAAAGCACGGCGTGCATTTTTCCCGTCCGGGCAACGGTATTTGCCATCAGGTGCATCTGGAGAGATTCGGTATTCCCGGAAAAACTCTCATCGGTTCTGACAGCCATACCCCCACTGCAGGCGGACTTGGTATGCTTGCTTTCGGTGCAGGGGGAATGGACGTTGCCGCTTCTATGGGCGGCGGTGCGTATTATATTACCATGCCCAAGATCTACAAGGTGGAACTGGCGGGAAAACTACGTCCTTTCGTTACCGCAAAGGACGTAAGCCTTGAACTTCTTCGCATCCTTTCCGTCAAGGGCGGCGTGGGCGCGATCATTGAATGGGGCGGAGAGGGCATTAAGACTCTGACCGTTCCTCAGAGAGCTACTATTACCAATATGGGTACGGAGCTTGGCGCCACCACCTCCGTTTTCCCTTCGGATGAAGTAACGAAAGCCTTTTTGGAGGCTCAGGGGAGAGGGGATGCTTTTGTTTCTCTCGCTGCTGATGAGGGTGCGGAATATGACCGCGTCATTGAAATTGATCTTTCCAAGGTAGAGCCTTTGATCGCGTGTCCCCACAGCCCCGATAACGTAGTGGAGGTAAAGACTCTTTCTCAGATCAAGGTGGATCAGGTGTGCATCGGATCCTGCACCAATTCTTCCTTGCAGGACCTTTTGACGGTAGCATCACTTCTTAAGGGAAAGCGTATTGCTCCCGGTGTCAGCCTTTCCGTTTCTCCCGGTTCCAAGCAGGTGTTGACACAGCTTTCGCTCTGCGGCGCTCTTGCCGATATTCTCGCTTCCGGCGCAAGACTTCTGGAATGTGCCTGCGGTCCTTGTATCGGTATGGGCTTTTCTCCCAATTCCGGCGGTGTATCCCTTCGCACCTTTAACCGTAACTTCCACGGAAGAAGCGGCACGAAAGACGGGCAGGTGTACCTGGTTTCTCCCGAAACTGCCGTTGCTTCTGCTTTGACGGGATATATTACCGATCCTACCACGCTCACTGAGCCGGAATATTATCCCATGCCCGAAAAATTCCTCGTTGATGATTCTGCCGTTCTTCCTCCCTTGGAAAACGGCGAGGGAGCGGAAGTGCTGAAAGGGCCGAACATCAAGGAATTCCCCAAGGGCAAAAAGCTTGACGACGAGATCCAAGCTGAAATTGTCCTTAAGGTGGGAGATAATATTACCACCGACCATATTATGCCTGCAGGGGCGAAAATTTTGCCTTACCGTTCCAACATTCCTTATCTTTCCCGTTTCTCGTTTGAAGTGTGCGATCCGGAGTTCCCGGAACGTGCCAAAAAAGCGGGACAGGGCATTCTTCTCGGCGGTTCCAATTACGGCCAAGGCTCCTCCCGTGAGCACGCGGCTTTGGTTCCCATGTATCTTGGTATTCGCGCTGTTCTGGCAAAGAGCTTTGCCCGTATCCACGCGGCAAATCTGATCAATGCGGGAATTTTGCCTTTGGAACTTATCAATGAAGAGGATTATGATGCTCTTTCTCAAGGCGATATCCTTACTCTTGTAAACATCAGCGAGGGTATGAAAAACGGAACAATAGAGATCCGCTGCGGAGAGAAAAGTTATTATGCAAGCTGCAGATTTACACCCCGTCAGCAAAAGATCCTCAAGGCGGGCGGACTTCTGAATTACACCAAGGAGGGCGGTATTTAATGGAGTTTCAAAATGCGCTGAAAAGCTTCGAAACTTTGCTTCGTCAAATGCAGGAAAGAGCAGCGCGCCTTTCCGGCGAAACTGTGGATTTTTCCAAAAAAAATAAAGTGCGAATCGGATTGATCGACGGCGACGGCATCGGTCCTATCATTGTGGCAGAAGCGAAAAGAGTCCTTGTAAAGCTTTTGGAAAAAGAAATTGCCGAAGGCAGTATTGAAATCTGCCCCATTGAAGGACTGACTTTGGAAAACCGTCTTGCCAAGGGAGAAAGTGTGCCTAAGGACGTGCTTTCCGCTATTAAAAACTGCGATGTTCTTTTAAAAGGTCCTACCACCACGCCTATGGGCGGTACTATGGAGAGCGCCAACGTGACCTTGCGCCGCGAACTGGACCTTTTTGCCAACGTGCGCCCCATTTCCATTCCCGAAGAGGGAATCGATTGGATCTTTTTCCGTGAAAATACCGAGGGAGAATACACCTTGGGCAGCCGCGGCATTGAGCTTCCGGGATTGGCTATGGATTTCAAGGTCACCACCGACGAGGGCACCCGCAGAATTGCCAGAGCCGCCTTTGACTATGCGAAAAACAACGGCAAAACACGCGTTTCCATCGTTACCAAGGCAAATATTATGAAAAAGACCGATGGCAAGTTTACCGCCATCTGCCACGAAGTGGCCAAGGAATATCCCGGCATTGAGGCAGACGATTGGTATATTGATATTATGACGGCAAATCTTGTCAACCCTGCCATTCGCGGGGGATTTCAGGTCCTCGTTCTGCCCAATCTCTACGGAGATATCATCACCGACGAAGCGGCGCAGCTGCAAGGCGGTGTGGGAACGGCAGGCAGCGCCAATATCGGTGGAAAATATGCCATGTTTGAAGCCATTCACGGCTCTGCGCCCCGACTGTTGGAGGAGGGGCTGGGAGAGTATGCAAGCCCCGAGAGCATTTTGCGCGCTTTGGTGCTTCTTCTTCGTCATATCGGAAAGGTACAAGCTGCCGAAATGCTGGAAAAAGCTTTGGATTCTGCCACGCTCTGTGCCGACGGAACCAAAGAGAACGCCACGGCAAAGGCGTATACCGACGAAATTTTATCCTTGTTGTAAAAAAGAAAAGCCCTTCCTTTTGGAAGGGCTTTTTGATATCAAAAGCTCAGAATGAGAGAACGTCAAAAACCACGTCGGCGTTTCCAACGAGGGAAAAGGGCATGTGGACAAGGATGAAGGTGTGCAGGGGAGCAATTTCTTCCAGCTCAACTTCGTGGATTTCAACGGTAACATTGTTATTTCCCCAATAAACTGAGGAAATTTCATAAGCGCTGTTTTCCCCGGTAGCTACAAATTCCATTAAAAGAACATGGTCTTTCGGTTCCAGAAAAAGATTTTTTTCTTCTTCTTCGGTCATGTGGAGATGCTCGCGGAATTTATCCAGATCGGAAGCGCTTTTGATGTGATACACTTTTTGCTGACCTCTGTTTTCCAGCGTTCCCGTATCGGCATATCCGAAAAAGGCATTTACGTCATCGGTAAGTTCACTTTCGTTTTCCACTTCTTCGGTAATCGTTTCTTCTTCTGCGACGGTTGTTTCTTCGGAAACTACGTTTTCCGTGGTGGGAGTGGGTGCTTCTTTTTCACAGGAGATCAAAGCAAATAAGCAAAGGCAGGCCAAAAAGAGGGCAACAAGCTTTTTATTCATCGTGAAAGCTCCTAATTCAATTTCTTTTTGCTATTTTAACATAAAAAAAGGGTGTTTACAATATATTATGTGAAGAAATTTATAAAAAAACGAAAAACACTTGCTTTTTTGTTTTCTTTGTGGTAAACTTGCCACAGTAGAAATATGGTTGTATGGGAGTAGAGTGGGTTTCCGCTCTACTCGCTTTGCTGTATGGAGAAATGAGAGGTGAAGCCGTTGGCAGAAAAAAAGGGGCGCGGTAAGATCGTCACTTTAGTGGAAAACCTTTTAAAAGAGCCCATTGAAAAATTGGGATATCTTTTGTGGGACGTGGATTTTTATAAAGAAGGTGCTGATTTTAACCTGCTTGTTACCATTGAAAATCCGGACCGCCAAAAGCCTATTGATCTTGATGACTGCGAAAAAGTTTCTCGCTTGGTAAGCCCGATTTTGGATGAGGCGGATCCCATTGAGGAAAACTATTATCTTGAGGTTTCTTCGGCAGGTCTTGAAAGAGAACTCTCCCGACCGGAGCATTTTGCCGTATTTATCGGCTCTGCGGTCAGAGCAAAGCTTTACACTGCTCTTGACGGAAAAAAGACCGTCGAGGGCATCCTCCTTTCCTACGACGAGGAGGGAATCGGTCTTCAGACCGAAAACGGTGAGGAAAAACACTTAAACAAAGCACAAATTGCAAAAGTCACCACAGTGGATGATACCCTGTAAGGTGTTTTTGATACAGAAAGGACGAAGGACATGAATAACGAGTTTTTTGACGCGCTGGAAGCTCTGGAAAGAGAAAAAGGTATCCCCAAGGAATTTATGTTGGAAAGAGTGGAGGCTGCGCTTCTGACCGGTTACAAAAAGGAAAACAACAACGAATCCAATGTGCGCGTTGCCATTGACCCCGCAAAGCGTACCGTGAAAATGTACCGCTTGATGACCGTTGTGGAGGAAGTTCAGGATCCCGCCACCGAATTGGATCTGGAAACTGCCCGCAAAAAGTCCAAGCGCGCCAAGATCGGCGACATTCAGGAATATGAATTCAAGCCGAAGAATTTTGGCCGTATCCCCGCGCAGAATGCAAAGCAGGTAATCGTGCAGGGCATTCGCGAGGCTGAGAGAGGAAGACTTATCGAGGAATACGAGAAAAAGACCGAGGGTATTATCACCGGTACCGTAATGATCATTGAAAAGAATACGGGCAACGTGATCCTGGAATTTGAAAACACCCAGGCAACTCTTATGAAGGACGAGCAGCTTCCCACCGACCGTTTCAAGGTGGGCGACTATGTAAAGGTATATGTTTGCGAAGTCAGAAAAGAGACCCGCAGCCCCATCATCGTTCTTTCCAGAACGCATCCCAATTTCATTAAGCGTATGTTTGAAATGGAAGTTCCCGAAATTCAGGACGGCACCGTCATCATCCACGGCGTAGCCAGAGAAGCAGGCAGCCGCACCAAAGTGGCTGTTTACTCCAGAGATGAAAACGTCGATCCCATCGGTAGCTGCATCGGTCTTAAGGGAATCCGTAAGGCAAACATTCTCAAGGAAGCTCCCGGAGAAAAGATCGATCTCATTCAGTATAGCGAAAATCCCGAAGAATTTATTGCTGCAAGCCTTTCTCCCGCAACCGTTCTTGACGTTTCTCTTCTGGATGAAAAGAGCTGCCAGGTCACCGTTGCCGCAGATCAGCTCTCTCTTGCCATCGGTAAGGAAGGACAGAACGTTCGTCTTGCCGCAAAGATCACGGGATTTAAGATCGATATCAGGGCAGAGGCATGACGGGTGTAAAAAAAGTGCCCTTGCGCCGCTGCGCAGGGTGTAACGAGCAGAAAAGCAAAAAGGAATTCGTCCGTGTGGTACGTACCCCCGAGGGAAATATCATTCTGGATGAAACCGGAAAAGCCAACGGGCGCGGCGTTTATCTCTGCCCCAGTAAGGCTTGTCTGCAAAAGGCGAGAAAAGCAAAGCGCTTGGAGAGAAATCTGGAAGTTGAGATTCCCGATGCGATCTACGCCTTGCTGGAAGAAAAACTCGTATGAATAAAGAAAAAATCGCAGGAGCCATCGGGCTGGTGCGCCGCACGGGAAAAATTACCCAAGGGCCTACGCTGGTTTGTGAAATGCTCCACCGCAGAAAGGCGGCATTGGTACTCATTGCCGCAGATACCGGCCCCAATACGGAAAAAAAGGTAACGGCTCTGGCAGGACATAAAAACGTCCCCGTGTACCGCGTGCCTTTGACCAAAGAAGAAATGGGCAGGTGCCTCGGAAAAGATTCACAGGTCGTGTGTGTCAGTATTCCCGAGGAGTTTAAGAATTTAGTTTTGGCTTCGCTATGAAGCTGTTTTGGAGGGATTTTGAATGGCAGAAACAATTAAAATCAGTCAGCTTGCAAAGGATCTTGACATCAAAAGTCGCGATCTTACCGCGCTCTTTACAGAGCTTGGTATGACCAAGCAGACAGGAGGCGTATTGGAGCTTGATGAAGCGAGTTTTGCTCTTCAGGCTTTGATGGATCGCTTTGTCGTCGAGAATATTAACGATTATATTGACGGAAAATACAAGGTGAAGGCAACTGCGCAGGAATTGGCAGAGGAAGAAGCGGCAAGACGTGCCGAGGAAGAAAAGGCCGCTGCAGAAAAAGCTGCCGCAGAGAAAGCCGCTGCGGAGAAAGCCGCTGCAGAAAAGGCTGCTGCAGAAAAAGCTGCCGCAGAAAAAGCCGCTGCAGAAAAAGCCGCTGCAGAGAAAGCTGCTGCAGAAAAGGCTGCCGCAGAAAAAGCTGCTGCCGCCGCAAAAGCTGCAGAAGAAAAGAAAAAGCAGCAGAGAAACGACCGTTTTGCTGCCGCTCGCCCCGGACAGGGAGAAAAGAAAGACAAAAAGCGTGAAGAAAAGGGTGAAAAGCGTGCTCCCTCCGCACAGAACACTCTTGAATTCAACGGTCCCAAAACGGAATTTGTTGCTAAGAAAAAAGAAACCCGTATCATCGATACCAAGATCGTGGATATCGATCTTTCCAAGTACGATGAAAAGAATTACGAATTCGGAAACGATGCAAACCGTCGCCGCATGACCCCCAAGCGTCCCCGCCGTGGCGAGAAAAAGAAACGCGGTGCGGAAAACGTGGTTAGAGCGACCATTCCCACTCAGATCTCCGTTCCCGAAACCATCGTGGTTTCCGATCTTGCAAAAGAGCTTCGTGTCACCACTGCTGACGTAATGAAGAAATTGATGATGATGGGCGCAATGGCTACAGCCAACCAGAGCATTGATTTTGATACCGCTGCCCTCGTTGCCGATGAATTCGGCAGTGAAGCTGTCCCTCTGAAGGTCGTTACCATTGAAGAAAAGCTGATCGACGAACATCAGGACGATGCAGACGAATTGGAAAGCCGCAGCCCCGTTGTCGTTGTTATGGGTCACGTTGACCACGGTAAAACCTCTATTCTCGACGCCATTCGCCATGCCAACGTTACCGCAGGCGAGGCAGGCGGTATTACCCAGCACATCGGTGCATACCGCATTGAGGTAGACGGCAAGCCCATTACCTTCCTGGATACTCCCGGTCATGCCGCATTTACCGCAATGCGTGCCCGCGGCGCTCAGCTGACGGATATTGCAGTGCTCGTTGTTGCTGCAGATGACGGTATTATGCCTCAGACTGTAGAAGCCATCAACCACGCAAAAGCCGCAGGCGTATCCATTATCGTTGCCATCAATAAAATGGATAAGCCAGGTGCAAATCCCGATACCATCAAGCAGGAATTGACCAAATATGACCTAGTTCCCGAAGAATGGGGCGGCGATGTTATTTGTGTTCCCGTATCTGCTTTGACCAAGATGGGTATTCCCGATCTTTTGGAAAACATTCTTCTCGTTGCCGAAATGGCAGATCTTAAGGCGAACCCCAACCGTGAGGCAAAGGGTATCGTCATTGAAGCAAAGCTGGATAAGGGAAGAGGTCCCGTTGCTACCGTATTGGTGCAGAACGGTACCCTCCACGCAGGCGACGTTATCATTGCAGGCGGCGCCGTTGGACGTGTCCGTGCTATGACGGATGAAAAGGGAAGACAGCTGAAAACTGCAGGACCTTCCGTTCCCGTAGAGATTCTCGGTCTGGATCAGGTTCCCGGTGCAGGCGACGTCTTCAACGCCGTCAAAGACGAGAGAATGGCAAGAGATCTTGCCGATCAGAGAAAGAATCAGCAGAAGGAAGAAGAATTCCGCGCCAATGCCAAGGTCAGCCTTGAGGACTTCTTTGCTCAGAAGAAGGAAGGCGTGCAGAGTCTGAATATCATCGTAAAAGCCGACGTGCAGGGTAGTGCAGAGGCTGTGAAGGCTTCTCTTGAAAAGCTTTCTTGCGATGAAGTAAAGGTAAAAGTTATCCACAATGCTGTAGGCGGCATCACCGAAAACGACGTTATGCTTGCCGCAGCTTCCGAAGCCATTATCGTAGGCTTTAATGTCCGCCCCGACCGTGGCGCTACCGACAGTGCCGCACAGAACGGAGTAGACATTCGTACGTACCGCATTATCTATGAGTGCCTTGAGGAAATTGAGGCGGCAATGAAGGGTATGCTCGCTCCTACCTTCCGTGAAAACGTTCTCGGACAGGCAGAGGTGCGTCAGACCATTCGCGTGCCCGGCGTTGGCGTCATTGCAGGTTCTTATGTCCTCAATGGTTCCGTGACCAGAAGCAGCATGATCCGCGTTCTTCGTGACAGCGTGGTGATCTTTGAAGATAAGATCTCTTCTCTGAAGCGTTTCAAGGACGATGCAAAGGAAGTCAAGGAAGGCTTTGAATGCGGTATCGGTCTTGAGAAATTTAATGATATTCATGTAGGTGACGTTCTGGAAGCTTACGTGATGGAGGAGATCAAGGACTGATCTCTTTGAAAGGAGATTATGAACCACAGACAGGAAAGAGTTAACGACTCTGTTGCCAAAGAATTGGGAGAGATCCTGAGAAACGTAAAGGATCCTCGGGTATCCGGTGCTTTTGTAACGGTGAATGCCGCCCGCGTCACACCGGATCTGAAATTTGCCAAGGTCTATTTCGGCACTATTCTCGGTGATCCCGAAGAAGTGCAGGAAGGCTTGGAAAGAGCCGCAGGCTTTATTCGTTCCGAATTGGCAAAACGCTTAAATCTCAGACAAACCCCTGAGCTTACTTTCGTGCACGACCGTTCCGCAGAGCACGGCGCTCATATTGCTCAGGTACTGAAGGAATTGAATGTAAATGGAACAGAGGAATAATTTGGATGCCATTTGCCGCCGTTTTCAGGAAACTGATTTCGACGGTATCCTGGTGGCTTGCCACCGCAATCCCGATGGCGATGCCACGGGGTCTGCCCACGCTTTGGCTTATGCTTTGCGAAAACTGGGAAAACAGGCAAAAGTCTTTTGTCCCGATCCTTTCGGAGAGGAATTTTCCTATATTACCGAAGAAGAAAAGGCTTATCCCGATTTTGAGCCTCGCTTTTTCGTAACGGTAGATGTTGCCTCTCCCGAAATGCTTTGCGGCGCCTCTTTTTCTCAGCAGATCCACGTTGTTTTGGATCATCACCGTGTCAATACAGTATCCGCACCGCTGAAAGCCGTGCTGCCCGAAATGGCAAGCTGCGGAGAGATCATTCTGGAAGTGCTGAATCGCCTTGGCATAGAGCTTGACGGATATTTAGCCGGCGCTCTTTATACCGCCATTGCTACGGATACGGGGTGCTTCCGTTATTCCAATGTCAATGAAAACACCTTTTTGGCGGCGGCAACGCTTTCCCGCTATGCCGAGAAAGGCGAATTTTACCGTATCAATAAAAAACTTTTTGAAACCAAATCCCGTCAGCGCCTTGCCTTGGAGGCTTACGCTGTGGAAAACGCCCGTTTTGCCGCGGAAGGCAAAATTGCCTATCTTTCCGTGAATCGCAAAGAGCAGGAAAAGCTGGGTGTCACTTACAGTGATCTTGACGTTTTGATCAACGTGATCCGTCAGGTAGAGGGCGTGGAAGTATCCCTTGTCATCAAAGAGAGGGAAGAAGGGGAATTCAAAGTATCCTGCCGCAGTGAAGCGGGCTTTGATGCCTCTGAATTTTGCCGCAATTTCGGTGGAGGCGGCCATATCGCCGCTGCCGGTTGTACCTTGATGGGGAAAGAAGAGGAAGTCGCAAAAAGACTTCTGGAATATGCCGAAAGGAGCTTTCTTTGAAAAGCGAAATCATCTGCCTTTATAAAGAAAAAGGCTTTACCTCACACGATGCCGTTGCCTGTCTTCGCCGTTTGTACGGCACCAAGAAGATCGGTCATACCGGCACTCTTGATCCTCAGGCTACGGGCGTTTTGCCTGTGCTTGTGGGAAATGCGGTGAAGGCATGCGATCGGATCCCCGAGGAGACCAAGGTCTACCGCGCAGGGATCCGCTTTGGTCTTTCTACCGATACCGAGGATGTTTGGGGGAAAACAATAAAGGAAGACGGCCGTCTTCCGGAAAAAGAAGATTTTCTCTCTGCGATGGAGAGCTTTTTGGGGGAATATATGCAAATTCCTCCCATGGTTTCTGCCGTTAAGGTCGGCGGAAAGAAGCTGTATGAATACGCCCGTCAGGGAATTACCGTGGAGCGTAAAGCGAGGAAAATGCATGTTTTTCGTCTGGAACTGCTCTCCTTTGACGGCACCACGGCGGAAATTCGTGCCGAAGTATCCAAAGGCACCTATATTCGCACCCTGATCTGTGATCTTTGCCAAAAAGCAGGCGTTCTCGGAACCATGTCTTCTCTGGAAAGAGAAAAAAGCGGTGGCTTTTGCCTTGACGATACCGTCACGCTTTCTCAGCTGGAAGCCATGAGCGTAGAGGAAAGGGAAGAAGTGCTCATTCCCACGCAGCGCCTTTTTGAAAGATATCCGAAGCTTTCTTTACCTGCATTTTTTGCCCGTCTGATCCTCAACGGATGTGCCGTAGACACGAAAAAATTGGGAATACAAGAAACCGAAGAACATATTTTTTATCGTCTTTTTGATGAAACCGGTTTTTTTGCTGTCGGCGAAACCGTGCTTTGTGAGGGAGTGCTTTGTCTAAAAAAGATTTGCGCCTTTTTACAGGAAAACTAAAATAATTTTCGTCCCGGGAATATCCCGCCTCGGCCGGGGAGAAAATAGTAAAAAAGAAAACTATTTTCGGAGGACGAAAAATGAAAGCCGTAATTTTAGCAGGAGGACGGGGAGAAAGACTCCGTCCCATTACCGATACAAGACCCAAGCCCTTAGTTCCTGTTCTTGCCCGCCCCGTGATGGATTATTGTCTGTCACTTCTTCATCATCACGGTGTTACCGATGCGGCAGTGACCACCCACTACCTTGCGGATCAGATCCGCCACCGCTACGGCAAAGAAGCCTTTGGTATTCGCCTGACTTATTCTGCCGAGGAAACACCGCTGGGGACTGCAGGCGGTGTGAAAAAGCTGGAACCGTTTTTTGAAAACGAGGAATTGTTTCTCGTAATGAGCGGCGACGCTCTGTGTGATTTTGACCTGGGAAAAGCAGTAGAATTCCATCGGAAGAAAAACGCCCACGTTACCATCGTTTTGTCCAGCGTGAAAACTCCCTTGGAGTATGGCGTTGTTTTGGCGGATACCTTTGAAAAGATCTTTGCTTTTTCGGAAAAGCCCGATTGGAGTGAAACCTTTTCCGACCTTGTCAATACAGGCGTTTATATTTTATCGCCTGAAGTATTAAAGAAAATTCCCGCGGGAAAGGTCTTTGATTTTTCCCACGATCTTTTTCCTCTCCTTTTGCAGGAAGGCTACCGCCTTTTCGGCTATAAGGATGAGGGCTATTGGTGCGATATCGGGAAAATTCCCACTCTTTATCGTTGCAATATGGATGTGCTCAACGGCAAAGCTCGCACCTATCTTCCCCCCGAAGGCACAGCAAAAAAAAGTGCCGACGGGAAGGGGCTTTATTTTGTCTCAGACGGTGCCGAGGTAGCTTCGGGCGCCGAGATCGGATCAGGTTCCGTCATTTCAGCGGGGGCACGCCTTTCTGAGGGCTGCCGTATCGCAGGCTCCATCGTGATGGAACATGCCGAAATAAAGAAGAATGCCACCGTGCGTGATGCCGTGCTGTGTGAGAATTCTTCCGTAGGAGAGGATGCGCTTCTTTTGCCGGGAAGCGTATTGGGAGCAGGCACTGTGGTCAGCCAAGGCGCCTGCACTGCAAAAGGGAAAAAATATCCCCCTCTTTCCGCCATTCTAAGCCGATCTCCCTTTGGAGAAGAAAGCTTGATCTTTACCGAACAAGGCGCCTCTTTTCATGAAAAAGCAGGCATCAACGGTGAAGAAGCGGAACGGCTCGGGTTTGCCTTTGCCCGTGCATTTCAAAGTGACGTAGCCGTTCTTTGGGATGAAAAGCAAAAGGAAAGCTCTCGCTTTGCCCTGTTTTTTGCCGCAGGCGCCGTGCGCGGCGGTAAAAAAGCGATTTTGATGGGAGAGGGAACGAGGGCGATGGCGTCCTTTGCCGCAGGGGATTTTTGTGTCCCCACTGTTTTTGCCACCGTCAATGACGGAAAAGGGCTGTTTTTTGCCTATGAAAAGGATTCTCTTCCTTTAATTCGTCGGGACGCCTTGCGCCTTGCCAGATTTTCCGAGGAGAGAGGTCTTTATTCCGAGGGGACTGTGGTTTTTGCCGCAGATGCCGGGGATCGCTATCTCCACGCCCTTTCCCAAAGAATGGGCGACGGAAACGGTATGCCTTTGGCTATCGGCGGTACGGAAGGCGATCTATTGCAAAAAGCAGCCATAAAAATGAATTTTCAGGCATACAATGGAAACAGAAACGAGGGTCTTTGTCTGGAAATTTATCCCGATATGTTAAAGCTTTTTTACCACGGAAAGAAAATTGCCGATACGGAAAAAGCCAAGCTCTTTATCATTGAAAGAGAACTGCAGCGGGGAAGACGCCGCTTTTATCTTCCCGATACCGCGCCCAGAATTTTTGAAGAACACATTGGCAATCGCGGCGGCAGTGTGGAACGCTTTTCGGTGCATCAAACTGCCCGCGATGATAAAAATGCCCGCCGCTACGGCAGCGAGGAAAAATGGCTTCTGGATCTGAATTTTTTAGGTGCAGCCCTTCTTCGCAGCATTTCCGAATTGGGACAGGAGCGTTTTGTGAGAGAAATGCAGGCTTCCCCCGATATTTATATCAGCAAATTAAACTACTATCCCGACGAAGATCACAAAGCAAGACTTTTAAGTGTGTGTGCAAAGGAAGAAAATGATACGAAAACCCATGTGGAAACGGGTTTTTACGGAATGAAAATTATTTCCGAGGCGTTCAGCTTTGAAGCTGCCTTGGACAATGCAATGAAATACAGAGGAAAATTAAATGAAATTGAAAAAAAACTCAAGGGAAGATAATCATCTTCCCGTACATAACAATAAGAAAAAGGTTAAAAATCCCTTCTCCCGTCTGAAAAAAGACGGCAAAGCCCAAAAAGAAAAAA
Organism: Eubacteriales bacterium; assembly: GCA_045531235.1. Taxonomy (GTDB): domain Bacteria; phylum Bacillota; class Clostridia; order Oscillospirales; family SIG627; genus RGIG5579. The sequence goes on from JAZSDQ010000103.1 coordinate 23,653, forward strand.
AGGAGAAGAAGGAAACTTTGACCATCGAACAGGAGATCCTGCGCATGAGAGAAGCGGAAAAGAAAAAGGCGGAGAAAAAGCCTTCTTCCAAAAAAGAAAAAGTTGCCGCCAAGCCGAAGAAAACTCCTTCCAAGAAAGAATATCCTAAGGAAAAACAGCAGAAAACAAAGCACCGTGAAGCTAAAAAGAGCTACCACGAATTGAAAAAAAGCGCCGCTGTGCGTATTATTCCTTTGGGTGGTCTGGGCGAGATCGGCAAAAATATGACCGTAGTGGAAACCGATGAAAGCATGATCGTCATTGACTGCGGCATGGGCTTTCCCGATGACGGAATGCCCGGCGTAGACCTTGTTATCCCCGATACGGCGTATCTGGAGGAAAATATTCACAAGATCCGAGGCATTTTCCTTACCCACGGTCACGAGGATCATATCGGAGCCATTCCTTACGTACTTCGCAAGGTAAACGTACCTCTTTTCGGCACGAAACTTACCTTGGGTATTGTTGAAAACAAATTGGTGGAGTTCGGTCTGGACAAAGAGGCGGAGCTCAGAAAAGTCCGCCCGGGAGAAACCGTGCGCGCCGGAGATTTTGACGTGGAGTTTATCTCCGTCAACCACTCCATTGCCGACGCTGTGGCCTTTGCCATTCATTCTCCTGCAGGCACCCTGGTCTTTACCGGAGATTTTAAAATTGATTCCACTCCCATTGCAGGGGAAATGACCGATCTTACCCGCTTCGGAGAATTGGGCAGAGAGGGAGTAACCGCTCTTTTCTGTGATTCTACCAACTGCGAAAGACCGGGCTTTACGCCCAGCGAACGGACGGTAGGTACCAGCCTTGAGAACATTTTTCATGAAAATCACAAGCGAGTGATCGTTGCTACCTTCTCGTCCAATATTCACCGCGTTCAGCAGATCATTGATGCCAGCGTCAAGCATCAGCGCGCCGTATGTATTCTGGGAAGAAGTATGATCAATATTGTTAATACTGCTTCCACCCTTGGTTATATGAAAATTCCTCAAGGAACCCTCATTGAGCCGGAAGAATTGAAGAAATTCGCGCCCCGCAACGTTACTTTGATCACCACGGGGAGCCAGGGCGAAGCCATGAGCGCTCTTTCCCGTATGGCGTACGGCACTCATTCTCAGGTAAAGCTTTCTCCCGAAGATATGGTCGTCATTTCCGCCCATCCCATTCCCGGCAACGAAAAGACCATTACGGGTATCATCAATGAACTGATGAAGAAAAAAGTTTCCGTGGTGTATGATCAGATCGCAGAGGTACACGTATCCGGCCACGCCTGCCAGGAAGAGATCAAAATGATCTTTGCTCTGACCAAGCCTCGCTTCTTCATGCCCGTTCACGGCGAATATAAGCATTTGGCAAGAAATGCCGCTTTGGCGGAATATGCGGGAATTCCCAAGGAAAATATTTTCATTTCCGATCTGGGAAAGGTTCTTGAAATCTCAGCAGACGGTGCCTCCGCCCGCTTTGCCGGCGCAGTTCACGCAGGAAAGATTATGGTGGACGGCTTGGGCGTTGGTGACGTAGGAAGCGTAGTACTTCGTGACAGAAAGCTTCTTTCGGAAGAGGGAATCATCACCGTGGTTGCCGCTGTGGATAACTATGGGAAATTTTTGGTCAGCGATCCTCAGATCATTACCCGTGGCTTCGTATACGTTCGTGAAAATGAAGATCTCATGGAGGAGATCCGAACCGTTGCTGCCCGTACCATTGAAAACGCTCTCAGCGCAGGACTGGATATGGCATCGGTGAAGAGCCGTTCCAAAGACGAGATCGGAAAATTCCTTTTTGGAAGAACACGCCGCCGCCCTCTGATCTTGATCGTCCTGATAGAAACTTAAAATATGAGCAGAGCCGAAAAGGCTCTGCTTTTTTTATGAAAAATACACAAGAAGAGAGTGGCAAAATATACAGAAAAGAACTTGATTTTTGCAGAAAGCTATGGTAGAATGTATTGTGCATAAGACAAAATAGGTTCAGTATCCGCAAACTGGACTGAGAAAGGTTAAGAATTATGAAAAAAAGAATTCTTTCTTTGGTATTGGCTCTGGCCATGCTGGTACCTGCTGTGGCAGTTTCCGTGTCCGCAGTACCGTACACTCCTTCGGTCAACGGCTATAAGGATTTTGGCCAAGAGAACTACTATTTGTATGAAGTTACGAAAGGAAATGCAGCTCCTAAGGCTGACGGTCGCATTACCGACGCTGACGGTTACGGAGATCCTATCTCCACCTACGGCTATCGTTACATGACCACTGCAGATAAGGTTGCATTTGATTTTGATAAGGGTGAATATGTAATGACCTCTTCCGGTGATTACTACGTTTATCCTACTCAGGATTCTGCGCCTGAAGTGTGGGATTCTATCACCAATTTTGAAAATGACAGTCCCTACAGCTATATTTATTCTTACTACGTTCGCGCTACGAAGTTTTCTTCCAGCAGCACCTATTATTACGTACATCCCGTAACCGGTGCTTATGTGAGAGCATACGGTGTAACCAAGGCAACCTTCAAAGAATATCGTCCTATGAACTCTTCTTTGTACTACACGCTTGAAAATGCAAAGCTTCTTACGGAAGAGCCTGCGGATTGGGCAAAGAATTATAAAAATTATTACACGAAGCCTTCTTCCACCGGATATAAGTACGTGGAAGGAGATACGGCTCCTGCTTGGGAAGCTGATAAGTACTACACCGGCGAATTCTTCACGGTTCCGTATCTTCACACCAGAAGCTCAAGCGGTGCGGCTTCTGTTGCGACTGTAACCAGTATGAAGAATGCGCGCGTAATTCTTCCCGAAGAAGTAAAGCTTTACGCTCGCTATGACGACAAGTATTTGTACTACGCGATCCAGCTGAAGGAAATGCAGCACAAAAAGGTTCGCTACAGTATGGATAACTCCTACGGTTCCACCATTACCAATGCACCCGTTCACTTCTACAACAACGTAAGCTTTATTGATTCTTACAGAATGGCTCCGGATTCCACCACTCCCGTTGCCACTGCCAGCGCAAGCCTTACCACCTATATCAATGCTAAACAGACCTTGAAATCTGAATATTTCCCTGCAATTCTTGCGAAATTCGGTAATCCCGATGCGCTCGCGCTGGAAGAAGTTCAGACCGCAGGTGTTGATTTTAACATCACCCACACTCCCTTCACCCCCAGCGCAGAACCTGAAGAAACTCCCGATGAAGGCGGCTTCGGTGAAGAGGACAGCACGGATTACTCTTCTCAGAAATACGGTTATACCGTTTACGAATACCGTGTGCCTTGGGCAGTGATCAACCGTGAATACAGCCCCAATGAAGATGCAAGTGCAATTCTTGATGTTTTCACTATTCTTACCAATATTGATCTTGAAAATGATATTGGCCCCGGCGCTATGTATTTTGCCCTTTCTTTCCCCCGCGCAGCATACCGTCTTCCCGGTTCTATTTACACTACCACCGGTCCTTACCCCAACGATGTCCACGTACTTCGTACTGTCAGCGCTACAGGCATGGAGCCCGGCACCTATAACTTCTACTGGAGAAACATTTTCAACAGTGGCGACGTTATGTGGAACAGTGAGTACTTTACCTCCGACTACTTCACTGTAAGCGATAAGAAGTCCGGTTCTCTCTCCCAGTTCCCGCCGATCTTCTATACTTTAGGTCAGGAACCTGCCGAAGGTTATGTAAAGCCCGGTTATGAAGGTACCGCCATTCGTGTTGACGGTTCCGATGCTCAGCAAATGAGAATTAAGATCTCCATTCCCGAAACCGAGAAAGAGATCGAGCAAGCCGGCGTGCTTCTTGCACCTACCGAAGTATCCCGCCGCGGACATTTGAAGCTTGGTATGTCTGCCATTGCTTATTATGCGGAAGAATATCCTGTATTCTACGGTATCGTTGGTGACGAATGGGTTAATATGACAGAAAATACCGAAGCATACTTCAGCGCAAGTGCAACCCCCAATGATTCTGACTCTTATGCAACCCATGATCTTCTCGGCGGTAAGCCTACCGGTATTTATTCCGTTTACACCTTGAATGTGGATCTTGATGATCCCTATGGCCAGGTTACCGATGAAGAAACCGACGTTACTTCTGACGTTTATACCACGATCTTTACGGGTCCTAACGGTGAAGGTATCTATGATGACTACGATGACTTTTTCACCTTCTATACCATCCGTCCTTACATTAAGTACACCGATGGCACTGTAGTTTACGGTGACTATGAATATAAGAGCATCTACTACCTTGCATGCTGGATGTTCCGCGATATGCTCTTTGCATACAACGAAACCGTAATCGACTCTGCTACTGTTACCGACAGATTCAATATGGATATGATGCCTTTGACTACTGTAAAGGATAAAGACGGTAATGTTGTAACAGATATCGACGGCAATAACATCTATATTCCAAAAACCAACACGGCTCTGAAAACCGACTCTGCTTTTGCAGGCGGTGCAGAAAGATCCATCTACTGGCCTGAACGCAGACTTGAGCTGTTCCGCTGGTATGCAAACCGTACCGTATCCCGTGCAAACGGCGGTGTTTCCATTCGTATTGAGGACTACGATACTTACCATCCCGACGTAAAGGCTCTGGTAGATAAGTACGTAGAGCTTTATGAGAATGTATGGCAGCAGCTTGTAAAATGCGAGCAGAAGCGCTACTTCACCTTGGCAAAATAAAGGAATAAAGAAGAAAGCCAATTTGGCTTTCTTCTTTTTGTAAACAGAAAACCACGCGATAGTGGCGTGGTTCAGTAGAGGTTAACCGGTGAGAAAAAATCTGGGGAAGACAAGAATCGAAACCTAGCAAGAAAGTGGGGGAAGGAATTGCTTCCCTCCGGGAGGGAAGTGTCACCGTAGGTGACGATAGGAGCCCGCGAGAGTAAAGCTTTTATACAGAGCAAAGCATTTGCGG
>JAZSDQ010000037.1:0-43359 GCA_045531235.1 Eubacteriales bacterium
TTGTGGACTGCAGTGCGTTCGGGTTGGAATTAACATTAGTACCCGGAGCTACGCCGAAGAAGCCGTTCTCGGGGTTGATGGCATAGAGTCTGCCGTCAGCACCGATGCGCATCCAAGCGATGTCATCGCCAACGGTCCAAACCTTATAGCCTTTCTTGCGAAGATATTCCGGAGGAATGAGCATGGCAAGGTTGGTCTTACCGCAAGCGGAGGGGAAAGCAGCGGCAATATATTTTACTTCGCCCTTGGGATTTTCAAGACCGAGAATGAGCATGTGCTCAGCCATCCAGCCTTCCTTCCAGCCCTGATAAGAAGCGATGCGGAGTGCAAAGCACTTCTTGCCGAGAAGAACGTTTCCGCCGTATGCGGAGTTTACGGAAATGATGGTATTATCTTCGGGGAACTGGCAGATATATCTGTTTTCGGGGTCTACATCGCACTTTGCGTGAAGGCCGCGAACCCAGTCATTGGAATCGCCGAGAACTTCCAGAACCTTGTTGCCAACACGGGTCATAATAGCCATATTGAGAACAACGTAGATAGAGTCGGTGATTTCAATACCGATCTTTGCCAAAGGAGAGCCGATGGGACCCATGGAGAAAGGAATCACATACATGGTTCTTCCCTGGTAGGTTCCGCGAGCGATGTCATAGAGCTTTTTGTACATTTCTGCGGGAGCGCACCAGTTGTTGGTGGGGCCTGCGTCTTCCTTTACGGAGGTGCAGATAAAGGTTCTGTCTTCCACGCGGGCTACGTCATTGGGTTTGGTTCTGTGGAGGTAGCATCCGGGAAGCTTTTCCTCGTTAAGTTTCAGGAGTTCTCCGGTAGCGCAAGCTTCCGCACGGAGTGCTTCCAGCTGTGCTTCTTCACCGGTGATCCATACGATTTTGTCGGGATTGAGAAGAGCTTTCATCTCGTCAATCCACTTGGTAACAGTTGCATTGGTGGCCATGGTTTCGGCTCCTTTCCAAAAGAATTCAAATTCAAATTCATTATATCAAAAAAAATAAAATTTGGCAAGTGCTATAGCGAAAAAAATGTAAACTTTTTTAAAAGTTAACGAAATTTTACTTTTTTATGGGAAAAATCGGAAAAAGGCTTTGTTTTCACGAAATTGCAACAAAAAAGCTTAAAATGTTAAATCGCGGAAAAGGGGGTTGTGGTGAAAATTGCGTGTAGTTATATGGATCTGGGGCGTTTTCACAAAAAAATCATAAAAAGGTTTGAAAAGGATCAAATAGTGTAGTATAATACAGAATGGTATTTTATAGTATAACTGTTTTGCAAGTATGGAAAGGAAACCTTATGAATCAAGAAAAGCCGGATCGTATTTTCCTTGGCGAGGGCATCGGCCTGAACTTTGTGGAGAATGACCGCTATAAGACCAATCACATCACATTTTATTTTGTCACGAAATTAAATCGCTATACCGCTTCTTACAACACGGTTTTGAGCCGCGTTCTCACCCGAGGCTGCAAGGCGTATCCCGATCAGCGGGCTTTGAACAGTGCTCTGGATCATTGCTATGATGCAGAGCTTGTGACGGATACCTCCAAGATCGGAGATTTCCACGCTGTCAGCATTTCTCTTTCTCTTTTGGACAATGCCTATTCTTTTGACGGGGAGGACATTACCTCCGAGGGAATTTCCATTTTGGAGAACGTGATCTTTTCTCCCTATCTGGAAAAGGGCGCTTTTGCCGAAGAATATGTAAAAGGTGAAAAGAAGCTTGCGCAAGATGAGATCGCCGCCCAGATCAACCATAAGGCGAGCTATGCCAGAGGCCGTATGCTTGGGCACATGTGCCGCATGGAGCCTTACGGTACTTCCGCATTGGGCAACAAGAGCGAAATCGGACGCATTACTGCGGAAAGTCTGTATGAATATTACAGGGAGCTTTTGAAGACGGCAACGGTAGAGATCTTTTTCGTAGGCCGTTTCGACCGCGAGAAGGTACAGAAGACCGTGGAGGCGCTGTTTGCAGACAGAGAGAGAAACTACGAGCCCTTGCCTCAGCCTTCCATTCGCACCAAGGCAACAAGAGTGCGTGAAATTACCGAGAGAATGGATCTGACCCAGGCAAATCTTGTGATGGGATTCCGCGCGGGAGTTTCCATTTATGATAAAGATTGGAGAGCGATGAGCCTTTACAATTCCGTTTTGGGTGGCTCTCTGACCTCCAAGCTGTTTTGCGTACTTCGAGAGAAGATGAGCCTTTGCTATTCCGTATCTTCTCAGCCTCACGCCATGAAGGGGATTCTTCTGATCTATGCGGGAATCGCTCCCGAAAACCGTGACGTGGCGGTGAAAGAAGCGCTGAACCAGATGGATGAGATCAAAAAAGGAAACGTAAGCGAAGAGGAACTGAACAATGCCCGCGGCGCTATCCTTCACGCATTGAAGGGTCTGGGGGACAATCCTGCGGCTCTGGCAGGCTGGTATCTGCCAAGCGTCCTCATCGGTCAGGTGAAGACGCCCTCAGAGATCATTGAGGAATTAAACAAGGTAACACTGGAAGACGTGATCCGCGTATCGAAAGAAATTACGTTGGATACGGTTTATACTTTGACGGCGAAGGAGGCGAGAGGATGAGATTTTATACCAAAGAAAACGCTCTTCTCGGCGAAAAGTATTATGAGGCGAAGCACCCAAGCGGACTGAAAGTAGTGATCGTACCCAAGGCGCACAAAAAGGCTTTTGCGCTGTTCGGAACACGCTACGGTTCCATTCACCGCACTTTTAAAACCGACAAGGACAAGGATTTTGTAACGGTGCCCGACGGCATTGCTCACTTTTTGGAGCACAAGCTTTTTGAAAATGAAGACGGCAGCGATACCTTTAATCATTTTGCGGCAAACGGTGCCAGCTGTAACGCCTTTACCTCCAATGAAATGACGGCGTATCTGTTCTCCGCAACGGATCGCTACTACGAAAATCTGAAGATTCTGCTTGATTTTGTAACGAAGCCCTATTTTACTCCGGAAACGGTGCAAAAGGAAATGGGGATTATCGGTCAGGAGATCCGTATGGGGCAGGACGAGCCGTTTCATCAGCTGTATTACGGACTTTTGGACGCGCTTTTTGTGAATCACAACGTGAAAATTGATATTGCCGGTACGGAGGAGACCATATCGCAAATCACATCGGATATTTTATACCGCTGCTATCATACCTTCTACAATCTTCATAATATGCTTTTGGTGCTTTGCGGTCCATGGGATAAGAAAAAGGTAAAGGAAGTTATGGATGAAATCCTTGTGCCTTCTCCCAAGGAAAGTATTACTACGGAAAGCCCCAAGGAACCCAAGCGGATCCACAAAAAGAAGGTGGAAAAATATTTCCCCGTGGCTCTGCCTTTGTTTGCAGTGGGTATGAAGGAGGGCGATCTGAAAAAGAGAATCCGTCCCGAGGAATTTTTGAAAAAGCAGGCGGAGCACGAGGTGCTGTCCGATATTCTTTTCGGAAAGAGCAGCGCTTTTTACAATGAGCTGTATGACAAGGGTCTGATCGGCGACAAGTTTTCCGTGGAGTATAACCTCTCCCGTGACTACGGATATTTGCTTCTTTTGGGCGAGACCCGTCGCCCTGAGGCAGTTTACCGTAAGGTCCGTGAAACGGTAGGCAGAGCCATGGAGATTCTGACCGAAGAAGACTTTATCCGCAGTAAGCGCGCGGTATTCTCCCGCAGCGTGCAGGATTGGAATTCCACCACGGAGATCGCAGAGAACTTTATGGATTTTGCTTTTTCCGGAACGGATATGCTCCTTTACCCCGAAACGGTGAAGAATATCAGCTTTGAGGATCTGAAAGAAAGGATCCGTCTGTCTTATCGCAAAGACAAGCTCGTTCTTTCGGTGGTAAAGCCGGGAAAGGAGAAATAAGATGCTGTTTTTCGGTCAAACGGTGGTATCTTTTCCAAAATTGGGACTTGGTCCGTGGACACTGGAAAAATTTCTCGTCAAAGATTTATTTGGCATTTTTTCCGTGGCGTGGTACGGCGCTATCATTTGCGTGGGAATGATCCTTGCTTGCTCGATTGCTCTTTACAATGCAAAAAAGAGAGAGGGGCTGGATGCCGACTCTTTTCTGGATTACTTTATTTATACCATTCCCATTGGTGTGGTAGGGGCGAGGGCAATGTACGTGCTTGCCAATCTTGACAGCTACGACAGCTTTTCCGAGGCTGTTGCGGTGTGGGAAGGCGGCCTTGCCATTTACGGCGGCGTTCTTGCAGGCGCGGCAACGGTATTTGTGGTATCCAAGATCAAAAAGCACAGCTTTTTTAAGGTAGCGGATACCATTATCCCCGGGCTTTTTCTTGCTCAGTCCTTAGGGCGTTGGGGCAATTTCGTCAACGGGGAAGCACACGGCGGTACTACCCAGCTTCCTTGGGGTATGAGCATCAACGGCGCAGCTGCGGTGCATCCCACTTTTTTATATGAATCTCTCATTACTTTGGCGGGATTTCTCCTTTGTATGTTTTTTCTTTACCCGAAGAAAAAATGGGACGGGCAGATCCTGAGCTTTTATATGATATGGTACGGCATCGGCAGAACGCTGGTGGAATCCTTGCGCACGGATTCCTTATATATCGGGCCGCTGAAGCTTGCTCAGTGCATCGGTATTTTAACCGCTCTTGGCGGTGTAGTCCTTTGGATCTTCTTCTCCAAAAAGAAGAAAGATACGGCTTTGACGGAATGTGAAGAAAAAGAAGAAAGCACCTTGTTTTCCGAAGCTTTGGAAACAAAGGAGATTTCCGACGAGAATAACAACGAAGAAACGAAAGAAAAAGAGGAAAAAGAACATGGCACAGATCGTTGACGGAAAATTGGTATCTGCAAAAATCAGAGGGGAGATCAAAAGCTCTGTAGAGGAAATGATAAAGGAAAAGGGATACCGTCCCGGCCTTGCGGTCATTCTCGTAGGGGAAGATCCTGCTTCCTGCATTTACGTCAGAAATAAGAAAAAGGCTTGTGAAGAGGTGGGCTTTTTGTCCCGTGAGTACCGTCTGCCCGGGGAAACGAGCGAGGAAGAGCTTCTTTCTCTCATTGATTCCTTAAACCGTGACGATGAGATCCACGGAATTTTGGTGCAGCTCCCCGTGCCCAAGCATATCAGTGATAAAAAGGTGATCGCAAGGATCGCGCCGCACAAAGATGCAGATGCTTTTTGCTTTGAAAACGTCGGTCGCATTATGACCGGAGAATTTGACCTTGCGCCCTGCACCCCTGCAGGAATTATGGAGCTTCTCCGCCATTACGGCATTGATCCTGCAGGCAAGAATGCGGTGGTGATCGGACGGAGCAATATCGTAGGAAAGCCCATGGCAATGCTTCTTTTACATAAAAATGCCACGGTGACTATTTGTCATTCCCGTACGAAGAACCTTGCCGAGATCTGCCGCGGTGCGGATATTTTGGTGGCAGCGGTAGGAAAAGCGCGCTTTGTTACCGAAGATATGGTAAAAGAGGGGGCTGTAGTCATTGACGTAGGCATGAACCGTGATGAAAACGGCCTTTGCGGTGACGTGGATTTTGCCGCTGTGGAAAAGAAGGCTTCCTATATCACTCCCGTGCCCGGCGGTGTGGGACCCATGACCATTACTCTTCTTTTGAAAAATACGTTGACTGCGGCGAAAAAAGCAGGAAAATAGAAAGGATAAACGAGTGATCGCTATGAAAAAGATTTTTTCTGTGCTCCTTGCCGTTTTCATGCTTTTGACTTTGATCTCCTGCAGCTCGGCGGAGAATACGACCACAACCGAGGAAAAAGCCGAAACTTCCACCAAAGAAACTTCTTCTGCAACGACGAACAGTGAGCAGCTGGAGGAATTTATCCGCGCTTATCGCGGAGGAGAATACAAGGACAAAATGTTCTTTCAGTACGAGGATTTGTCGGAGTATATCACCCTTGCCGACTACAAGGGAATCGAATATCCGGAAGACGATATGCTTCTGGAAACGGTAACGGATGAGGACGTAGAAGATTATCTGATCCGTATGGTACTGAACACCAAGGTGAGCGACGAAGACTATACGGAAGTGACAAGCGGCGCTTTGCAGAAATGGGACGTTGTGACCATTGACTACAAGGGTGTGATCGCAGGGGAAGAAATTGCCGACGCCACGGCCCAGGGGGAAGAATTGCTTTTGGGCAGCGGCGCATATATCCCCGGTTTTGAATCGGGTCTTATGGGAAAGACCTTTGACAAAGAGATTCCTTTGGATCTTCACTTTTCTCCTTATTATTCCGCCAAGGATATGGCGGATCAGGACATTACCTTTTACGTTACCGTAAAAAAGGTACAAAGACCTAAGATCCCCGAACTGACGGTGGAGCTTATTAACGAAATGTATTCTACCTCGTTCAAGACCATGGATGAGGTGAAAGCGGATCTGAAAAAGGATATGGACTCTTCTCAGGCAAGCCGTGCTCAAGCGAGCCTTTCCTCCTATTTGCAAAATGAAGTTCTCAAGAACAGCACGGTGAAAAAGTATCCTGAAAAAGAGATGGATCATTATCTGAACCACTTTATTGATTATTATGCTCAATATGTGGAAGAAGGCTCCACTCTGGCAGCTTTTTGCGAAAAAGAGCTTGGTATGACCTACGAAGAATTCGTGGAAGAAGGTCGTTCTTATGCAAAAGAATCGGTGGGGGGCACCTTGATGATGCTTGCCGTTTGTAAGGCGGAGAACATTGCCTGCAGTGACGAGCAGTTAAAGGCAATGATCCAGGGCCTTTTTGATAATCAAAACGGCTACTACGGAAATATGAAATCTTTTCTGACGGATTATGTGGATATTTACGGTGCCGATTATTTTGAATTGCAGGTAAAGAGCGCAGCTGCTGTGGAAAAGATCACCGCGGCGGCTGTGAAGGTAGCAAAATGAAAAAACATTGGCTGTTACTTCTGCTTTTGACTTTTTTTGCCCTGCTTCTTACTTCCTGCGGGGAAGAACCCCGGGGAAGTCTGACCTTGCCACCGGAGGAAACGGTTACGGTCGCAGAAAAAAACAACTGGTATGAATACGATCTCTCGGAATACATGACCACCGGCGACCCTATGGGGGTGCAGGCAAAATTTGACGATCCCGGGGTATGCGAGGAAAAGGAAATTGACGAAGCCCTTTTTCAGGTGATGCTTTCCAATGCCACCTTTGCGGAAAAGAAGGGAAAGGCAGAACGCTACGACAAGGTGAATATCTCCTTTACCATGGAGCTTGACGGAGTTTTGCAGGAAAATTATTCCCGTGAGGATTACGGAATCGTCATCGGACTGGATTTGCAAGAGGATCTGGAATATCGCATGGGAGAAAAGCTTATAGGTGCTAAGGTGGGTGAGACCCGAACGTTGCTTTACACCTATCCCGATACGGCTTCGTACGGGGAAATGGCGGGAAAGACGGTTTCTTGCTACGGAAAAGTAAAGGCCATATCCGAAACCGAGATTCCCGAATGTACCGATGAATACGTTCAGAAGCTGGAAGGCTATGATTTTCAAACGGTGGCAGAATTCCGCGAGGCGCTGAAGAAGGATATTATGGCGGAAAAAGAAAGTCGCAAGGTGCAGGCGGTGTGGTCGGCTTTTTGCGATACGGTGGAAATTCTGAAATATCCGGAAGCGGAGCTTCAGTCCTATCTGGACTCTTACAAAAGCTATTATCTGTCCCTGGCAGAGGATATGGAAATGACCTTGGCGGAATTTTTACAGGAATATCTGGAAACCGACGAGGAAAGCTTTTTGAAAGAGGCGGAGGATTATGCCAAGGAATTGGTGAAGAACGATATGATCTTTGCCTATCTTGCCCAAAAATTGGAAATCAGCCTCAGCGATGAAGAGTACGCCGCGGGAGTTCAGGAGTATTACGATAACGAAGAGGGAGAATTTGCCTCCAAGGAAGAATTCGTTCAGTATTATACCGAGGAGAATCTTCGTCGGAACTTGATTTGGGATAAGGCCTTGACCCTTGTGATCGACAATGCGGTGGCTGTAAAATAATCGGGAGGAAATAATGAGACGATTTTTTAGCATTCTTTGCGTTTTGTGCCTTTTGACATCTCTGTTTTCAGCTTGCGAAAAGGAGAAGAATGTAAGTTCGAAACGCTATGACTATGACCTTGATGAATACGTGACCGTGCCCGACCCTAAGGCTGTAAAAGCGGTCTTTGCGGATCCTACGGTTTGTACCGATGCCGAGATCGATGAAGCGATCTTTCAGATCATGCTTTCCAATGCGGCTTTTACGGAAAAGGAAAACGGCAAAGTAGAAAAGTATAATAAAGTGCAGATTTCTTTTTCCATGGAAATCGATGGCAAGGAATTGACCGAATTCAGTCAGGATAATAAGGAAATGATCATAGGCTACGAGGGAAACAGTGATACCGATGCGGCGCTGGCCAAAGCTCTCGTTGGAAAAGCCGTAGGAGAAAAGGCGGAAGCGGAATATACCTACCCTGCTTCGGCGGTAGAACTGGGCGTCTATGCAGGAAAAACGGCAAAGCTTTTCGGTGAAGTAAAAAAGATCTATCAGCAAAGCGTTTCGGAATGCACGGACGACTTTGTGAAAAAAATAGGCGATGAAAACCTGAACACCGTGGAAGATCTTCGCATGTCTTTGGAAACGCAGATCATTGAAGGCAAGGAGTCTGCCAAGAGCTATGCTGTTTTGAATGCTTATCTTGATGGTGTGGAAGTGAAAAAATATCCCGAAGCGGAGCTTCAGGCTTATGTGAATAATTATATGGCGAGCATTGATGCCGCGGCAGAGCAGATGGAAATGACCCGTGAGGAATACATTACCGTATGTCTGGAATCTACCTTGGAAGAAACCAAAAAAACGGCGGAAAGCGACGCTAAAATGCGCGTGAAAAATGACCTTGCCTGTATTCAGGGTTCCCGCTTGATGGGTACCACGCTGACCGATGAAGAATATAAAGACGGCTTGGAAAGCTATTTTTCCACTCAGGGCGAGGGCTTTCAGACGGCAGAGGCATTTGAAGAGTATTACACCAAAGAGATCATTTTTGAAAGTATCCTTTGGGACAAGACCTTCCAGGTAATGATGGAAAATGCAATCCGTGTGGAGGCGGAAGCATAAAAAATGAAAAACGGATACGATTATTTTGAAAACAGAGAATGTGAGTATTTTCCCTGCCACAAAACAAAGGGGGAGAGCTTCAACTGCCTTTTCTGCTATTGCCCGCTATATACATTGGGCGAAAAATGCGGTGGTAATTTCACTTATATCGGCGATGTGAAGTGCTGCACCGACTGTATGATTCCTCACAGCAAGGGTGGGTATCAGTATATTTTATCCAAGGCCGAGGAACTGAAAAATCTTGCGGCAGAAAACAGAAAAGAAAAATAAAAAGAAAAATCCGACAGAGGTATTTGCTTTATGAAATCAATGAAAACGATGCTATTGGGGATCGCTCTTCTGATTGTTGCTTTGTGCGGTCTTATTGTGTGGATGGCAGGCTCAGGAGTTGGTGCCGTTGTATTTTTTGCAGGATCGGCTATCGGCTTGATCCTTTGCTTCAGAGGCTACTTTGCCAAAGAGCAGTAACTGATCCATAAGAATTTGTTTGTGTATGACAGACAAAGAGCGTTGGGTTTTCCTAACGAGAGATATCGGGGTACCGAAGCGTTCTGCTTGTTATGACATAAGACAAAACGAAAAGGATGTGTAGAATTTCTACACATCCTTTTGCTATCCTTTCGGACGCGACAATATCTGTCGGATCTTTTATGAAAACTGTTTTAAGCTGTTTAAAAAGTAGCTGACTGCCAGAAGATCGGCGCAGCCTCCGGGGGAGAGATTCTTTTGGATAAAAGCATCGTCAAGCTCTGCAAGGGCTTCTTCGCGGGGAAAAGGAGATGCAAGGAGAAGATCCTTTGCTGCTTTTTTGGCAAAGTCGGCGCCTTCCTTGCCGCCGCGGTGATAGAGAGTGGTATCTTCTACGGTGGCGATAAGGTGGATCAAGGCGGTTCGCCCTGCTTCTTCCTGGCTTTTTCCTTCTTGTAAAAGCTTTTCCAGCACGGGAAGTGCACAGTGGGATACGGAGGGGAAGCCGGAAGCAACCTCGCCCCGAATACCTGTAATTCCAAGACTCCGGTAGAGCTTTGTACCTGCAGTGCTGAGATCCGACGTGCGAAAATCTTCTTTTACGGATGTTTCCGTCAGCTTTTTTGCTTCCTTCAGAATGGCAGCCAAGGGGGCGATGGGTTTTTCGGCGGTCCAAAGACGTCCCGCGGCACCGCAAAGAACGCCTAAAGAATAAATAGCGCCTTTGTGGGTATTTACTCCCTTCGTGACACGGTACATCATTTCTTCTGCTGCAAGGCCTTTTTTTCTCAGGAGAAGAAAGGTTTCGTGCGGGGGGAGAGAGGGCGTTTCCATTCCCACGGTGACGGCGGAGAGAAAATAGTCTTTTAACGCCTTGGCGCTGTCGAGAAACATAGAAAGGGTCATATCTTTATGGCTGCCCGTATTTCTTCTGTCCACAAGTCCCGGCTTCGGCGTGGTAAGGACCTCGTCTTCCAAGGCCTTGACGGCAAGAGAAGCGATGGCTTCGGCATCGGATGCGGAAAAATGGCAGGAGAGAATGTTCTGCACCTTTTTCCATAATTGGGAAACGCTGTGAGCGCGGCTTGCGCTGCAGGCGCGCCCTTGTTTGCCGCAAACGATGCAGCCGCGTTCTTCCCGACGGGAAAGCTTTTCTCCGCTTTTTAAAATGACGTCCAGATCAAACAGTCTGCCCAGGGCAGTTTCTTCTTCCATGGCCTGACAGATCTTTTTTGCCGCTTCTCCTGAGAGATCTACGGCAAGTATCCCTTCGCAGCCTGTTTTTTCTGTGATATATTCGGAAAAAAGAATACAGTCTTGGGGAAGGCTGCAAAAAAGCTCCTTCCAGCCGAAGAAGAATGCTCTCTGAATGGAAGGGGAATTTTTGACGGGGCCGGGAATATTCATGGTAAAGGAGATCACGGTAGAAGAAAAGCGGCACAGAAGATCCTTTTGCTTTTCCGCGCGCCTTTCCCGACAAAGGAGCATTTCCTCCAGGGTGACGGGGGAGGTGTTCAATTCCTTTTTCATAAGAAGAGATCGGTTTGTATTTCCTGCTTGCTGTTCAGCTTTTCCAGCTCCTTTTCCGCATTGTCACCGACACAGCCTACCAGAAGATAGCTGCGGCGGAAACGGTCATAAAGAAAACGGTGAAGCAAATGGAAATTCTGAATTTTTCCGCTGGAGGAAACGTGAATTCTCGGACCTGTGCAGGGGTGCAATTCACCACCGATGCTGACATGGTTGTTATCGGCATATTCAATGGGAAGATCCTGACGAATCATCTCATTTACCTTTTCTTCCAACTCGGCAATATCGAATTCGGGGCAGGTTTCGGGGAAGGTGATGACAAAGCCGTGCTTTACGTCGTCGTGACCGCAGCGGGCCATATCCTCCTTGGGCAGAAGCATTTCGCAAAGGTCTTCGGCAGAGTGGGCCATCAGTCGGTAAGAGAGGGAATCGTAAACGGTTTGACGGATTTCGGCAGGCTCCGGCCCGAAGAGCGTGGGACGGGCGATGAGGATTTGTTCTCCTACGCCGATGAGAAGGTCTGCATTGACACCGAGGAAGGGGTAGACCAGGTCAAAATGCTCTACAACTACTCTTTTTTCGTTGTGAAGGGCTTCCAGAATGGCATCGGCAAGAACGCTCATTTGCGTAAAGCCGTTTTCAAAACGGATATCCAAGTGGTAGGAGTGGGGGGAGAGGAAGCCGCAGCTGTCCTGATTGAGAAGGGGGAGAGGACGGACGTAGACGCCGTCATCGTCATTGGTAAGCTCAAGTCCGGGGAACATACCGCGGATCAGAGCGCTCTTTCCCGAGCCTGCTTCACCGATAACGCCGATGAGCTTATCAAATGGGGAGAGGTAAAGCTGGGATAGCTGCATACCAAGGGAATACATACGGTTGTGGCCGCGGGGCGCAAAATAACTGCTGAGGGCGTGGCCGCCTTGACGTTCTTTCATACGGGATACCTCCTTGTAATATAATCGTAGGTGGTTTTGGGAACGAGCTGGGAAAGAAGGTGAAATTCCTTCTCGGCCCAAAGCTTTCTTACACGGCTTGCGCTGACGGGAGCGTTTTCCATTTCCAATCTGGGAATTTCAAAAACCTCAACCCCGGCCGCAGGGAGATGTTCCTTCAGGGTCTTGTTATATGCGCTCGTCAGGGGAGAAAGAGGCTCGGTGCCTACAAAGCGACGGGTAATGGAAAAATGGGGAACAAAATGCTTTAAAAAGATGGCAATATCCAGCTCGCACTGTACCGAAGCCGCTTTGTCCCGATCCTTCAAAAAATAGCTGGGGAAGGTAGCGGAAGAAATGAGATACGGCCCCGTAGGAAGAACGGTAACGTTTTTCAGATCTTCGGTACCGCGACGAACCATTTCAATGCGATCCTCGGCGGAGAAACAGCCTTTATCCTCGGATAAGACAAATACGTAAAGCGTGTCGCACGCCGCGGCGGCAGTTTCCACAAGATAGCGGTGACCCTTGGTAAAGGGATCGCAATTCATTACGCAGCTTCCCACGGTGCCTTGGGCGTCCTTTTTGGGAAGAGAGGCGAGAAAGGAAGAAATGCCGTCTTTTCGGTCTTCCATCAGGACGGTGTCGCGAGTTTTGGCAACGGGATAGAAAAAGAGGGAACGGAAAGTGAATTCGTTGCCCGGTTTGGTATAGAGAAAGAGGTGCTGTTTTCCTTCCGAAAAAGCGTCCCTGCGGAGTTCAGTGACTACTTTGGACATCAGATCTTCTCCGCGGAATTCGGAAGACACGGCAAGGTATTTTAAAAGAGAGCCTTCACGGGAGCCTGTGGCGGCAAGGCGCGCGTCCTGCCAGATGAGAACGGTTTTCTCGGGAACGGATTCGGGCGTGAGGCCGGAATGCTCCATTAACTCCTGCCACGCGGCTTTTTTTCTGCCTTCCAGGGCTGTACAAACTTCAATTTCCATAAAAATCAGTCCTTTTTTGAAGAAGTATAGTTCTATTATACATCTTTTTTTTCTTTTCGCAATGAGAAAAGAAAAAATGGAAAAAAGAGTTGCAATTTATTTTTTTGTGTTGTAGAATAAATTATTGTTACTATACCATTTAAGGAGATTGAGATGGAACTAAAAATGCGTGCGTTTGCAGGGACTATGGAATCCAGCGACGCTTACGTTGAAATCGAGCCCAAAGAAAACGGAATCGAACTGCGGGTGGATTCTGTGGTGGAAGCTCAATTCGGCGATTCGATCCGTGCTTCTGTTCTTGAGGTTCTCAAGGAGCAGAATGTGGAAAATGCATCGGTTCGCGTGGTGGACAAGGGAGCCCTTGACTGTGTGATCCGCGCCCGTGTGGAGGCAGCTGTTCTCCGCGGAAAGGGGGAAGATAAATGATCCGAAGCCTTTTGTTTTTGCCGGGCAATACGCCTAATATGCTCATTAACTGCAACGTGCTTGGTGCCGATGCGGTGATCTTTGACCTGGAAGATGCGGTTTCTCCTGCGGAAAAGGATGCGGCAAGACTTCTTGTTCGCGGAGCTCTTGCCAATCTTGATTTTGAAAAGAGCGAAACCGTGGTTCGTATCAATTCCACGGATACTCCCTTTTGGCAGAAAGATCTGGATACGGTCATTCCGCAGCGTCCCAAGATGATCCTTTTGCCTAAAGTAAATTCTCCCGAAGACGTTCGCATGGTAGATGAATACATTACTGCCATTGAAAAGAAAGAGAATTTTGAAGCCGACGGTGTGGGACTGATCCCGCTCATTGAAACTGCTTTGGGTGTGGAAAACTCTTTCCTGATTGCTACGGCTTCCCGCCGTGTGAAGGCTTTGTTTTTAGGTGCGGAGGATCTGACTGCAGATCTTCAGTGCAAACGAACCAAGGAAGGTCGCGAGATCGAATACGCCCGCACCAGACTGGTGGTTGCTGCCCGTGCTGCGGGAATTGACGTATACGATACGCCCTTTACCGACGTGAATGACGACGAGGGTATCAAGGTGGATGCCGCTTTGGCAAAGGCGCTGGGCTTTTCCGGCAAAGCATCCATTTCTCCCAGACACGTAGATGCCATCAACGAAGCATTTTCTCCCACGGAGGCGGAAATCAATTACGCTTATGAGGTTCTGGATGCCATTCGCCTTGCCAAGGAGCAGGGCAGGGGCGCCATTTCCCTCCACGGTAAAATGATCGACGCGCCCATCGTAGCCCGTGCAGAAAGAACCATTGCCGCGGCAAAGATCCTGGGTTTGGAAAGGGGCGATAAAGAATGAATAAAAAAGTGAATTCCTTACAGGAGGCGATCCGCCTTTCCGGACTGAAAAACGGAATGACGGTATCCTTCCACCATCATCTGAGAAACGGTGACTACGTGCTGAACCTTGTGATGGATGAGATCGCCCGTATGGGCCTTCGGGACATCAAGGTAAATGCAAGTTCTCTTTTTGATACGCACATGCCCCTCCTGGAGCACATTGAAAACGGTGTGGTAACGGGAGTTTCGGCAGACTATGTTTCCCGTGGACTGGGAGAAGCTTTTTCCCGCGGGATCCTTCCTACGCCGTTGGAGTTCCGTACTCACGGCGGCCGTCCTTTTGATATTCAGCGTGGAAAGACCCCCATTGACGTAGCTTTTATCGGCGCTCCCACTGCTGACGATATGGGAAATTGCACCGGTAAGATCGGCCCTTCCGCTTGCGGAAGCTTAGGCTATGCTTTTGCCGATGCAGAATACGCAAAGAAGGTTGTGGTCGTTACCGATAACCTGGTGCCTTCTCCCCTGAAAGAAACCTCCATTTCCGGAGAACATGTAGATTTCGTGGTAGAGGTGGACGCCATTGGGGATCCTGCCGGTATCGTTTCCGGCACGACCCGTATCACCCGTGACCCCGTAGGTCTTGTCATGGCAAAATACGCTGCCCGCGTTATTGAAGCATCGGGCCTTTTAAAAGACGGATTTTCATTCCAGACCGGCGCAGGCGGCGCAAGCCTTGCGGCGGCAAAGTATCTGAAGGATATTATGCTGGAAAAGAAGATCTGCGGAAGCTTCGGTATGGGCGGTATCACAGGGTATCTTGTGGAAATGCTTCGCGCCGGCTGCTTTGAAAAGCTTTATGACGTACAGTGCTTTGACCTCGGCGCGGTAGAATCCATTCGTCAGGATCCCCGCCATCAGGAAATTACTGCCATTCAGTACGCGGCGCCCGACGGAAAGAGCCTCATTCATTCCCTGGATGCGGTGATCCTCGGTGCTACGGAAATTGATACCGAGTTTAACGTTAACGTACATACCGATTCCGCCGGTGTGATCATGGGCGGCTCCGGTGGCCACAGCGATACTGCGGCAGGGGCAAAAATGAGTATGATCATCGCGCCTCTTTTCCGCGCAAGACTTCCCATCGTTACAGACCGCGTCGGTTGTATCTCTACTCCCGGCAAGGATATTGACGTTTTGGTAACGCAAGGCGGTATTGCCGTCAATCCCAAGAACAAGGAATTGAAGCAACGCCTTTTGGATGCCCGCCTTCCCGTATTGGATATTGAAGAACTGAAAGCCAAGGCGGAAAAAATTACGGGAATTCCCAAGAAGATCCCCATGGGTGACCGTGTGGTGGCCAAGGTCTACGGCCATACGGGCGAGGAACAGGACCAAATTTATAACATTCTTTAAAGGAAAGGACAAGATATGAGAGAAATCCGTGCAGAACAAATTACGGCAGCGGTAAAGCATCTTTGCATTGAAGCAAACTGTCACTTGACAGGCGATTTAAAGCAGAGAATTTGCGATTGCTGCAACAACGAGCCCTGGCCTCAGGCAAAGGAGATTCTGGAAAGAATTATTGAAAACTATGAGATCGCAGACGAAAAGAATCAGCCTATCTGCCAGGATACGGGTATGGCTTGCGTATTTTTGAAAATCGGTCAGGACGTTCATATTGTCGGAAATCTTACCGAAGCGGTAGATGAAGGCGTTCGTCAGGGCTACACCGAAGGCTTTTTGAGAAAGAGCGTAGTTCGCGATCCTCTGGACCGTGTAAACACCGGTGATAATACTCCCGCCATGCTTTACACCGAGATCGTTCCCGGAGATAAGGTGGAGATCACCGTAGCTCCCAAGGGCTTCGGCAGTGAAAATATGAGCCGCATCGCTATGCTCCGTCCTTCTGACGGACTGGAAGGTGTGAAGAATTTCGTTATCAAGGCTGTGGAAGAAGCAGGCCCCAACCCCTGTCCTCCCATTGTGGTGGGCGTAGGTGTGGGCGGTACCTTTGATAAGGCTGCCTATCTTGCCAAAAAGGCGCTTCTCCGTCCCGTAGACGTTTCCAGCGACAATCCCTTTTATGCAGATCTGGAAAAGGAGCTTCTGGAAAAGATCAATGCGCTCGGTATCGGTCCTCAGGGCTTTGGCGGTAAGACCACGGCTCTGGCGGTGAACATTGAGGTTCTGCCTACCCATATTGCAGGACTTCCCGTAGCAGTGAACATCAACTGCCACGTAACAAGACATAAGACGGAGGTGCTGTAAGATGGCAATTTCTATTCAGGCTCCCTTGAGCCGCGAAGAAGCAAAAAAACTGAAGGCAGGCGACAGCTGCCTGTTAAGCGGTGTAATTTATACGGCCCGTGATGCTGCTCACAAGCGCCTTTGCGAATTGGTAGCAAAGGGAGAAGAGCTTCCCTTGGAGATCCGCGATGCAGTGATCTACTTTGTAGGTCCTACCCCCGCAAAGCCCGGTCAGGTCATCGGCTCTGCAGGCCCTACCACCTCTTACCGTATGGATGCATACAGCCCCACCCTCATCGGTCTCGGTCAGACAGGTATGATCGGCAAGGGTAAGCGGGGTCCCGAAGTGATTGCCGCAATGAAAGAGCACGGCGCTGTATACTTCGGTGCCATCGGCGGCGCAGGTGCGCTTCTTTCCAAGTGCATCAAAAAGGCTGAGGTTATCGCTTACGAGGATCTGGGCGCTGAGGCGATCCGCAGACTCGAGGTAGAGAATTTCCCCGTAGTTGTTATCATTGACAGCGAAGGCAACAACCTCTACGAAACGGGAAGACAGGATTATCTTGCTTCTCAGAAATAAAAAAAAGACGCTTCTTCGGAAGCGTCTTTTTTTGTGTCAATTTTGCTTGACAAATGCAAAATATTGGTGTATATTGTTATAGAACAATTTTAACCGAGGAAAGAAATGAATTTGAAATTAAATGTAAATACTGACCTGGACGTTCCACTTTATCAGCAGTTGGTGGATCAGATCCGCGCCGCGGTAAAGCAGGGAACTCTGGTGTCGGGAGAACGTCTTCCCACTGTGCAGGAAATGACGAAAGAACTGAATATCGCCCGTGGCACCGTAAAGCGTGCGTACGATGAATTGGAGCGCTTGGGCATCCTGGAGAAGGTGCAGGGAAGAGGCACCTTTATCCGTTATCAGCAGCCTCATTCCGCAAGTCGCAAGGAACAGGCTATGGTTGCCATCGATGCTCTTCTGGACAGTTTGGACGAAATGGGACTGTCGCCGTCGGAGATCAATATTTTCTTGAATTTAAAGCTCAGGGAACGGGCGGAAAAGGAAGCCTTTCTCCGTGTGGCGGTGGTGGAGTGTAACCCGGAAAATCTGTCTCAAATGGCAGAGCAGCTTCGTCATATCCCGGGAGTGGATCTGTATTCTTTCCTTTTGGACCACGTCCGCCAGTATCCGTACAAATTGGAGCAGGGCTTTGACCTTGTGGTAACTACGGCTACTCACGCCGATTATCTGGAAAGCGTTTTGCCGGGAGTAAGGGTAGTGAGAGCAGCCCTTTGCCTTGCCAGAGGAAGTCTTGCCCACATGATCAAGCTCCGCCCGAAACAGAAGGTCGGAATCGTGGGATACAGTCCTCGTTTTGCTGAACTTTTGTACCGCACCTGTAAGACCTATTCCGAGGGTGCTGTCATTTCCCCACCTTTGGATCTTTCTGAAAAAAAAGATGCGGAAGAATACTTAAAAGATAAAGACGTGCTTTTCGTTGCCGAGGGCTATGAGAAATATTTCGGTGCGGAAGAAACGGAGTTGCTTTCCCGTTTCCGCGGTCAGCTTGTGGAGTGCCACTACGAAATGGACGAGGGATCCGTTTTGTATCTGGAAGTGAAGATCAAGCGCCTTTTGGAAGAAAAAAATATATGATAAAAATATGGAAAAACAGCCGCCGATTTCGGCGGTTGTTTTTTTATGAAAAAAGTGAAAATAATAGGAAAAAGAGTAATTTTTTATTGACAAAAGGACTATTTCTTTTTATTATATAGATATAGAACAATCTAATGGCGAGCATTAGAAGAAAGGATATTTCATTGGAAAAAAAGAAAGTTTTGGTCATCGGCGTTATCGGCGCTGATGTTCATGCAGTAGGAAACAAGATCCTGTATCATGCTTTTACGGAAGCAGGCTTTGAAGTAGTCAACCTGGGCGTTATGGTTTCTCAGGAGGAGTACATTGCAGCAGCCATTGAATCTGCGGCAGATGCTATTGTCGTTTCTTCTCTGTACGGTCAGGGAGAATTGGACTGCCGCGGTCTTCGCGAAAAATGCGAAGAAGCAGGTCTTGCGGGGATCCCCCTCTTGGTAGGCGGAAATATTGTTATCGGTAAGCAGAAGTTTGAGGACGTTGAGAAGCGTTTCAAGGCCATGGGCTTTGACCGTGCATTTCCTCCCGGAACTTCTCCCGAAACCACCATTGCCGCTTTGAGAGAGATCTTCGGGATGGAGAGTGAAAATAAGTGAAACCGATTCTTCTCATTGACTTCGGCAGTACGTTTACAAAGCTGACGAGCGTAGACGTAGAGGGAGAGAAGATTCTTGGAACAGCACAAAGCTTTACCACCATAGAAACGGATATCGGCGACGGTCTTGCCAACGCTATGCGCCTTTTGGAAGTTGAGACGGGAAAGATCGATTACGAAGAAACCTATGCTTGTTCTTCTGCTGCAGGCGGCCTGAGAATGGTTACCAGCGGCCTTGTGCCGGAGCTTACGGTAGAGGCGGCGCGTCTTGCCGGTCTTGGTGCAGGGGCAAAAACCGTAGGTGTGTATTCCTTCCATTTGACGGAAAGCGATCTGGAGGAGATCGAAAAACTTGCTCCCGATATTTTCCTTTTGGTCGGCGGTACCGACGGCGGAAACAGCGAATGTATTCTTGAGAATGCAAAGCGTCTTCGTTCCATCAAGCCTAAATTTCCTATCGTTGTGGCGGGTAACCGCTCGGCGGCAAGGGAATGTGAGCGCATTCTGGAAGGCTGTGAGGTGCACATTTGTCCCAATGTAATGCCGAAATTCGGCGTTTTGCAGGTGGAGCCGACGCAAAAGAAGATCCGTGAGATCTTTTTGGAAAGAATCGTTCTTGCCAAGGGCTTGAGCCGTGCGACGGCTTTGCTTTCGGATATTCTCATGCCTACACCGGCAGCGGTGATGCAGGCGATGGAGATCCTCTCCAAGGGATGTGAAGGCGAAAGCGGTGTCGGTGAGCTTTTGGGTGTGGATGTCGGTGGCGCGACCACGGATATCTATTCCGTAGCAGACGGTATGCCCGAGCAGATGAACACGGTCTTCAAAGGACTGCCCGAGCCTTATGCCAAGAGAACGGTGGAAGGCGATATCGGTATGCGATACAGCATTCACGGAATCGTGGATGCGGCAGGCGCCCGTGAGATCAGCCGTCTTTCCGGAATTGAGGAAGGGCGTGTGGAGGAATTGGTGGAGTATCTTTCCCATCACACGGATACCGTTCCCAACGGGGACGACGAGCTGGAACAGCTGGATTTTGCTCTTGCCTCAGCTGCCATACGGGAGGCGGTTTCCCGCCACGCAGGCACGGTCTACGAAACTTATACCATGATGGGTAAAACTTACGTGCAGGAAGGAAAAAATCTCACTGCCGTAAAAAATATTATCGTGACGGGCGGAAGCCTGATCCACACCAAACGAACGGAGAAGATCGCAGCCCACGCGCTGTATTCTCCCATGTCACCCGAATCACTGCGCCCGAGAAAAGCCGCAGTCTGGGTGGACAGAAAATATATTATTGCCGCAATGGGGCTTTTGAGCGGGTATTATCCCGAAGCAGCCCTTCGAATACTGAAAAAGGAGCTTGAGTACCATGGATATTCGGAATAAAAAGATCCCCGAAGGGGAATTTATGGAATTGCGCCGCGAGGTGCTTTCCCAGTGGCCTACCGGAAAGGATGTTTCCTTGGATGAGGCGGTGGCATACCACAAGGCAATGCCTGAGAACCGTCGTTTTTCCGAGAAGCTTCTTGCCGCAAAGCGCAGCAAGAGAACTTTGGTTCAGCCCCGTGCCGGTGTACCGGTGGTGGAGGAACACATCAAATTGATGCAGTATCTGGAGAAAGAGGGCGAGGCTGACCTTCTTCCCACAACCATTGACAGCTATACCAGACAGAACCGCTACGAAGAGGCTGAAAACGGAATTTCCGAGTCTCTCCGTCTGGAGCGCGCTATGCTCAACGGCTTCCCCGCTGTTAACCACGGTGTAATGAACTGCCGCAGAGTCGTAGAGAGCGTTTCCGTACCCATGCAGGTTCGTCACGGTACCCCCGATGCAAGACTTCTCACCGAGATCAGCTTTGCCGGTGGCTTTACCAGCTACGAGGGTGGCGGTATTTCCTAC
The DNA here is from genome assembly GCA_045531235.1 of Eubacteriales bacterium. Taxonomy (GTDB): domain Bacteria; phylum Bacillota; class Clostridia; order Oscillospirales; family SIG627; genus RGIG5579. Next base: position 20,708 of record JAZSDQ010000037.1, read on the forward strand.
AACTTGCCTTACTGCAAGAACATTCCCATGGAGCGTACCATTCGTGACTGGCAGTATGTAGACCGTTTGACCGGCCTTTATGAGGAAATGGGCGTATCCATCAACCGTGAGCCCTACGGTCCTCTTACCGGAACTTTGGTTCCCCCCTGTATTTCTCACGCAGCAGCCATCATTGAAGCGCTTCTCGCCGCAGAGCAGGGCGTAAAGAATATTACCGTAGGCTACGGCCAGTGCGGAAACCTGGTTCAGGATATTGCTGCCATTCGCAGCCTTCAGGAACTGACCGATGAATACCTTGCAAAATACGGCTATTCCGACGTTCAGGTTACCACCGTTCTTCACCAGTGGATGGGCGGCTTCCCTGCAGACGAAGCAAAGGCATTCGGCGTAATTGCAAGCGGTAGTACCATTGCAGCACTTTCCCACGCCACCAAGGTTATTGTAAAGACTCCTCACGAGGCTGTCGGTATTCCTACCATGGAAGCCAATGCTCAGGGTCTTCGCTGCACCAAGCAGGTAGTAAATATGCTTGCTGATCAGGACTTCCCCGAAGTTCTCCTTGCTGAAGAAAAGAAGATCATCGCTATGGAGACCCGCGCTATCGTAGATAAGTGCTTTGAACTTGGCAACGGCGATATTGCCGTTGGTGTATGCAGAGGCGTAGAGGCAGGCGTTCTTGACGTTCCCTTTGCTCCTTGCCGTGCCAATGCAGGTCTTATGCTTCCTTGCCGCGACAATGACGGTGCCGTAAGAATTCTTAATACCGGTAATCTTCCTTTCTCCAAGGAGCTTCAGGACTTCCACCGCGAAAAGATCGAAGCCCGCGCAGTGGCAGAAGGAAGAAAGGCTTCCTTCCAGATGGTAATTGATGACGTATACGCAATTGGCAAGGGCCGCCTTGTAGGCCGCCCCAGATAAATTCAGGAGGATAATACAATGAAGATTATTGACGTAATTTGCTCTGCAGGCCGTACCGGCTTCTATTTTGACGACCAGCGCGCCATTAAAAAAGGCGCAGGTCACGACGGACTTTTCTATCTCGGTGCTCCCGTGACCGAGGGCTTTACCGCCGTTCGTCAGGCAGGTGAATCCGTTTCCGTTATGATCGTTCTGGAAGACGGTCAGATCGCTTACGGTGACTGCGCTGCCGTTCAGTATTCCGGCGCAGGCGGAAGAGATCCCCTCTTCCTTGCAAAAGACTTTATTCCCGTGATTGAGAAGTACATCCGTCCTTTCCTTATCGGTAAGGAAGCAAACGACTTTCGCGGTCTTTGCAAAGAGATGGAAGCAATTACCGTTGACGGCAAGCGTCTTCACACTGCAGTACGCTACGGTGTATCTCAGGCGATTCTGGATGCTGTTGCTAAGGGAACCGGCAAAATGATGTGCGAAGTAGTTGCTGACGAATACGGCGTAGACGTTTCCGAAGGCATCGTTCCCATCTTTACTCAGTCCGGTGACGATCGTTACCTCAACGCTGATAAAATGATCCTAAAGGGCGCACAGGTTCTTCCTCACGCCCTCATTAACCACGTGGAAACCAAGCTCGGTACCAAGGGCGAAAAGCTGAAAGAGTATGTTGCTTGGCTCCGTGACCGTATTCTGGAGAACCGTCAGGATCCCGAATATGCGCCCCGTTTGCACATGGACGTTTACGGTACCATCGGTGCCGCATTCGGCAATAACAACTATGCTGCCATGGCAGATTACATTGAAGATCTTGGCCGCACCGCTGCTCCTTTCAAACTGCACATCGAAGGTCCCATGGACTGTGACAGCGACAGAGAAAGTCAGCTGGAGGCTCTTGCAGGTCTGACTGCAGAGCTTGACAAGAGAGGCTGTGACGTGAAGCTGGTTGCTGACGAGTGGTGCAATACCCTTGAGGATATCAAGCTCTTTGCAGACAACAAGGCAGGTCACATCATTCAGATCAAGACTCCCGACCTTGGCGGTATCAACAATACCATCGAAGCAGTTCTCTACTGCAAGGAAAGAGGCATTGGCGCTTATCAGGGCGGTACCTGCAACGAAACCGACCGCAGCGCTCAGGTTTGCGTACATTGCGCAATGGCAACAAAACCCGATCAGATCCTTGCAAAACCCGGTATGGGCGTAGACGAAGGCTATATGATCGTTTACAACGAAATGCAGCGTATCCTTGCCGTACGCCGTGCAAAAGCCGCAAAATAAAAAACAATACAAAAAAAGGAAGTGTAGAATTTCTACACTTCCTTTTTTATTGCAATCTGTGGTGGCGCTGAGGCGGGCAAGGAAAGCTTGATAAATTATGGCATGGAAAAGCTCCCTTTTTTGGGGGCTCTTTTTTTATATTGTCATTGTGTGTCAGTATGCCTTTTTCGTACAATTCGGTCAAAGCCAAGGAAAGAAAGGAGTATTTATGAAAGAAAGTTTCGGAAAGCAGATCACCGAAGACTTTGGCCTTCTGGAAAAGGGCAGAGAGTATAATCGGCAGATCGGGCTTTATGACACCGTAGGTCGCAACGAACGGTTTTACCGTGGCGATCAATGGGCAGGGGTACAGGCGGGAGATCTTCCTACACCGGTATTCAATTTGTTCAAGCGTGTCATCAATTATTTTATTTCCGCCATTATGAGTCAGAACGTATCCCTTCATTTTTCAGCGGAGGGAATGAATTGCCTTTCGGACAAGAAAAAAAGAAAAACGGTGGACGAGGCGTGTCAGCTGCTTACCCGATACGTGAATTATCGCTTTGAAAAAGATAAAGTGGAGCGCCTTCTGATGTACGGCTTGCAGGATGCTGCCATTACAGGGGATATGTTCCTCTACGTATATTGGGATCCTGCGCTGAAGACGGCCCAAGGCTTCCGCGGTGATTTCGTTACCTCTCTGGTAGACGGCACCCAGGTGTTTTTCGGCGACGTAAACACTTCCGCGGTGGAGGAACAGCCTTACATTTTAATTTCCGGCAGAGAGCTTGTGGAAGAGCTTCGCCGTGAGGCGAGGGCAAACGGAATTTCCGCCAAGGATGCGGAAATGATCCTGCCGGATAACGACGTGATGGAAACCGGCGGAGATTACGGCAAAAAGGAGCTTGCCGGTACCAAGGCAACTTACGTGATCAAGCTTTACAAAAAGGACGGCACGGTACGCTTCCGCAAAAGCTGTAAAAACCTGGTTATTTCTCCCGAAAGGGATACGGGACTGAATATGTATCCCGTTGCGCTGATGAATTGGGAACGGGTGAAAAACTGTTATCACGGTGCTGCGGTGGCTACGAATCTTGCAGATAATCAGCTTTACATTAACAAGGCCTTTGCCATGGTGATGAAGCACATGATGGACGTTTCCTTCTCCAAGGTGATCTATAACGCCAATCTTATTGATGAATGGACGGGAGAAATCGGGGAGGCGGTGGCAGTAAACGGCCCTGTGGAAACGGCGGCGGTGAGAATGGATCCCGGCGCGGTGCAGGGTGGCTTTTTGGACGTGATCAATATGACCATTTCCGTTACCAAGGAATTGATGGGTGCTACCGATGCTGCCTTGGGTAACGTAACTCCCGATAACACCAGTGCCATCATTGCTCTGCAGCAAAGCTCTACGGTGCCCCTGGAAATGCAGAAGAAGGCACTGTTCGGCGCGGTGGAAAGGCTTGGTATGATCTGGCTGGACTTCATTTTGCACTACTACGATCCCGCTCGCGTGATGATGTTCCGTGAAAAAGGCGAGCTTTTAGGTGGGGTGATTCCCACGGAGGAATTGGAGAACATTCTCTTTTCCTGCTCAGCCCAGGCGGGAGCTTCCAGTCAGTGGAGCGAGATGGCTCAGGTAGCTACGCTGGATAAGCTGCTTTCTTCGGGCGTGATCCGTTTTTCACAGTATCTGGAACGCTTGCCCGATGGTTATATCGGCAAGAAAGAAGAGCTTCTTGAGGAAGTGCGACAGGAAGAAGCGGCAAAACAAGATTTTCCGGCAAATGCCTGAAAATAGATAAAAAAGGAGGACTATATGAAAAAGAAAAAGGAAAAAGCTCTGTCCGAAGAGAAGGAAATTCTTGAGGAAAGAGCAACGGAAGCTTCGGAAGAGGAAGCAGAAGAAAAGACCTTTCCCCAAGAGGAAACGGAAGACAAAACGGAGAAAATGAGAAAAGATATTGATCTGTTTCACCGTTTGTTCCCTGAGGTGAAGGCGAAAGACATTCCCGAAGAAGTTTGGGCGAGAGTGGAAGCAGGGGAGAGCCTTGCGGCAAGCTTTGCGCTGTACTTTGTTCAGAGAATGAAAGAGGAGGAGCACATCAATTCGGTGAATGCTGCCAATGAGAAAAAGGCTCCGCCCCGCATCCGTCACGACGGCGCTGAATACGACTACTTCTCGCCCGAGGCGGTAAAGAGTATGTCCAGAAGCGAAATCAAGAAAAATTACGATGCAATTTTAGCTTCCATGGAAAAGTGGAAGTAAAGAAAGGAGAAATTTATGGCAATTACCAATTTTATTCCTGCTCTGTGGAGTGAAACGCTTTACAGTGAGCTGGAGAAAGACTATGTGGGAGTAAAGCTTTGCTCCCGTGAATTCGAGGGAGAGATCCGCGGAGAGGGCGACAGAGTAAAAATCTGCGGTATTGGCCCCGTAACGGTGTTTGATTATACCAAAAATCAGGATATGCCTGCGGCAGAGGTGCTTTCCGACAACGAGCGCACCCTGATCATTGATCAGGCAAAGGGATTCAACTTCTTTTTGGATTCCATCGATCTTGCTCAGTCCAAGAAGGGCTTGATGCAGGCGGCAATGAAGGAGGCTTCCAACGCTCTTTCCGACGTGGCAGACCGCTACATCTACTCTCTTACCGACAGTGCGGTGGAAAGCATTACCGACGATGCGGTAACAAGCGCTTCCATCATCAACAGCATTGCCGATGCCAGACGTATTCTTATGGAACACAACGTTCCCAATTCCGCAAAGATCTCTCTGGAGGTTCCCCCTGCCATTGAGCAGAAGTTGGTGCTGGCGAAGGTGCTTCGTTCTACCGATAACGTAGACGCCCTTGGCAGAGGATATATCGGTACCTTTATGGGCTTTGATATCTACGTGACCAACAACATCCAGAAGGACGGCAGCGGCGCATACCGCTGTATTGCAAGAACCGGCCGCGCCATTGCTTTTGCCGAGCAGGTTTCCGAGGTCAAGGCGTATGAGCCCGAGCTTCGCCACGGCGATGCCGTTAAGGGATTGCATCTTTACGGCGCCAAGATCATCTACCCCAAGGAAATGGTCTTTTTGAACCTGACTCCCGCCGAAGAAGACAATATCTGATTTCGGCTGAAAAAGGAGTAAGGCATGAAGACAGCGCGTGAAATTTACCGAAGAAGCCTTGCTTTGATGGGCGAGGAAGACGGGGAAAACAGTGCCGTTTTCGAAAAAAGACTGCTTCCCCTTGTGAATATACTTCTTGGTGAAGTATACGAATTGGATCTTGCGCTGAAGGGCGATGAGCTTGGCGTAGGTGCGACCATTCCTCAGCTGGTTTCTCCGGAAGAGGAGATCGGTCTGGAGGAGATGATTCTTTTCTCTCTGATGCCTTTGGGGCTTGCGGCGCTTTTTCTGGGGGAAACGGAACCGGAAAGAGCGAGCTTCTTTCATGGTCTTTATCAAAAAGAACGGGAAGTTTTGAGAGCAAGGTGCCGCCAAGGTCGGCGTCACAAAATTTTCCGTCCTTATTGAGGAGGCAGTTATGAAAGGTGATTTTACTTTAAATTTAGAGCATTTTTCGGGTCTTTGCACTTCCGTGGACGGCTCTCACGAATTGAAGGATTCTCTGAGCCCGGATATGCTGAATTTCAAGATCACAAGCGGTGGTAAGCTGAAGCGGCGAGAGGGCTGCAGGAAGATCTGTGATCTTCCCGGATTGCGCGGGATCTATTACGGAAAGCTTGGCGGAGAAGATATTTTCCTTGCGGTGGCAGGGCATACACTGTATGCCTCCCGCCTGGGATTTGACAGCCTTTCCCCTTTGGAGGGGATCATTCCCGGAGAGGAATCGGTGCAGATTTTTTATTTCTATAATTCACTTTATATTCTCACGGGAAATGGCATCCGAAAATATGACGGTGAAAGTCTTTTGGTACCGGAGCCTTATATTCCTACGCTGATGATCGGCACGGTTTCCGATGGAAGCGGCGTGATGTATGAAGACGTCAACATTCTTACTCCGTATTTTAAGCAAAGGTTTTCTCCCAGCGGTACGGATAAATACTTTTACCCCGTGCTAGTAAATCTTGAGGGCGTTGTGTGGGTGAAGGTAAACGGGCAGCTTCTTGACGAGAAGTCCTATTATTGGAATGAAGAAAACTGCTCTCTTACCTTGCTTTCTGTCCCTCCTGCGGGAATTGATTCCGTGGAGGCAATGTTTGAACTGTGCCGCGAGGGAGACGAACCGGACCGCATCTGGAATTGCCGCAACGCCGTCAGCTTTGGCGGTGCTAATGATACCCGCGCTTTTCTGTACGGAAATCGGGATACTCCCGGCATGCGCTATCACAGCGGTGTGGTGGACGGAAAACCGTGCCTGGAGTATTTTCCCGAAACGGCATATTCTCTCATCGGATCGGGAGAAGATATCACTTCCATTTTAAGACATTACGACAGGCTTCTCATTTGGACGGAGAACGCGGCGTATTACTCTTATCTGGAATACATGACCGGCGTGGACGGCAAACTCGTGGCATCCTTTCCCGTGCTTCCCTTATCGGACCACCGCGGCTGCTCTGCCCGAGGGCAGGCAGTTTTGGTGGAAAACGATCCGTGCACCGTCTGCGGTGCGGGGCTCTTTCGCTGGGTATCTACAAATATTCGGGATGAACGAAACGCTGTGCTTTTTTCCGAGTCCATTGCTCACGCTTTGCAAAAAGAAGATGCTGAAAAAACGATCCTCTTTAATCGCAAGGCAACTTCGGAATTGTACATTTGTTTTGACAATCGGATCTTTGTATATCACTACGGCAGAAGGCAGTTCTACTATTATGAAATGCCGAAGAATATTTTTGCATTTTGTGAAGTGAAAAATCAGCTGTATTATGCATCTGATGACGGAATTTATGAGGTCGGAGGAGATCTGGATCTGGGAAAGGCGATTCCGGTGCGATGGAAAAGCAAGAAAATGAGCTTCGGCGACGGAAACTCCGAAAAAAACCTGTACCGTGTTTCTCTTACCGTCAGAACACCTTCGCCTGTGAATTTTCATGTTACAGCCACGACGGATCGGGGAGAAACGGAGAAAAAAGAGTTTTCTGTTTCGGGAGACGGTGAGGAAATCAGAAAAAGCTTGCGCTTTTTCAAACGTCGGTTTCATTATCTGGAGCTTTTGATCTCTGCAGAGGACGCCACGGCGGCGCATGTTTTGGGGATTGAAATCAAGGGTAGGCAAACCGACCGAAACGTATAAATAAAGAGGAGGATATTATGGCAACGAAAAACAATACTGCGCAGATCCTCAAACAGATGGAAGAAGGAACGGAAGAGATCTTTTCCCGCTATGAAAAACTGATTCGTGCTACGGAGGCATCTTACAACAGCAAGATCCGTGCCCTTGATAAGAAATATCAAAAAGAAGCGAGTTTTGCTTCAGCGCGGGCAGATGTGGATCTGAAAAATATGCTGGAACGAATGGCAGACAGCGGATATACCCGTGCCGGGGAAACGGTGCAGGCGCAGGCTTATGCCAACGCTCAGCGCTCTGCAGCGATGTCGGCACTTTCTCTGCAGCACGGAGAACAGGTGGCTTCCTTTGAAGCGGAAAAAGCAAAAACCTCTGCTTCGCTCCTGGCGGAGGCTGAAAAAGAGATCGGTGAATATAAGACGGGCCTTTACCGCGCTCAATTGGAACAGGCAAATCTGGATCGGGAATATGAAGCGCAGCTTCAGCGCGACCAAAGGGCGCAGGAAAACTGGGCGAAAGAATATGAAGCGCAGCTTCAGCGCGACCAAAGGGCGCAGGAGAACTGGGCAAAAGAATATGAAGCGCAGCTTCAGCGTGACCAAAGAGAACAGGAAAACTGGGTGAAAGAATATGAAGCAGCGCGAAAGCAGGAGAGCTATGAAAATCACTTGGCAGAGGAAAAACTAAAGCTGGAAAGCAGTGAGAAAAACGGAGGTTCTTCCGGAATTGAGCCTGAAATGACCGCTTACGATTACCTGAATGAGATCGTGAAAAAGCACACGACCTACAATAATAAGGAAAGGTATAAAGTGGTGGATCGGAAAGGAATTCTTCAGAGCATCAGCAGGATCGTAAAGGATACGAATATTTCTTATCGTTACCGATATGAGTTATATTTGTACGGTAAAACCTTAGGATATATTTCCTGACAATAAAAATCGTGCGTGAAAGCGCACGATTTTTTCCTTTTCTCTTTTCAAGGGGCATTTTTTTGTGTATAATGAAGTATCGGAAGTAAAAAGGAGATCAATGTGAAAAACGTTACTTTATATACCGACGGCGCGTGCTCGGGGAATCCGGGACCGGGAGGCTTTTGTGCCATTTTGGTCTACAACGGGCATGAGAAATGCATTTCCGGCGGAGAAAAAGATACTACCAACAACCGCATGGAATTGATGGCAGTGATCCGCGGCCTCGGTGCTTTGAAGGAAAGCTGTGAGGTGGAGATCGTCAGTGATTCCAAATATGTAGTAGATGCCATTGAGAAAAAATGGCTCCATTCCTGGCAGAAGAACGGCTGGCGCAAGGCGGATAAGAAGCCTGTTCTCAACGTAGATCTTTGGAAGGAGCTTGCTGAGCTTCTGGAAAAACACGCGGTCAGCTTTACCTGGATCCGCGGTCATGACGGCCACCCCTATAACGAAAGATGCGATCGGGTGGCGGTGGAAGAATCCAAAAAGGTGTGAGAAATCTATGGAAAAAGTGCTCGTAGGGCTTTCCGGCGGCGTGGACAGCGCCGCAGCGGCAAAGCTTCTTTTGGAACAGGGATATGAAGTGCATGGAGTCTTTCTCTCTTTTTGTCCGCACTCCGATCCTTCGGCTGCCCGTTATACAGCGGAAAAGCTAGGGATTCCCTTTTGTGTGGTTCACAGAGAAAAACGGTTTGAAAAAGAAGTGGTCGTTCCTTTCGTGGAATGCTATATGGCAGGGGAAACCCCCAATCCTTGTGTGGAATGTAACCGCCGTATGAAATTTTCCTCGCTTCTTGCCGAGGCGGATCGCTTGGGGATGGATAAGGTTGCAACGGGGCACTATGTTCGCGTGGAAAAACAGAAAAACGGGCGATTCGGACTGCTCCGCGGTGTTGACGACAGCAAAGATCAAAGCTATTTTCTCTGGAAACTGACACAGAAACAGCTTTCACGCATTGTATTTCCCCTGGGCGATAAGAAAAAAGAGGATATGATCTCTTTTGCCTCCGGGCTTGTTACTCCCGAGGAAAGAGAAAGTATGGAAATCTGCTTTATTCCCGACGGTGATACCTTTCGTTTTGTTGAAGAAAAAGGCGGTAGGGGAAAAACAGGTAATTTTGTAGATCAAGAGGGCAATGTTCTCGGAGTGCATCGGGGAATTCACAAATATACGGTGGGGCAGCGCCGCGGTCTTGGAATTGCTGCGGGAGAAAGGCTTTTTGTAACGAGTAAGGATCCGAAAACGGGGACTGTGACCCTGGGAAAATCGGAGGAACTTTTGACAGATACCATTTACATTACTGATATGGGATATGTTTCTTCCGGTCGAAAAAATTTGCCAAAAGACGGTTTAACGGTGAAGGGAAGACATCGGGGAAGGGCAATTCCTTGTCGCCTGCAATTTAAAAAAGGCGGTGCAAAAATCACTCTTTTGGAAAAGACAGCTCGGTTTGCTGCCGGTCAATCGGCGTGCCTTTATCTTGGCGATGTGATTTTGATGGGCGGGATCATACGATAAAAACGTATAAAAAACGTCTGTGCAAAGTGTAGAAAATTTGAACAAAAAATTAGCGAAGTCTTACAAGTAAAAGTGTGAGATTTCGCTTTTTTTAACAATGTTTGAAAATGAGAAAAAAAGTCGAAAAATCGTACGAAATATAAATTATAAACAAAATGTTAGAAAAAAATAACTATGCAAAAATATAACATTCTTGTGGAAGAAAAACCAAAAAATCCCTAGATTTCAACGAAAAAATAATGTTGTTAAACTGTGAATATATTTTTTCAATATTTTTTGTGCAATTTTGAAAAGAGCAAAATTCACCTGTTCTTCACAAAAGCGGCAAAAAGAGCCTTTTTTTGCCTTGAAAAAGTGCTGAAAACCATTGATTTTCCGCGAGTTTTGCTTTCTTGACAAAGAAAAACGCTTGTGCTAAAATTATCCTACATACGCATGACTAGGAGGATTTTTTGTATGATGAAAAAGTTTCTGTCAAAAACGCTCGTTCTTTTTCTGGCATTTTTGATGGTATTTTCATGCTTCGGAACCGTGGCATTTGCCGTGGCTGCTGACGCTGTTCAGGCAGACGAAACCGATGCAAAAGAAGATGCCGGCAAGCTGGATGAGATCCGAGAGCTTTTGAACTCCAATGAGTATTCCGAGTATCGCGCTGTTTATAAGGATGCTCCCATTGGTGAAGACGATGTGACCATTAACGGTGCAGACTTTAATGCGGAAAAAACTACCGCTGATGTTGCTACCGACACTTATCTCGGTAGTGATAAAGAGGTTGTTTTGATTCCCGGTCTGGGTGACGTTTCCTGGGACTTCTATATTAAGAAGACCGGTAATTACCACATTTCTATCACCTACGCTCCCATTGTAGAATACGATGCCAACGGCGACGGCGTTGCTGATATGAAGAGCAACTCCGCCACCATTAAGCGCGCTCTTCTTCTTGACGGCACCTATCCCTTCAAGCAGTCCCGTTACATTGAGTTCAGCCGTGTTTGGATGGACGTAATGGGCGGTGAAGGCACCAATGACCGTGGTTTTGAAGAAGATAACGACGGCAGTGAGATCAAACCTGACAAGGTAGAGGCTCCCGAATGGAAGACTGTACTTGCCAGCGATTCCACCGGCTACGAAGTGGAACCCTTCCTTTATTATATAGAGGAAGGCCAGCACACCCTTTCCTTTAAAGAGGTTCAGGAGTGCTGCGCGATCAAAGAGATCCGCATTTACCACGAAGAAGATACCATCAGCTACGACGAATATCTGAAGGCCAATGAAGGCAAGACAGACAACGCTGCCGGCTCTCAGGTCGTTGTTATCGATGCAGAAATTCCTCATCGTACTTCCTCCAATATTATATATCCCCTTTACGATCGCGGATCCGCCGCAACCGTTCCCCAGGATGCTTACAATATTCTTCTGAACAGCATCGGCGGTGAAAAATGGCAGACCGCGGGTCAGTGGATCACCTGGAGCTTTGAAGTTCCCGCAGACGGATTTTACAATATCAGTCCTCGCTTTGTTCAGTCGTTCTCCGAGGGTATGTATGTATCCCGTGAATTGAAGATTGACGGTCAAACGCCCTTTAAGGAAGCGAAGAATCTTCGTTTTAAGTATGCCGATGATTGGCAGTTGCTTCCTTTGACCTATACAGCAAATGAAGAAACCGGCGAAGAAGCTCCTTTGAAATTCTATCTGACCAAGGGCACTCACTCCTTGGAAATGTGGGTAGTTCTCGGTGAAATGGCAGAGGTTCTGACCAAAGTGGAAGCTTCTCTTGCCAATATCAACGATTATTATCTGCAGATCCTTATGTTGACCGGTTCCGATCCTGATGAATACCGCGACTATCAGTTCGGCCGCTTGATGCCTGAGGTTCTTAAGGGTATGGGCACGGAAGCTAAGGTTCTTACCGAAGTTTCCAAGCGTTTGGAAGCTATTACCGGCGCCAAGGGTTCCGACTCTGTTACCCTTGATAACATTGCAATGCTTCTTTCCGGTATGTCCGGAGATGAAGATCTGGTAGCAGCAAACTTCAGCGAATTGAAGGATAATATCGGTTCTCTGGGTACCTGGATTATGTCCGCCCGTAACCAGCCCTTGCAGCTTGACTACATTCTTGTTTCTCCTGCTGCCGACGTTGAAGCGGCAGGTCACGATAAGTTTGTGAAAAACGCAGGCTACAGAGCGGAAGCTTCCTTCTGGGGAGCTCTGGCTTATGAATTTGAACAGTTCCTTATGAGCTGGATCAGCGACTACTCCAGTTACGGCGTTCGTACTGCAGCCGGCACTGAAGGCTACAAAAAGGTTGAAGTATGGACCACCACCGGCCGTGACCAGTCCACCATTATGCGTTCTCTGGTCAGTGACTCTTTCACTCCCAACCACAATATCGCAGTTGACCTGAAGCTGGTTGCAGCAGGATCTCTCCTTCCCGCTACCCTTTCCGGAAGCGGTCCTGACATCAATATGTCTTTGGCTTCTGCTACCATTATCAACTATGCAATTCGTTCTGCGATCCGTCCTATCAACCCTGAAGGATATGTTTTCTCTGAAGACGATACTCCCGAAGAGAGAGCAGAGAAGGAGCTTTGCCAGAAGGTCTTTGCGGATTACCACGAAGTGAAGAAGTGGTTCCAGGATGCAGCTACCGTTCCGCTGGAATTGTACGGCGTATCCTACGGCTTGCCTGAAACCGAAAGCTTCTCTATGATGTTCTATCGCAGCGATATCCTTTTGGAACTGGGACTTGCCATTCCCGAAACCTGGGATGACGTTTATAACATGCTTCCCACGCTCCAGACCAACAACTTGGACTTCGGTTATCACGAATCCCTTGCAGGTCTTCTCATTATGCTGTATCAGCGCGGCGAGCAGCTTTACAGCAAACCCTTGGAGGGTGACACTACCGGAAAGACCGGTGCAATGACTATCAACCTTGATAGCAACGCTGCTCTTGAAACGTTCAAGGAAATGTGTGAGCTTTACACCATGTATGGCTTCCCCTACTCCTATAACTTTGTAAACCGTTTCCGTACCGGTGAAATGCCCGTTGCGGTACAGGCTTACATCTCTTATTCTCAGCTTACTATTTTCGCACCCGAGCTTCGCGGCCTTTGGGGCTTCACCCTGATGCCCGGTACCATTCGTACCGCGGAAGACGGCACTGTTTACGTTGACCACACCGCCGATACCAACGTTACCGGTATCGTAATGATGGCTGACTGCGAGAACATTGCAGAAGCTTGGGAATTCATGAAGTGGTGGGTAAGTGCAGAAAGCCAGTCCACTTACGGACAGGAATATTACGCACTGCTCGGTGCCTCCGGTCAGTATGCGACCGCAAACCAGGAAGCACTCTTCTCTATGAGCTGGACTGCTGAAGAAAGAAAAGAACTTCAGAACCAGTTTGAGTGGCTTGAGGCAACTCCCGAGATGCCCGGTGGCTACATCGTAGCCCGTTACGTAGAATTTGCATTCCTTGCAGCTTACAACAACAGCGAAGATCCCGTTGAAGCAATGCTGGAATACATTGATGCGATCAATGCCGAATTGACCAGAAAGCGTGATGAATTCGGTCTTCCCACAATGGAAAACTACGAAACCTATATGGAACAAAACGCTTAAATAAATAGTAAGGAGAGGAAATTCTCATGTCTCAGAAGACTGAAGCAGTACATCGTCCTGTCTCTAGAAAAGATATGACAAAGTGGCAGTGGACCTGGAAAGAAATGAAGAACAACAAAGTTGGTTATTTCCTTCTTGCACCGTTCTATATCATCTTCTTTACCTTTACCATTCTGCCTGTATTTCTGTCTATCTTCTTCAGCGTTACAGACTTTAACATGCTGGAAACACCAAACATTATTTGGTTTGATAACTACATCCGTCTTTTCCTGGATGACGATATCTTTATGCTGGCCATCAAGAATACCTTGGTGTTCGCATCGATCACGGGTCCCGGTTCTTACCTCTTGTCCCTGATCATGGCGTGGTTCATTAACGAACTGCCCCCCAAGCCCCGTGCCATTATGACCTTGATCTTCTACGCACCCAGTATTTCGGGTAACGTATACATGGTATGGACTTACATCTTCTCTGCTGACTCCCACGGATTCCTGAACGGTACTTTGATGAATCTTGGCCTTGTCACAACGCCTATCGCGTTTTTGAAAGATGCCAACTACATCATGGCGATCGTTATTATCGTAGCTTTGTGGACCTCCCTTGGTACCTCGTTCCTTACCTTTATCGCAGGTTTCCAGGTGGTTGACCGTTCTCTCTACGAGGCAGCTGCCGTGGACGGTGTTAAAAACCGTTGGCAGGAGCTTTGGTACATTACCCTGCCTTACATGAAGCCTCAGATGATGTTCGGTGCCGTTATGGCAATCACTCAGTCCTTCGGCTTCGGTACGGTTATTACCGGTCTTGTAGGCTATCCTTCCCCTGACTACTGTGCGCACACCATCATGCACCACTTGGATGACTACGGACACACACGTTTTGAGATGGGTTACGCTTCTGCCATTGCCGTGGTACTGTTCTTTATGATGATCGGTTCCAACACATTGGTACGTAAAATGCTCGGAAAGGTTGGTAAGTGATATGGCAAAACTTAGAATTCGCAAATCCAACCATGCGATGAACCGTTCTTTGGGCGGTGATATCGGTATCAATGCCGTACTTCTGGTATTCGGCGCATTTATGTTCCTGCCTATGCTTTACACCATCATGCAGTCCCTCAAGCCTCTTGATGAACTGTGGCAGTACCCCCCTCGTTTCTTTGTTAGAAACCCCACCTTTGGCAACTTTAAAACCCTTTTGAACCTGATGAGCACCTCTTGGGTTCCTTTCTCCCGTTACATTTTCAACACCGCGTTCGTATCTATTCTCGGAACCTTCGGAAACGTAATTCTGTCTGCAATGGCAGCATACTCTATTTCCAAGATGAAGTTCCCCGGTAAGAAGTTTTTGTTCCAGTTGGTTGTAAAATCCCTGATGTTCCACACCACGGTAACCGCGATCACCAACTTCTTTACTATGAGTAAGCTCGGTCTTGTTGATACTTATTGGGCGAGAATCATTCCCGCGTGCGCTACTTCCATGGGTCTTTACCTGATGAAGCAGTTTATGGATACCAGTGTTCCCAACACGGTTCTGGAATCCGCAAGACTTGACGGTGCAAGCGAACTTCGCGTGTTCTGGCAGATCGCAATGCCTATGGTTAAGCCTGCATGGCTGACCTTGATCGTGTTCTGCTTCAAGGATCTTTGGAACGCAGGTTCATCCATTTACATCTACTCTGAGCAGTACAAGAGCTTTAACTACGCGATCCAGCAGATCGTTACCGGTGGTATTTCCCGTCAGGGTGCCGGCGCTGCTTCTACGGTTATTATGATGATGATTCCTATTATGGTATTCGTTATCACTCAGAGTAACATTATTGAAACCATGTCCACTTCCGGTATGAAAGACTAAGAAAAGGAGAAAAGCAATATGAAAAAAGCAATAAGAGTCATGCTCTTGATTGTCTGCATTGCAGCTCTCCTTGCACCGCAGGCAAGTGCATTGGTTCCTTATACCACTTATACTTACGATATTGACGGTAATTTCACGGAATCTCCCCACGCATACGTGCCGGATACCATTATTGATTCTGCCGATATCGGCCTTACCAAGGCATTGGACACTCCTACCGATATTCTTTCCGATGCTTACGGCAACCTTTTCATTGCAGATCCCGCAAACAACCGTATCGTGATCCTCAATGAGAACTACACTTTAAACTGCGTGGTTTCCCGTTTCTATAACGACAACGGTGTACCCGACGACTTCAATGCTCCCCGTGGCCTTTTCGTAAAAGACGATGAAATCTTCGTCTGTGATACGGAAAACAACCGTATCGTTGTGTTCACTATGAAGGTTAGCGAGGAAGGCAAGATCCTTGCAGTGGATTTCAACCGCATTATCGTTCAGCCTCAGAGCACCGCATTCCCCGAAGGTTCTACCTATAAGCCGATCGCTTGTGCAGTAGATACCGCAGGAAGAATTTACGTTGTTTCTTCCACCACCAACCTTGGTATTATTTCTATGAACGCTGACGGCGCCTTCCTCGGCTTCCTCGGCGCTCAGAAGACTGCTCCTTCTGCTTGGCAGGTGTTCTGGAGAATGTTCCAGACCAAAGAGCAGAGAGCAGCACTTGAATCCTTGGTTCCTACCGAGTATAACAACATTTCCATTGACGAATCCGGATTCGTTTATGCGACCATTTCCTCTTTGGACAAGGCAAAGATGCTGTCCGAAATTACCTCCAAATCCACTTCTGCAGCCTATGCTCCCGTTAAGAAACTGAATGCAGAAGGAACGGACGTAATGCTTCGTACTGGCTTCTGGCCTCCCTCCGGTGAGGTTCCCGTTGTTTCCTTCCACAAGGTTGGTATGGATGCAAATATGGGCGTATCCACCATCGTTGACGTAGCTCTCGGCGAAGCAGGTATCTGGACTATTGTGGATAGCAGCCGCCAGAGATTTTACACCTATGATTCCCAGGGCAACCTGCTCTTCATCTTTGGTGACAGCGGCCCTCAGATCGGTAACAACACTGCAGCCAGCTCTATCTGCTACCAGGGCGATAAATTTATCGTTTTGGACAAGACCGTCAATGCGTTTACCATCTACAAGCGTACCACTTACGGCGAAGACCTTGTTGCAGCCGTTCGCAACGTTGAAGAACGTAACTACAGTGAATCTGCTCGTTATTGGGAAGAGGTTCTGAAAAAGAACTCCAACTTTGACGAAGCTTACGTAGGTATTGCAGACAGCCTTTACCGTGCAGGTGATTACGAAGGCGCTCAGAAAAACTACGCTGCAGCATTTGATGCAGAAGGCTATTCCAAGTGCTACTCTCGTATGAGAAAGGCTTGGATCGAGGATTATATCATCCTGATCCCCATCGTTATCGTTGTACTTGCAGTTTTGATTTCTAAGTTCTTTGGATATGCTGCAAAAGAAAACGTAAAAGGACAGGTTCTGAAGGACAAGAGAACCTTCAAAGAAGCAGCTCTCTACGGATTCCATGTAATCTTCCATCCCTTTGACGGATTCTGGGATCTGAAACACGAAAAACGCGGTAACTTCAAAGCAGGTATCTTCTTTGTCGTTATCACCATCGTAGCTTACATTTACAACGGTATCGGCCAGTCCTATTGGTTTGATCCCTACAACGAAGGCATCAACATTCTCGGCGAATTGTCCGGTGTTCTTCTTCCTTTTGCACTTTGGGTCGTTTCCAACTGGTGCTTGACCACCCTGTTCGAAGGTGAAGGAAGCCTGAAGGATATCACACTTGCAACCTGCTATGCGATCCTTCCTTTGCCCATGATGATGATTCCCGCAACTATTTTGTCTCACGTTCTTACCCTGGAAGAAGGCAGCATTATCTCCCTTTTGATCTCAGTTGGATACATTTGGGCAGGTATGCTTCTGTTCTTCGGTGTTATGGTCACCCACGACTACAGCTTCTCCAAGAACATTCTGACCGTTCTCGGAACGTTGGTAGGTATGGTAATCATTATGTTTATCGCCCTCCTGTTCTCCGGTCTGTTCTCGAAGATTACCTCGTTTATTACCAACATTTATACCGAGCTATCGCTTAGAGCCTAAGAAAGGAGGAAAACTTGTATGAAAACAAAAAAGATCTTATCTCTCGCACTTACGATGCTTTTGGCTTTCACCATGGTTTTCTCTCTGATGGCTCCTGTAGTTTATGCAGAAAGCGAAGAAACCCTTGGTAACAAAGAAAAGTATGAAGAGCTGAAAGCAATCAACTATCATACGTACATTTATTCTTCTCCCGAAGAAAAGCTGGCAACCATGACCAAGGTTATGGAAAACGAAGGTTATGCATTCTATATTCAGGAATACACTGCAGAAATCTGTGTTGTAGATAAGGTTACCGGACAGATGCTGTTCTCCAACCCCTACGATGTGGCAGATACTGCTTCTTCCGATGCTATTAAGAATGAGATCCTCAGCCAGATCAATATCAGCTTTACCGACTCTGAAAACCTTTCTCGCACCTTCAACAGCTATCTTTACGGTGCCGTAGAAGAGCAGATCACCATTAAAAAGATCCGCGGCGGTGTTCGCGTACAGTACTCCATTGGCGAAGCTGTAAAGAAGAGAATCGTACCTTATCAGATCGAGAAGACCCGTTTTGAAGAAGCAATTCTCAAGCCCTTCTACGAAGGAACCAGAATGGGTGATTATACTTTTGAAGAGTATTTTGCATTGAAAAACAGTGAAGATCCCGGTGACGTGGCAAAGGCTACTGCAACCGAAGGCTTTGAATTCTCTAAGTTCTTTGCATTCTATTCTCTTCTGGATCTTTCCGATAAAGATCTGACTGCTCGTGAGCAGGCATCCATTCTCACCAACTATCCCATTACGGAAAAAATGGCGATCTACATTGTAGATGAAGAAATTACTTCTCAGAACCTGAACATTCTGGAAGGCTACATCCGTAATAATACCGAGTATTCTCTCAACGATATGCTTTCCGACCATGAAACGGTTGGCTACGTAATGAAGGATACTTCTCCTGCCATCTTCAAAATGGCTCTGGAGTATTATCTTGAGGATGACGGTTTCCGCGTAAGACTTCCTGCACGAGGAATTTCCTTTGACGCTGCAACCTACACCCTTAACACTATTCAGGTGCTTCCTTTCCTCGGCGCCGGCAGAACCTCTGTTGATGGCTCTGTTCGCGACGATTCCGGTTACAACTTCATTCCCGACGGAAGCGGATCTACCATCGATTTTGAGCAGAACCTCAGATTCACTCAGATCTCCGGTACTCTGTACGGAAACGACTTCGGTTTCTACAACAGTGCTTCTTCCAAGACAGCAAGCTACCAGACCTGGCGCGTACCTGTTTACGGAACGGTAATGACCTCTCACATGACCGAAAAAGAATTCGTTTTTGATAAGGACGGCAACTACGTTCTTGACGAAGACGGAAACAAGACCACTACTTCCGTTGTAGAGCGCGATCCTGTAACTCAGGGTTATGTAGCGTTCATCACCGAAGGCGAAAGCCTTACCCGTATCGATGCCATCGACGGCGGTGTGACCCACGATTATCACTCCGTATCCACCACCTTCTTTGCACGTCAGACGGACTCTTATCCTCTGGACGGTATTACCGTTTCCGGCGGAACAGCAGTTTATACCAAGGCCATTGATAGAAAGTATGTAGGCAACTACACCATTCACTATCGTATGCTTTGGGAAGATAAGGCAAATTACGTTGGTATGGCAAATGTTTACCGCGAATATCTCCTGGAAAACGGCCTTTTGAAGAAGCTTGAGGAACAGGAAAAGGATGTCAATCTTTATCTGGATCTTATCGGTGATATTGATACCACCAAGACCTTCCTCGGTATGCCCGTTGCCGGTAAAGCAGAGCTTACCACCTTCGCTGATGCAAAGACCATTATGTCTGAGCTGAAAGAAGCCGGCGTAGCAAACCAGGTAATCCGTTATCTCGGATGGGCAAACGGCGGTTTGACTGCTACTGCTCCTGCAAAGATCAAGGTTGAAAGTGCTTTGGGCGGCGAAAAAGGTTTGAAAGAGCTGATTTCCTACGCGCAGGCAGAAGGTAACAAAGTTTATCTGGATCTTGATTTTGCTTATGTAAATTCCGATAAAATGTTCGACGGCTTTGATCTGGAAGTAGATTCCGCTAAGACTATTGACGGAAAGACTGCTTTCCTGCAGACCTATAACCCCGTTGTTCAGGCGTATAACACTCAGGTAGCGTATGCCATCTCTGCAAAGGCATACACGCCTATGTTCCAGAAGATCGCTGCAAAGTATGCATCCTTCTACGGCGATGGACAGAAAAATATTGCAGCAGGTTCTCTCGGATATGCTCTGAACTCCTCTCAGGATAAGGAATATCCTCTGAACCGCGAAAATGCAAAAGAGCTTACCCAGTACACCTTGGAAAATATCAGCAAGGAATACAGCAGCATTTTGGTAGAAGCAGGAAACTACTACACCTGGGCGTATGCTGATACCATTCTTGATATTCCGCTGGATAGCTCCAACCGTAACACCACTACCAATGAGATTCCTTTCATCGGAATTCTTCTCCACGGTTACAAGAATTACACCGGCGAAGCAATGAACTTGAGTGGTGACTACGAATACACGATCCTGAAGACCATTGAAAACGGTGCAAACCCCTATTTCATTCTGGCATATAACAATGACGGATTGAAGATCAATGGCTACAGCGAATACTATGCAGTTGAGTATGAACAGTGGAAAGAATCCATTAAGACCGAGTATGAAAAGATCAATAAGGTTCTTTCTCCCTTGCAGGGTCAGATGATCGTAAACCATGAGATCCTTAATAACCGTGTTGTTAAGGTTACTTACGAGAAGGGCACTGAAATCTACCTCAACTATAACAACTTTGCAGTAACTGTGGACGGCCTCGAGCTTGATGCAATGGGCTTTGCCACTGTAAACGCTTAAGGGAAAGGATGGGAATGAAAATGAATCAAGCAATTAAAGTAAAACCCGTTACCCCCAAGGAAAAGCCTGCAAAGAAGCGCAAGGCAAGAAGCCTTGACAAAGTAAAAGCAAGAAGCGGTTGGGCGTTTATCGCTCCTTTCGTACTGATCTTCTTCTTGATCTACGTACCCGTTATCGTAGACTCCATCCGTTACAGTTTCAGTACGATTTACCCCATTGCCGGCGGCGGCTTCATTCTGGACCCTGTTGGCTTTGACAACTACTACGATGCACTGTTTGTTGATCCGAACTTTGTAACGATGCTGACCGGCGGTATTCAGCAGCTGGTCTTGGAAGTACCTGCCATCGTCGTCTTCTCTCTGTTTATGGCAGTTCTTTTGAACCAGAAAATGGTTGGCCGTACACTGTTCCGTGCAATCTTCTTTATCCCCGTTATTCTTTCTACCGGTCTTATCGATGATATCGATATGAACAACGCCTTTGCAAACTATGCAGAAGGCGGTATGGAATCTTCCGGTCCCGCAGGTGCCGGCGGCGGAGAAGAAGAACAGCAGGCAAATCAGATCATTTCCGCGATGGACTTTCAGGCCATCTTCGCAACGATGAAGGTTGGTACCGGTCTTGTTGAATACGTTGTAAACATCGTTAATGACGTTTACGGACTTGTTAACCGTTCCGGTGTACAGATGCTGATCTTCCTTGCAGGTCTTCAGTCCATCTCTCCCGCAATTTACGAGTCTTGTACCATCGACGGTGCAACCACTTGGGAAACCTTCTGGAAGATCACCTTCCCGATGATCAGCCCGATGATCCTCGTAAATGCGATCTACACCGTAATTGACTCCTTTACCGCAAGCTCCAATGCAGTAATGAACTACATCGCTACTGTTTATGAAGGTGTAACCACCACCGGCGGCGACGTACTTGCAACTGCAATGTATTGGATTTACTTTATGCTGGTAATCGTAATCATTGCAGCGGTTGCACTTGCCATGAGTGCATTCGTATTCTACCAGAGAAGAGACTAAGAAAGGAGGACGAACTAATGAATGCAGAAACCAAACAGAAAAAGGCTTGGTTTAAGAAGAACAAAGAATTCGACGTAGAATTCGAAGATCGTACCCCGTTTTGGGAACGAATGAAAACCAAGTACCTTACCTTCACCTTCGCTAAGACGGTTCTTTGGGCTATCTTCCGTTACGTCCTTCTTGTCGGTATCGCCTACGTTATCCTTTACCCCTTCATTGCAAAGATCTTCGGTTCTTTCATGAGCAAAGAAGACTTCCTCGATGTTACGGTAAAATTGATTCCTAAGTATCCCACCTTGGATACTTATCAGGCGATCATTACGGAAAACCGTTATTTTGAAGCACTTTGGAACACCACCATCCTTTCCTTGCTCTGCGCGATTGTACAGATGGTTACCACAATGATCATCGGTTACGGCTTTGCAAAGTTCAAGTTCAAAGGTAATGGCATTCTGTTCCTCTGTGTAATCTTCACCATGGTAGTTCCTCATCAGGCACTTAGACTTGCACTGTATCAGAAATTCAGATATTTCGATCTTTACGGCCTGATCAAACTGATTACCGGAACTCAGATCAACTTGATCAACACCTATTGGCCCTTGGCTCTCCTTTCCTTCGGCGGTCTTGCATTTAAGAACGGCCTTTACATCTTCTTGATGAGACAGTTCTTCCGCGGCGTGCCCGACGAATTGGAAGAAGCAGCTTACGTAGACGGCTCCGGTGTGTTCAAGACCTTTGTCAGAATCATCGTTCCTCTCTCTGTTCCCATGCTTATCACCGTATTCCTCTTTGCCTTCTCCTGGCAGTGGACGGATGACTTCTATACGCAGATGTTCTTTACCAGAACCAGTACCTATTTGATGCCTCATATCGTTTCCGTGCCCGTTTCCTTGGGTGCGAGCGGCTTCGAGGCAGCCGGTGTTTACAGCTCTGCCATCATTAATACCGCAGCGCTGATGATCATCACTCCTCTGGTTATTCTATATTGCTTCTGCCAGAAGTACCTGGTACAGGGTATCGAGCGAAGCGGTATCGTAGGTTAATTCTTCACAGAATTATAAAAGCTATTACGGCTCGGTTTTTTCACCCGCGCCGTTTTTTTTAATCAACTCTTGACAAAAGAACTCTAACGTCTTAGAGTATAGGTGAACTCTAACGCATTAGATCAAAGGAGAAAGTG
>JAZSDQ010000046.1:0-13826 GCA_045531235.1 Eubacteriales bacterium
TTGCGGGATCGGTGATAAAGTCTTTCATTTTACGATCTCTCCTTTTAAAATTACTTTATTGATATTGACCTGATGGTCACAAATCACAAGATCGGCGCGTGCGCCTTTGCGGATCTCTCCGCGGTCCGCAAAGCCCGTAGCTTTTGCGGGGTTCAGAGATGCATACTGGAAGATGTTTACAATGGAAGCGCCGGTATGCACCATAAAGTTGCGGCAAGCAACGTCAATGGTAAGTTTGGAACCTGCGATCTCGCCTGCAAAGTCAAAGCAAAGATCGGTTACGCCCTCATATTCGCCTTCGGGTACGGGGCCGTCAAATACGCAGGCATCGGAAATAAGAATGATGCGATCATCGCCCTTGATCTTACGGGTCAGTCTTTGAATGTAAGGATCTACGTGAATACCGCGGGAGTCGGAGATCAATTCTGCATAGATCTCGTGGTTGGCATAAACGGTTTCATCTACGCAGGGAGTGCGGCACTCGGGATATTTCTGAAGAGTTCCCGTTGCGTTGGTGTGGTGAGTACCGATCTTCAGTCCGAGAGGCATCAGAACCTCGATATCCTCGGGAGTAGCCTCGGAGTGACCTACGGTAAATACCACGTCGGGGTTTACCTTCTTGCAATCCAGAACAAAGTCCAGAATGTTTTCTCTTTCGGGAGCGAGCGCCCAGACTCTGGCATCTTTTCCTGCCTGAAGGATCAGATCCATATAGTCTTCTTTTCTGATGGGACCCTGCCAGGGGTTGCTTTCACGGTCGGCGCCGAATTTGGGGTTCATATAAGGGCCTTCCATATAGAAGCCGCCAAAGTTGGGAAGTTCTCCGTCAGCAACGGCTTTCTGAATCCTTTTGGTATCCCCGAGAAATTCTTCCTTGTTGCGGTTGAAGTACACAACGGGAAGAACGGTGGTAACGCCGTGTTCGAGAATGCATTCTCCGGCCACTTTCGGCTCTTCATAAAACCAATGGCCGCAAGCGGCATGGGTATGAATATCTACAAAACCGGGACCTACGTACTGACCTTTGGCATCCACGGTCTCAGCGCCTTCGGGAACGGCAATTTTTGTGCCGAAATCCACGATCTTTTCGCCGTCACACAGAAGAGTGGCGTTGGGAATGAGGTGATCGCGCATTACCAAGGTAGCGTTTACAATGGCGAGCATAGTTTTTTCTCCTTTTTATATTGATCCCTAAAAGGGAAAATCAGCTGAGGGGTTCCTCTTCGGTCAGAAGAGGGCTATTCTCCGTCTGGAGAAGCTTTGTTTGCTTGTATTCCGTTAAGGTCATTCCGTAGTAGCGCTTGAAAATGCGGCTGACGTAGTTTCCGTCGGCAAAGCCCACGTGTTCCCCTGCCTGAGCGAGAGTGTAACCGTAACGGCGGATCAGTTCAATCATATAAGAAAGCTTTCTGCGATTGATGTATTCCATCAAGGGAAGACCTTCGCTGCTGCTGAAAATATTGGTAAGATAGTTTTTGCTGATTCCGACGGCAGCGGCAACGTCGGCAACGGTGAGGCGACGGTCAATGTTTTCAGAAATATAAGCCTTTGCCCGATCGCAGTAGCGGCGGTTGCCGGGGGAAATGACCGTGCCGAAATTGGCAGACTGTACCAGAGAACAAAGCTTATGAATAAGAAGCATAAAGTCAGCACACTCTTCAAAATAACTGCGCCGAAAGCTTGTGGTGTGATTGCAGGTAATATTGCGAATGAGAGAGAAGACCTCGTTGCTTCCTGCAGAAGGGGGTATGATGAGCGGAAGGGTTACCGTTTTTCCCACCGGCGGACGAAACTCCTCCGCAGGCTTTGCCGAGCCGCGAATGAGAAATTCTACCGTGGTGTGGCGGTGCAGACCTTCATTCAGACAACCGACGGAAAATTCACTTTCCGGCGGAATGATAAAAATACAGTTTTCTTCAATGAGAATTTCCCCATCGGGTCCTTTCAGGACGATGGGGTTCTGTTCTACGAAGCCGATCTCCAGGATACCGCCGCCCGCAGGGGCTTGCCCGTAAAGACCGTAGCCTGTATTTTGAAGCTTATATTTATAGTTGGTAGTGGCAAGGCTTTGAGCAAAAGCGATGCGCTCAAAAGACACTATTTTAAGCTCTGTAAAAAAACTCATTGTCGTATCTCCTCATCTATGAGTATAACAGACATTTTTATGGGGTGAAATGCATAATTCAATGAGATATGGATAATTTAAAGATGTTTCGCTGTGAAATATTCTTTGTTTTGTGAAATATAACAGAAAAAAGGGAAGTTTTCTTTAAAAAATCTATAAAAAGAGGTCTATTTTTTCAGCATAAAATAATGAATTTTGCGCAAAAAAATGAATGGTTTTTACCATTATACAATATTTTTTTCACTTTTATCAATAATATGGAAGAAAAAAATAAAAAGGACTTCCGAAAAAGTCCTTGTTTTGGAGCGGGCAACGGGAATCGAACCCTAATATTAACACGAAAGAATGGCTTAATTAAGCCATTCTTTTTGTTTTGTGTCATATTTCGTGTCTATATTTAAGTCTGATATTTATCGGAAAAGAAGTCGATCATCTTATCCTGAACGGAATCCAGATATTCCTCGTGGGTGTGCTGATAGACGCGCCGGAGAATGCCTTCCGAGCCGTGTCCCATCAATTTGATCGCATACAGGTCCGGGACACCGAGGACGACCAGTGTGGAGGCGTAGTAATGGCGAAGCGTATGCATCGTGATCTTCTTCTCAAGCTTCAGAGAGTTGACGATGCGCTTCATGCGGTGGCCAAGCTCGTTGGATTTGGGAAAGTAAATGGGATCCGTCTGATCTCTGGCTTCCTTTAAGACATCCAACACAAACGGCGGGATCTTCAGCTTTCTTGTGGAATTTACGGTTTTTGTGGTCTTCAGCACGTATTCGCTGTTTTCATTGCGGACCATCGCCTTGTTTATGGTGAGAGTCGAATTTTCCCAATCAATATCCTTATTCAGATCGAGGGCGATGATCTCCGAGACACGGAGACCCATAAACGCTGCCAAATAGATCTGCCATTTGCAGCGGTAATGCTCTGCCCTATCGCAGATCTGCTTGATCTCCTCATCTGTGGGAATAACGATTTCAGTTTTGATCTTCTGCGGCAATTTGATATCGACCTTCAGGCCGGGAGCAAACATTTCCAACGTCGGAACCAGAAGCCCGTAGATATTGCGAACGGTTTTCGGACTTTTCGTCTTGGCATCCTCGCTGATGGCAGTTTGTATTTTCGCTGCATTCAACGTTTTCAACCGAAGATCCATAATGCTTTGAATTCCGGAATTGAGGATCGAATAATATCCGCGGATCGTTGACGGGGAAAGAACGCCGCTTCGGGCTTTGATGTAGGCACCCATTGCCTGCCGAAGAGTCATATCCATAGAAGAATCGGCGCTTGCAACTTTTGATTTTACCGCGAACATCGCCATTTCAGCTTCGCTCTTTGTTGCGCCGGTGCCGGACACTACGATTCGCTTTCCTGTCGTCGGATCTATCCCGGCGTAGGAGCGGCAACGCCAGTTCCCGCTATTTAATTTTGTAAAGGATGCCATAGTGCCTCCAAATATATTATTTTATTGCCGCATAGCGGCGGAAGGAGCATAATATGCCGGAAAAAGAATACTTCGCAAAAAACATGAAACGATTCAGAGAGCTGAATCACCTGACACAATTCGAAGCTGGGGAAGATATGGGATTGAGTAAGGATACCATAAGTAAGATCGAACGTGAGCTCACGAAGCCGAAAATGGAAACCGTTCAAAAAGCAGCCGCCTATATGGGCATTACCGTTTCCGATCTGCTCACCGATTGGGACGAGACCAATTACGAGGTTCCCATCATACGGTAGAAAACTCTTTACTTTTTCTTCCAAATATGATATAATACAGGCAGACGGAGAATACAAGTTCTTCGTCCTCCTATATGGATGGACAGTTGTCCTGCTGTCCAGGCTCCACCCGGTGTCCAACGGGTGGAGCTTTCTTTTTTCATTCGCAAGGGAGAAGATCCATTTTCATTTGTACGAGCGCTTCGGGGAAGCCGAGGAGCGATGACAGCTGCTGTGAAGTAAATTCGGGATGCTCTTTGAACAGACCTTCGTCGATCAACAGATCCGCCGCAAAATAATTCGCCTCACGCTCAAAGCGATTGATGGAATACAAGGTGTTGCCCCTCATAAACGGGGTGTTTGCTTCCGGATGCAGGACGGCGTGGCCCAGCTCGTGGGCACAGACCACCAATTTCTCCCGTTCCGTCAGATCGCAGTTTATATGAATGAATTTCTGATGTAAAATTCGATGATAATATCCTCGAACGACGCCGAGCGGTTCCAATATGGTATGGATCCGCAAGCTACGGGCAATTTCAAAAGGATCTCTCGTTTTATATTTGTGGATCAGATACTGAACCACCCGGCTCACCTCCTTTGTGCATATATCATAGCACAAGAGGTGTCCTATATTTCGTACAGTTTGTTATTTCTTTTTTTCAGATCCTTTTTTTATCGGCTTTTTTGCCATTGCAATGGCGTAGGCATTTTTCAAGGAAGCGCGGATCAGCTCCAAGCTTTCTTCGTCCAGCGGCTCTCCGTCAAACATCAGAGCTTCTTCCTGCTCCAGCTCCTTCATGATCCTTTCCATGTGCTTTGCAACGTCCGAAGAAACCTCTATCCCCTGATTCTCAGAATCGGGGGATTTTTTTGTACTCGTATTTCCAAGCAGGTAGTCAACTGAAACATCAAGAAACTCTGCGATCTGCGGAAGGTATTTTGTGTAGGATTTAATTCTTCCGCTTTTCCATCCGGTATAAACATTTTTATTTATACCGAGGTAATCAGTTAAATCTTTCTGTTTTAAACCTTTCTCTTCCATCAGATCGCTGATTTTGTTAATGGTATACATTTTGTTTACCTTTCTTTTGTGCAAACACACAAAGTTATCGAAACGTTTGTTAAAATGTTGACAGCAAACATTTTGTTTGCTAAAATAAACACACACCACAGTGTTGATAAAAGCACAAATACTAATTGGAAAGGAGGATAAGGGATGAAATACCGATTAAAAAACGGAGACATTGTAACGATAGAACCGCAAACCGAAAGAGAACGAGTCGAAGAAGCAAAGTTTATGTTGCAGTGTCTCTTAAATTATCACGTGAGAGCGACGAAAACCCACCATATTAGTTTATCGCCACCGACGGATAACAAAAAGTGGTTTGATGCCTGGATGAGCCGAAAAGAATTGTCGCAGGATCGATATGCGAACGCCTTGCTTTTGGCAATCAAGTTTTTTGATGAATTTCTTTCAAATAATCCGGAAGAAGAGATTCGGGATTTGGATATTGAGAATGTAGATTCTTTCGCATCGATGCTTCGCAAGAAGAGCAGGAAACCGACCCGTTTTGCTGTGAGCACTCAAATTCAATGTCAACATTGTCA
This sequence comes from Eubacteriales bacterium, assembly GCA_045531235.1. GTDB lineage: Bacteria > Bacillota > Clostridia > Oscillospirales > SIG627 > RGIG5579. Next base: position 5,450 of record JAZSDQ010000046.1, read on the forward strand.
GCAAGAACCTGAACAAAGTATTTGACTTTTTGTTTGCTTCCTAATGCAAAAGGACACGGAACTGAAATTTCATCAACCTTTTTTTCGTAGTATTTCACTTTATTTCCTTTCTCTTTTGGGGATCAGAAAGGGTATCATTTTGTCGAAAAGTTTATCGAGCATAATAATCACCTCTTTCTATACCGCGGGTTTTTATACCGGCAAACAAAATGATACCACGAAAAAATGACGCTGTCAACACTGTGGTGTAACTACTAAATGAAAGGAGAGCCTGATGTTTGACAGACAAAAGCTCAAGGAATTTTTGAGTAAAAAAAACAAGTCCGTATCAGCCGTAGCGCGAGAGTTGGGTGTTACTGATAATGCAATTCGCAACATCCTTTATGGGATCCGGCAGCCTTCGCTTTTGATGACCGCGCAGTTCGCGGAAATGATGGACTGCTCCATCGACGATCTGGTTATCAAAGAAGCTTTGTAGAAAGGAGGATTACCAATGGGGAAGAAGCTGAAAAAGGCGTTGATTGATGCGAGAATTACGCAAAAGGAGCTTGCGGAAAAGGCGGGAGTTTCCAAAACGTATATTTCTCTCATTGCCAACGGCCGCAGAAAGCCAAGCCAAGTGCTTCTGAAGGTGCTTGCAGCGGAGCTTGGCTGTGAACCTGAAGATCTGATCTGAAAATAGGAGGACGAAGAAATGGAAAAAAATACTGTTCAAAGCAAAATACCCACAACGCTTGTGGCAACGATCTCTCCCGAGGACAAGGAGAAGATCATCGAGCTGTTTACGTATATCATGCGCAACTCAAAAGAGGAAACGGCGTTTGCCTTTCTGGAATTGGTCGCGCTGGTGATTAACAGCTGCTGTATTGAAACGTACGAAAACAACGTAGGAGGACAAGAACAATGAAAAGAGATCTACTTAAGGAATGGACCGAGAAAAACAGAAAGCTCAAGGCAAAGGTTGACTACAGCCTGGAGTATTACGGCCTGCGGGACAAGCAGAAGCTGGCAAAGGAAATGGGAATCAGCAGGGCTTCTTTATATAACAAATTAAAGGATCCCAACCGTTTCACGCTCGGCGAGCTGCGTAAGCTGTCCGTCATTCTTCATTGGACTGACGAAGAGACCGGCAACATCGTTTAGGAGGAAGTATGAAATTCGGAGAAAAAAACGACGGCGGAATCGAGCTTCATATAGATCCTGTCGAAAGGAAGCTGCTTTACAAGGCGCTCCGCCACTACTCGGCGTATCACGAGCCGGAAAAGGACGTGATCGAGGATATGGAAAAGATCTGCGAGATCTTGAACGTGCTCGATCTCCCGGCGCTGAGAAAATGAAACGGGCTTTTACAAAAATGAGTGCCGCCGTTGGAATGGCTTTGATCCTTCTTTCTGCCGGCGCCTCGGACTACTACGTTCTTGCTTTGCGGCAAAGGGAGCCGGAGGATCTGCATTCAACGTTGATCCTGGGAGTGCTTTTCACAGCTCCTTATTTACTGCAAAAAGCAAGAGATTTTATCAGAAGGAAGGTGATCGAATGGCTCTTACAAGGTTAAAAACGAAAGACCGTAAGGAGTGGAAGGCACTGCGAAAAAAATACATCGGTGGCTCCGATGCAGCGGCGTGTGTCGGCTTGAACCCCTTTTCATCCGCCTATTCCCTTTGGGCGGAAAAGACGGGGAAGATCCCCGAATTTGAAGGAAACCTTGCCACCGACGTGGGAACCTATCTGGAGGAATTCATTGCAAAGAAATTCGAGCAGGAAACCGGCAAAAAGGTTCGCAGAGAGAATCACAGCATCGTCAACGACAAATATCCGTGGGCGATCGCAAATTACGACCGTTTGGTAGTGGGAGAGGACGCGGGGCTTGAGATCAAAAGCACGTCGGAACTTAACTTAAAGAGCTTCAAAAACGGTGAATACCCAGCAAACTATTACTGTCAGTGCGTGCATTATCTGGCAGTTTCCGAAAAGAAACGTTGGTACCTTGCCGTGCTCATCGGAAACCGAGATTTCAAGTGGTTCACCGTGGAGAGGGACGAGGACGAGATCGAAGCTCTGATGGCTGCAGAATGCGCCGTATTCGCTCATATTCAAAGCGACACGCCGCCGGAGGCAGACGGAAGCCGAGCAACAGAAAGTGCCATCAAGACGATCTACGAGGATTCCAACGACGACTGCGAGGTTTCTCTTGCTGCCTTCGGCACGGAGCTCGGCTCCTACGTTGCCATCGGAAGGCAGATCAAGGAGCTGGAGGCAATGCAAACGGAGATCGGCAACAAGATCAAGGCGTTTATGGGCGATTCCGGGCGGGGTATTTCCGACCGATTCAAGGTAAGCTATTCCACAAGCTATAGGCCGTCCTTTGATACCAAAGCGTTGATGAAGGATCATCCTAAAATCGATTACACCAAATACAAAAAAACAACGAAAACGCGGACGTTCCGCGTGAATGAAATTTAGGAGGACAACAAATGGATAAGATTCAAAAATCAGTCGGTGTAGCAAAATCCGGCGAAAAGAAATCAATGCAGCAGTACATCAAGGCGATGCAGGGGGAGATTGCTAAGGCTTTACCATCAGTGATTACAAAAGAACGCTTCACCAGGATCGTTCTTTCGGCACTTTCCACCAACCCGAAGCTGGCTTCCTGCACGCCGCAGAGCTTTATGGGGGCTATGATGACCTCTGCCCAGCTTGGCCTGGAGGTGAATACCCCTCTCGGTCAGGCATACATTCTCCCTTATATGAACAAGGGTACGCTGGAGGCACAGTTTCAGCTGGGATACATGGGACTTATCGATCTTGCATACCGAAGCGGCGAGGTGGAGCTGATCCAGGCGCACGTGGTTTACGAAAACGACGAATTTGAGTGCGAATACGGCTTGGATCCCAAGCTGACCCATAAGCCTGCGGCTTCCGACAAGGGAGAACCCGTTAAGGTTTACGCTATGTTCAAAACGAAAAGCGGCGGCTTTGGCTTTGAGGTGATGTCTATGGACGACGTGAAGGAGCACGCAGCCAAATACAGCAAGGCATACAATACCGGCTTTTCTCCCTGGAAGACCAATTTCGAGGAAATGGCAAAGAAAACCGTTCTGAAGCGCGTTCTGAAATATGCTCCGCTGAAAAGCGATTTCGTAAAGGCCGTGGTTCAGGATGAAACCATTAAGACCGAGATCTCCGAGGATATGTACACCGTTTCCGATCAGACTGCTTACGAGGCGGATTATACCGACGTGACTGTGGACGAAAGCACCGGAGAAATTGCGGAATAAAGAAACGGCAGGCAAGGAATGAAAAAGAAAAGCTTTGTGCTGCATACGGAATACGAAAAGCATATTAGGAAGTTATCCATGGAAGAGCGCGGCATTCTCTTGACGTCGATCTTTGCAAAAGCAAACGGAAACGCGCTCCCCGATCTTCCGCCTGCAGTGGATATGGCGTGTGGCTTTATCGAGGCACAGCTGGATCGGGATCTGGAAAAGTACGAGGAAACCTGCAAGCGGCGCCGAGAAGCAGGCAAGCTCGGCGGAAGACCGAAAAAAGATTCTTCGGAAGAAGAAAAGCAAAAAAACCAAGAGGTTTTTTCAAAAACCAAACGAAACCAAACGAAAGCAAAAAAACCTGATAATGATAATGAAAATGATAGTGATAATGAAAATGATAATGATAATGATGGTGCTAAAGCACCATATAGCGCGCACGTGCGCGCGCGATGGACTCCTCCCACCCTCTCGGAGATCAAGGCTTATTGTATCGAGAGGGGAAACCGAGTGGATCCGGAGCACTTTTTCGATCATTATTCCGCCAACGGTTGGAAGGTTGGACTTGCACCCATGCAGGACTGGAAGGCAGCCTTCCGAAATTGGGAACGTCGGGAAACGGGCGTCAAGAGCTACAATTTGGACGACTTCTTCGAAGCTGCCGTAGGCAAAGGAAGGGGGATGGAAGATGCAATACACGAATGATCCGCTGGCCGATTTTGACGCCTACGACAAGGAATGTCAGGAATGGCTTGACAGCCTTCCCAAATGCGAATGCTGCGGGGAACCGATCCAGGATCACTATTATTTCAATTTCGACGGTGAAATCGTTTGCAGCGATTGCCTGAGAGATTATTGCGAAGAAAGCTTCAAGGTGTACCGATGAAGTACTTTGCGGGAAACAAATACGGCGCCGTTAAGACAACTACCTACGACGGGATCCGTCACGACTCCAAGAAGGAGGCGAAGCGCTGGCTGGAATTAAATCTGCTTCAGCGCGCCGGTGAGATCTCGGAGCTGCGCCGACAGGTAAAATACGAATTGATCCCAAAGATCGGGAAGCACCGGGCAACATATTACGTCGCAGACTTCGTTTACAAGGACAAGGACGGTCGTGAGATTGTGGAGGACACAAAGTCCTCTGCAACGGCAAATAATCAGGTGTTTCGCTTGAAGGAAAAATTGATGCTGTGGATCCACGACATCGAAATCAAAAAAACATAAAAGACATAAGGAGGACGAAATGAATAAGGACGACAGAACAATATTAAGGCAAAAAGAACTGTATCGCCTGCTCGAGATAGTTGCTACTGATTCCTACGTGGATCAGGAATCTATCTTGGCGCTGATAGGGGCATACCCCCGAAGAAACGATAAGCAAAGCTTTCACGACAGCACCGCCAGGAGAATGCTGACGCGGGACATCCAGGAGATCAACGAGGATCCCGCGTTTCCCGGCATCATTATTTCGGCACCGGGACGGAAAGGAATCAAGCTTGCCAATAAAAGCGAAGCACGGGAATATATCGATCGTCTTAAGCTCCCATGCTTTCAAAAGCTGAAAAGACTTTCCAGATTGGAGGAAAAGCTGATGCTTCACGGCCAGATGGATCTGGACGGAAAAGAGCGCTTATATCTCTCCCCTGAAAAAGAAATGAGAAAGGCAGCGGTACGGTGATATGACGACTGAAAACGTTAAGAACTTAAAAGAACATGGGGAAATGATTCTTCTTCCGATTGAGATGTTGGAGCATCATCCGGACAATCCGCGAAAGGACCTGGGAGATCTTTCCGAGCTGACGGACAGCATCAAAAAGAACGGGATCCTTCAAAATCTGACCGTAGTTCCCCACGAGGATCGTTATTACGTAGTGATCGGAAACCGCCGTATGGAAGCCGCCAAAAAGGCGGGGCTTCTCCGTCTTCCCTGTGTCGTTTCGGATATGAATCGGCAGGAGCAGGTTCTAACGATGCTTGCGGAAAATATGCAAAGAAACGATCTTACCATCTACGAGCAGGGTTGGGGCTTTCAGCTGGCAATGGATCTTGGTGAGACGGTGAAAAGCATTGCAGAGAAATCCGGATTTTCTCCGCAAACCGTGAAGCGCAGAGCCAAGCTTTGTGAGCTGGATCAGGAAAAGCTGCAAAAGGTTTCCTATCGGCAGATCTCCGTAGATGAACTGGATCGGTTGAATCGGATCGAGGATCCAAAGATCCGAAATATGCTGCTTGATTTTATCGGAACACCCAATTTCAACAATCAGTGCAGAAGAGAGCTGGATGCTCAAAACAGACGGAACCTGGAGAAGCGCTGGCGTAAGGTGTTGACGGCTGCAGGGTTAAAGGAAATCAACTATCACAGGGATTGTTTTGGAAACACAACATATAAATGCTCTAAGCGGCCTTATCTTTCCTGTACGTCCATTTCTCCTTCCGATTACGTCCGAGCAAAGGACGAAGAATTCTTTGCATTTAACTATGGCTCGGTCTATTTCCGAAGAGAAGCTACACCCGAGGAGCGAAAAGGAGAAGCGAGGGATACCGTAAGGCAAAGAGAGCGGCAATACGCCCAAGAACTCTTGAAAGAAGCAACGGCCCGAATGTTCCATTTGCGCCGAGACTTTGTTTTTTCGGTTTCCGAGGCGCAAGCCAAAAGCCATTTTGATATCATAACGGAGTTTCTTATAAGAAACGAATGGGATAGCCGTATGGACGGCGGCTATTGGGCTCGGTATCAAAGGGAAAGATTCTCCAAAGAGAAGCTTGACGTAGGAAAGGGATATTCTCAGATCAAGGATTACGTAGAAAACCATCCGTGCCAGGCGCTGCTCCGCCACGCTTGGGTCTTATCTGCAGATCAGGATTCTCTCGGATACGTAGATTATTCAGGGGCATACAGAAAAAACGGCAGGCTGGATCTGATTTACGAAATGCTTGAAAAGCTTGGATATGAAATTTGCGATGAAGAGCTGCAGCTGAAAAACGGAACGCACCCGCTGTTTACGAAGGAGGAAAAGTGATATGAAGCTCGTTATGGAAAAAGATGAGATCGTTACCATGTACCGTGACGCCAAGGATAAGAAAAAGCAGGTGGAGATCTTGGCTGATATGAATTTGTGCAGTCAGGCAGAAATTCTGGATATTTTGAAGGCGGGTGGAATTTCCCACCAGGCCCTGCCTCGCACGAGGAAGAAAACCGTGACGGAAACGAAATCGCCTCCGGCGGAAAAAAAGCCTCTGCCAACGGTATCGGCAAAGCCGCTGCCGTTTTTAACGAAAAACAATCCGGATCGCCCCCGCTCCAGACAAAGCATTGAGATGGAGAGGATCCGGGAGCTCATCCGCGGGATCCGTGATTTTGCTTCCGCGTGGAAAGCCGTAGATCCCCAATGGGTGGAGGAGTATAACGAGCTGCTTGAGAGACGAAACAAGAGAGAATCAGATCCCACGGCAGCACGGTAAAAAAGAAAAAGCATAGAGGCTCTGTTCCAGAGCCTCTATGCGAGCCGCAACGGAGGAATTGCTTGAAGACGAAACAGACGACGAAAACGCCGCACCGATCTTGCGGTCACAAAACAAATAATGCAGGCGGGATCTGCTCAGATTGTTTAAATAAGATCAAGATGCTGAATCAGATCCGAGAGCTGCTTGAAACAACGAAATTCACACGAAAGTCGAAAAAAAGAAAAATACGCTACGGGGAATATTTCGCAGCCACAACGTTCGGAGTAAATGAACAGATCTGTTGGCATTGCGAAAAAGCGGGTGGCTTTTGCTCATGGTCGGAGAGCTTTGTGCCGGTGGAAGGATGGACAGCGGTCAAAAGCGGAGATTCTTACGCCATAAGCTCCTGTCCCGAATACGTTCCCTTGATAATGAAACGCGAAATGCGAAGAAAAGTCGGAGGATGCAGAGAATGAAATTAGTTATAAAAAACAGAACGGAGGAAAAGTAAATGGCATCGTTTAACAAAGTGATCCTGATCGGCAATCTTTGCGCCGATCCTGAACTGAAGCAGACACCAAGCGGGGTAGGTGTTACATCGTTTCCCCTTGCGGTGGGAAGACGGAAGGTGAAGGACCAAGAGCCTCAGACCGACTTCATCAACATCGTAGCGTGGAGAAGCACTGCAGAGTTCATCTGCAAGTATTTTCAAAAGGGCAAGAGCATCCTTATCGTCGGAGCCCTTCAGACCAGAAATTGGACGGATCAGAACGGTCAGAAGAGATACGTTACTGAGGTGATGGCAGAGGAAGCCTGTTTCGTGGAAAAGAAAGCCGACGTTTCTTCCGGCGAAAGCGCACGTGCACCGTACGCTTCGTGCTCCGATGCGCCCCAATTTGAAGAAATGACAAGCGATGACGACTTGCCGTTCTGACTCGGGAGTAAAACAGTATGTCCACAGATTGGGGTACGGCGGACGTAAAATGTCCGTTTTACAAAAAAGAGGATCCCATCCGTATCGTTTGCGAGGGGATCAGTGCAAAGAGCGTCTGCCACAACATATTCCATACCGGCAAAGGTAAATTGAATCACAAAAAGCGATACTGCAATACCGATAACTACAAGGAGTGCATTTTATTTCAAGCCTTGTTGCGAAAATATTGATAAAGCACTGCGGGGGGTCCGATGAAGAGACCCTCTGCTTTTATGTTAGGGTGGGTTAGAAAAAAGGGGACGGTATCTGTTACCCTTTTTTTAGACCACAAGGAGGTGGTAGCGATCGCGCACGTGCAGAAAAAAGAGGTTGATTGGAATTTAATCAGAACAGAATACGTTACCACTCGTTGCAGTTTTACGGATCTTGCACAAAAGTACAAGCTCAACCGAACGACGATAGGAGTAAAAGCGAGGAAAGAAAATTGGGTGCAGCTGCGAGAACAGCACACATCATTTGCACTAACGAAAACTGTTAAGGAGATCGAAAAAAAACAATCCAAACGAATGACAAAACTTTTTGACCTTACGGACAAGGTTTTGAACACTCTTCTTGATGCAGTTGAAGGCAAAGACGGTGAAAGTGCAAAGGCTCTTGTCTTATCTGATCCGAAAAAAATCACCGGTGCAATTAAAGACCTGAAAGATATATATATGCTTCGTTCTTCCCGCGA
>JAZSDQ010000099.1:0-4508 GCA_045531235.1 Eubacteriales bacterium
CCAAGCGGTCTTAGGAAGACAAGGCATATTATCAACTCCTTGGCTCACAGAACGACATGGCTACGATCCGACTTGCGTTAATGCATAGGGATTGTTGGATCCTAAAGTGGCAGTATAACTGCAATTTGAGTGGTACCGCGAGTAATTTATTTACCCGTCTCAAAGTATTTTGAGACGGGTTTTATTTTTTTAAAAAAGGAGGAACCAAAAATGTCCAATCTTTCGAACAACAAATTAAACGAGGTTGCGCTTCGAATTCGTGAGATGCGCGATGTTTCAGGCCTTACTGAAGAGGAAATGGCACAGCGTGCCGAAGTAACTCTTGAAAATTACAGAATGTATGAAAGGGGAGAACTTGATTTTCCTTTCTCTTTCCTTCATAAATGCTCTTTGATTTTTGGAATTGATATGACAGAACTTTTGGAAGGTAAGAGCGCCCGTCTCTCTTCCTACACTGTCACACGCAAAGGTCAGGGACAGGAAACTGCCAAAGAGGATGGTATTACCATTCAAAACCTTGCCGCTAATTTCCGTAATAAAATTGCTGAGCCTCACTGGGTACGTTATGAATTTGATCCTACTTTGCAAAATAAGCCTATTCATCTGGCCAAGCACAGCGGTCAGGAATTTGACCTAGTCATCAGCGGAAAATTGAAAGTTCAGATCGGTGAACATACTGAGATCCTGTCCGAGGGTGACAGCATTTATTACAACAGTTCTACCCCTCACGGCATGATTGCAGTTGACGGCGAAGACTGTGTGTTCTGCGCTGTAGTTCTTCCCGGTGAAACGAAGAAAGAGGAAGTGGGCGAACAGAATCTCATCCCCAAGCAGAAAACTGAGTCGCTCATTTGCGAAAAGTTTGTTAAGACTGTGGAAGATGAAAACGGCGGCTTGAAAAAGATCGATTTTGTAAATACCGATTCATTCAACTTTGGTTTTGATATTGTTGATGAGATCGCAAAAGCATATCCCGAAAAGCTTGCAATGCTCCATCTCGATGTGAACCGCACCGAGCGCCGCTTTACCTTCCGTGATATTAAGCATTATTCCAACCAGTGCGCAAACTATTTTACTTCTCTTGGCATCAAGAGAGGAGACCGGGTTATGCTCGTTCTGAAGCGACATTATCAGTTCTGGTTTGCTATGGTTGCTCTGCACAAGATCGGTGCAATTGCTATTCCCGCTACCAATCAGTTGAAGCAGCACGATTTTGAATACCGCTACGATGCTGCAGGTGTTTCCGCTATCGTTTGTACAGCAGATGGCGATGTTGCCGATATTGCTGCCGAAGCTGCAAAAAATTGCCCCTCAGTAAAGACTCTTGTAATGGTAGGTGGCAAGCGTGGTGAATGGCACGATTTTGATGAAGAATTCAAGCTCTTCTCCCGTAAATATGTTCGTCCCGAAAATGCTTCTGCGGGTGATGAAGCCGCTTTAATGTTCTTTACATCGGGTACAACAGGTAATCCCAAAATGGCCGCTCACAAGCATACCTACGCACTCGGTCATTTTGTGACTGCGAAGTATTGGCATTGCTGTGAACGTGACGGTCTTCACTTGACGATCTCCGATACCGGTTGGGGCAAATCCCTTTGGGGTAAGCTCTACGGTCAGTGGCTTTGCGAGGGCGCGGTATTCGTTTATGACTTTGACCGCTTTGATGAAAACGATATTTTGCCTATGTTTGCAAAATACAACATCACTACTTTCTGCGCTCCTCCCACAATGCTTCGTATGCTTATCAGAGGCGATCTTTCTAAGTACGATCTTTCTTCCATTCATCACATGACCACCGCCGGTGAAGCATTGAATCCTGAGGTGTTTAAGAAGTTTAAGGAAGCAACCGGTCTTGAGATCATGGAAGGCTTCGGCCAGACGGAAACTACACTTACTATTGCCAATCTTGCAGGCACCGTGCCTAAGATCGGATCTATGGGTAAAGCTTCTCCTCAATTTGACGTAGATATTGTCGATCCCGATGGAAACAGTCTTCCTAACGGTGAAGTCGGTGAAATTGTAATTCATACGGATAAAGCCGTTCCTTGCGGCCTTTTCAAAGAGTATTACCGTGATTCTGAAAAAACAAACGATGCATGGCACGATGGTTTCTATCACACCGGAGATACCGCTTGGCGTGACGAAGACGGCTTCTTCTGGTACGTCAGCCGTGTTGATGATGTCATTAAATCTTCCGGTTACCGCATCGGACCGTTTGAGATCGAAAGCGTAATCATGGAGCTTCCTTACGTTGTTGAATGTGGCGTATCCGCTGTTCCCGATGAAGTCAGAGGACAGGTGGTAAAGGCAAGCATTGTTCTTGTGAAAGGTACTGAGCCCACGGAAGAGTTAAAGAAAGAAATTCAAAAATACGTAAAAGAGCATACAGCTCCTTACAAATATCCCCGCGTGGTGGAATTTAAGACAGAACTCCCCAAGACCATAAGCGGAAAAATCCAAAGAAACAAGCTCTGAGCCGAGTTTTATTACACTTTGCGAAAACACTTGACAATTGTCTGAAAAAGTGCTAAACTAACAATAATTAAAGGCAACGAGGAAGAGGTCATATACTTTTCACCCTCAGAGAAGTGGCGGTTGGTGCGAGCCATCGGGAACGGAGTATGTGTTTGTAGCTTCTGAGCCGAGAGGAAGAAACCGCAAGGGAGTAGAACCTCTTCGTGACTGCTGCGTCAATGCATACGGATTGTTGGATCCTGAGTGGCTGTTTATCAGCAATTTGAGTGGTACCGCGGGTGAAGTATTATTTGCACTCGTCTCAAAGAATATCAGCTTTGGGACGAGTGCTGTTTTTTGTCCCGGATAAGGAGTTTGAATGGAACAGAAAATTACCGGTCTTGAGTTTAAGATTCAGGAAATGGCATCGCGTATTCGCGAACTGCGAGAGATTGAAGGCCTAACACCTGAAGAAATGGCATTAAAGACCGACGTTTCCGTAGAAGAATACCTGGAGTGCGAAAACGGAAAGCGTGATCTGAACTTTGCTTTTATCTATCGCTGTGCATTGGCTCTCGGTGTTAACGTTACCGATATCATTGAGGGACACAGCCCTACCTTGAATTCCTATACGGTTACCAGAAGCGGAGCAGGACAGGAAATTGCCAATGCTCATGGTATGACCTACTATAACTTGGCTTATGCGTTTCAAAACCGTATTGCTGAACCTCTTTTTGTAAGAAGCAAGTATGATGAAAGTGCGCAGAACAAAGATATTGAATTGACTACTCACGCAGGTCAGGAGTGTGACCTTGTTGTTGAAGGTCATCTTCTCGTACAGATCGGTGAGCACAGAGAGATCCTTGGCCCCGGTGACAGCATCTATTTTGACAGCTCCGCGCCTCACGGTATGATCGCCGTGAAGGGGCAGGACTGTGTGTTCTACGCTATCGTTTTAAATCCCACCGGTGAACCGATCCCCGAACTTGAACCGAAAAAGGCGATTGGCGGTAAAAAGATTGAAAAAGATACGAAAGACCGTATTTATCGCAAGTTTATTGAAACCGAAGAAGACGAAAACGGAACGCCTACTTCCATTCGTTTTAAGAATACCGAAAAGTTCAATTTTGCGTTTGACCTTATTGATGAACTTGCAAATCGCGAGCCGGATAAGCTTGCAATGCTTCACATTTCCCACGATGAAACGGAACGCCGCTTTACCTTCCGTGACATAAAGCGCGCATCCAATCAGTGTGCCAATTACTTTAAATCCCTCGGCATCAAAAAGGGTGACCGTGTTATGCTCATTCTCAAGCGTCACTATCAGTTCTGGTTTGCGATGCTTGGCCTAAATAAGCTTGGTGCGGTTGCCATTCCTGCGCCCAATCAGCTTTTGGAGCACGACCTTGAGTACCGTTTCGGTGCAGCAGGTGTTCGCGCAATCGTTTGTACTGCAGATGGTGATCTTGCTGAACACGTGGACCGTGCAGCAAAAAAGCATCCTTTGCTTGATACCAAGATCCTCGTAGGCGGTAGCCGCGATGGCTGGAGAAATTTTGACGAGGAATATCAGCTTTACAGCTCTCATTTTGAAAGAACCGAAGATAGCGCATGCGGCGATGATCTTCTCTTGATGTTCTTTACCTCCGGTACTTCCGGATACCCCAAGATTGCGGCCCATAACTATAAATATCCTCTGGGCCACTTTATTACCGCGAAATACTGGCATCAGGTAAACCCTGACGGCCTGCATCTGACCATTTCCGATACCGGCTGGGCAAAGTCCCTCTGGGGAAAACTCTACGGTCAGTGGCTCTGTGAAGCCGCCACATTCGTTTACGACTTTGACCGCTTCGATGCAGAGAAGATTCTGCCCCTGTTTGCCAAGTATCAGATTACAACCTTCTGCGCGCCGCCTACCATGTACCGGATGCTGATCAAGCAGGATCTTTCCCGCTTTGACCTATCTTCCATTCAGCACGCGTCCATTGCCGGTGAAGCGCTGAATCCGGAAGTCTTCCGTCAGTTTGAGAAGGCCACGGGATTGCAGATCA
>JAZSDQ010000021.1:0-18968 GCA_045531235.1 Eubacteriales bacterium
CAAGCTTTGATCCCTCCCACTATGAGGGGGTAGAACTTATCGTATATACCGGCGCCATTCACGATGACAATATTGTCCTTTCATATCCCAGAAGCCTTGGCATTCCCGAAATGAAGCGCCCCGCTTTTCTCGGGCTCATGATGAAAGAAAGCAAAAACCCCATCGGCGTTTCCGGCACGCACGGAAAAAGCACCACAACGGGTATGCTTGCTTCCGTCTTTCTCTCGGAAGACGGCCGGGACCCCACCGTTCTGGCAGGCGCCGTGCTTCCTACCGTAGGAAGTGCCTTTCGTCTTGGTGACGGTGATGACTTCCTTTTTGAAGCGTGCGAGTATCAAAATTCTTTTCTTGACTTTTTCCCACGTATTTCACTGATCCTTAACGTGGAGCACGATCACGCAGACTTTTTCCCCGACCTTCGGGCGGTACAGGATTCTTTCGTAAAATTTGCCGATCTCAGTTCGGAATGCGCCGTCATCAATTACGACAGCATCGGCGCGCGGGTGGTAGCTGAGGAAACCAAAGCCCCCGTTTTTCTCTTGTCCATAAAGGAAAAGAAAGACCTTTGGTGTGAAAATCTGAAGGAAGACAAGGGCTTTTTCTCTTTTGATATTATGACCAAAAACGGATTATTTACTTCCGTTTCTCTTTCCGTTCCCGGAATTCATAACGTTTCCAACGCCCTTGCCACGGCGGCAGCAGCGTATCTTTCGGGAATCTCTCCCCAAGGGGTAAAAAAAGGTCTGGAAGCTTTTCGCGGTGTAAAACGCCGTTTTGAATACCGTGGAACCTGTGGAAAAATGCAGGTGTTTGATGACTACGCTCATCACCCCGATGAAATCCGCGCAACCCTTTCCTCCGCAAAGAAAATGGGATATGAAAAGATTACCGTAGTATTCCAATCCCATACCTTTACAAGAACAAAGGCTTTGTGGAAGGATTTTGTGGATTCCCTCAGCTCAGCAGACAGCGTAATTGTTGCAGATATCTACCCCGCCCGGGAAAAGCCGCTGGAAGGCATCACGGGTAAAGCACTGGCAGAAGCTCTTCCCAACGGACGGTATCTCGGTGATCTTGACGCCATTGCGTCCTATCTGAAAGAAAGCCGTGACGACGGAATTCTCCTTGTTATGGGCGCAGGAGATATCGTCAAGTTGACGGACCGCATTTTAACAGATACCGAAAAATGAGCGGCAATCTTCGTTATGCCCTTCTGACCTTTGTGGCCGTTGACGTTTTCGCTCTCCTGGGACTTCTTTTTTATAAGATACACAAAGAAGCACACAGACAAAAAATACGTCATTTCGGGGATCTGGCAGAGGAAACTGTCAAAGAATATTTGGAAAAGGAATTTCCCGGCGCCGCCATTTTCCACAACGTATTTTTAAAAACGAGAAACGCAAGCACACAGATCGATCATATTCTCATTTCAAAATGGGGACTTTTTATCATTGAAACCAAAAGTCACAACGGAAGGATCAACATCGGAAAAAGAGAGTGGGTACAGATCTACGGAGAAAAGGTAGTACACTTTCACTCCCCCGTGCTTCAAAATGAAAGCCATCAAAGAGCACTGAAAAATATTTTGGCAAAACACCGCACGCTGAAAAAGATCCCTGTACGGGGACTTGTGGTGTTCACTTCAAAAAAGGTACAATTTTCCAAAAAAATTACCGGTGTTCTTCGCCTTGACGAATTGGCGCCCTATATCAAAAGCGGTGGCAAGGAAACCCGGCGGAACGCAGTTTTGACAGCAAGCTCCCATATTTCTTATCTTACAAAGCAAAAAATCACCGCTTTGGAAAAAGTAATCAAGCGGAATCTGGTTCGGAGCCAAAGACGAAAACGGCTCCATGAAAAAACCGTAAGAAATCTCAATCAAAAAAACAGGTACTGAATGAAGCTTTTATATCACGATGAACACATTGCGGTTGCAATAAAACCGGAAGGCGTTCTTTCCCAAGAGGGAAAAGGCGCGAATATGCTCTCTCTTCTCTCCGATGCTCTGGGTGGCGAGTTTTTCCCCGTGCACCGACTGGATCGGGAAACAGCAGGCGTTATGGTTTACGCCCGCACCCAAAAAGCCGCTGCTGCCCTTTCTCAAGCCATACACCAGGGGGATTTTAAAAAAGAATATCTTGCCGTTACGGGAAATCTTTTGATCCCCGAAAACGGTGATATGGAAAACATTCTCTTTTTCGATCGGCAAAAAAATAAAGTCTTTCCCGTAAAAAAAGAACGCCGCGGCGCAAAAATTGCCAAGCTTTCTTACTCCCTGGCAGAAAAAACAGACGACGCCTTTCTTTTCCGCGTTTTCCCCAAAACGGGGAGGACCCACCAGATTCGCGTTCAATTTGCCACGCGAAAAATGCCTCTTACGGGCGACAGAAAATACGGCGGTGAAGGCGAAGGCTTCGGTCTTTTTGCCCGTTCCCTTACCTTTTCTCACCCCATAGACGGCACGGCGCTTTCTTTTTCCGCTTTTCCCAAAAATATTTTGCCTTGGAAGCGTTTTTCTTTTCCTTTCCAAAAGATGAACGAAAGTTAATAAAGTTTTTTTCTTTTTTACTTGCTTTTTGTTAAGATTTGTGATAGACTCGCAAAAGAAAACAAAAAGGAGCAAAAACCGATGGATAAGGTAGACGAAAAAATCATTCAAATGTTGCAGGAAAATGCACGCGTTCCCATTAAAGAGATCGCAAAAGAGGTCTTTTTATCTTCTCCTGCTGTTTCCGCCCGAATCGACCGACTGACTGCAGACGGTCTCATCAAGGGATATCGTATGACTATAGATCGCGCAAAACTCGGCTATGACATTACCGCGTTTATCAGTTTGGAAATGGAGCCCTCTCAAAAACCGAAGTTTTATCCCTTTATCAAGAGCTGTCCCAACGTATTGGAATGTTCTTATATCACAGGGCAGTTTTCTCAGCTGATCAAGGTTGCTTTCCGAAGCACTTCTCAATTGGAGTCTTTCCTCGGAACCTTGCAGCAATTCGGCCGCACCAGTACGCAGATCGTCTTTTCCACCCCTGTAGAACCAAGAGACGTAGACGTTACCGTCTAAATAAAAAAAGACCGCAATAGCGGTCTTTTTTCTATAAAAAACGGAGCCAAAGCTCCGTTTTTATTTTTTACTTCTGGTAGATGATCTCAATGCTATCAGTAGCTTTGATCTCGGTATTCAAGCCAACTTCCTTGCCGTTTACGGTGTAGTTCCAGAACCAACCGGCGTTGGCAGAAAGACCTGCGAGCTTGGTGTACATGTGAGTATCTTCATCATAGAAAGCATCGCCGTCGATATCGTTTGCATAAGCGTCAACAACGTTCTTCAGGGTAAGTGCTGCGCCTTCTGCTACGTATGCGGTGATGGCACCTTCATAGATGGTAGCTGCTTCTTCAGCTACATTGCCTTCTGCATCAGCGCTGTACATAGAGAGCACCTTAACGTTTGCAACCTCAGTGGGAGTTCCCTTCTGCTGAGAGCCGCAGGAAACGATCATAGGAAGGATCATCAGTACTGCAACAAGAAAAAACAAAACTCTTTTCATCATTTTTTACCTCATTTTATAAAATTTGGAAGATATTTCTTCTACCACAAATTATAGAATAAAAAAATGGCAATGTCAATATATTTTTGTGGAAAGAAAGGCTTTTTCCAAAGGAAAAATCATAGCCTTTCGGAGGACAAAATGATTAAAAATCAATGGGCGATTCTTTTTGCTTTTCTTCTTCTTTTTTCCCTTTTCTTTTTGGGGAAAGAAACCCGAGGTGCATTTTACCGTTTTTCCATGGATCAAATGGAGATCTTTTTTCTCTCCCCGGAAGTTCAAGAAATTTTCGGAGTGGAAAAAGAAGACGCCGTTGCCGTTTTCCGTTCTGAAAATCAAGGAGTTCCGGTGTGAAACGTTTCCTGTTTCTCCTGCCGTGGCTTTTTCTTTTCCTTTCCAGCCGAACGGAAGAAGCGCTGCTTTTCCTGTTGGCAGTTCTCATTCACGAAGGAGGGCATCTTTTTGCCATTGCCTTGATGGACGTACCGCTGAAAAGCTTTTCCCTTTCCCCTCTCGGCGCTGAGATCACAATGGCAGACCCTTACCTTTCTTACCGAAAAGAGATCCTTATTGCCTTGGCAGGGCCGGGGGCAGGACTTTTTTGCACCGCCGGACTCGTTTCCCTCATTCGTCAATCCTTTGCTCCTCTCCCCATTTACTTTTTCTTCTGCAATCTTTTTCTTGCGCTTTTTAATCTTTTACCCATCAGTGGGCTGGATGGCGGAAAGATCTTGTCCTCCTTATTATACCAGCTTTGGAGGGAAGACGTTGCCCGAAATATTTTTTCCGCCGTGCATACCGTAACCCTGAGCTTACTGTTTTTGTTCGGGCTTATTTTCCTCATTGAGAACCGCAACCCAAGCATTTTTTCCATTGCGCTTTTTCTTTTTGTGGGAGAAAAAAAGAAAAAAGCCACGAAAATCTCGTAGCTTTTTTGTTTGAGCTTATTACTCGGCAGCGTTGAGCTTCTTGGCCATCTGGCTCTTTTTTCTTGCTGCGTTGTTCTTATGAACATAGCCCTTGGAAACTGCGGTGTCGATCTTCTTCACTGCATCCTTGTAGGCAGCCTGGATAGCTTCCTTGTTTCCTTCTTCCAGAGCTTTATCAAACTTCTTTGCAGTCGTTTTGACTGTGGTAACAAAAGCCTTATTGATCTCTGCTTTCTTCTCAGAAACCAATACGCGCTTTTTTGCGGACTTGATATTGGGCAAACGATTCACCTCCTTGACGATACTTAACGGAGTTATCATACCACCCTTTTTCAAAAAAAACAAGACCTTTTGGAAAATTTTTTGAAAAAATGGCAAGAATATCCTTAAAAGCTGATTTTGAAAGGATAAAAACCGTGAACAAAGCCATTAGAACCGACCTTGCCGTGGAAATTTGTGATGCGATTAAAAAGCATAAATCTTTTTCCGATGGCATAAAGTGCAGTAGGACAAGAAAAGATGGTCTTACCGTGGAGGAAGTCATCATACAAAACAAAGACGGAGAAGCTCTTTCCGGAAAACCCATGGGAAAATACCTCACGGTCAGCACGGGAAAGCTGTGGCTGGACGACGCCGAGACCTTTAAAGAAAAGGTTTTTGCTTTCGGAAACATTTTGCGTGACTTTATCGGAGAATCGGGAGAAAATCCGTCTTCAGTTCTGGTGGCAGGACTTGGAAACGAGAGGATCACCGCCGATGCCATCGGCCCTGCCACGGTGGAAAAGCTGATCGTCACCCGTCACATCAAAAATGAACGGCCCCAGCTTTTTGAAGAGCTGAAGCTTTTCGATCTTTCCGCGGCAACCCCCGGTGTATTGGGACAGACGGGCATTGAAAGCGCCGTTGTTATTCGCGGTATTTCGGAAAAGATCCGTCCGGGAATGATCCTTGCCGTTGATGCCCTCGCCTCCCGTGATCTGGGAAGGCTTGTAAACACCATTCAGCTGTGCAATACAGGGATCCGTCCCGGCAGCGGCGTAGGAAATGCACGTCCTGCGCTTTTGCCGGAAGAAATGGGAATTCCCATCATCTCCATCGGAGTACCGACGGTAGTAGATGCGGCAACCCTTGCCGCCGATGCCATCGGTATTTTCACCGATGAAACAGCCGAGAGCGATGCCATAAGGGAAAAGTGGAATAAAAACGGGTTAAATTTTTTCGTAACGCCCAAAGAAACGGATCAGATCATATCCGTTATGGCATCCTTTATCGGTTTCGGCATCAATCTGGCCTTAAATCAGGAGCTATCCTATGAGGATATGCTTTCACTAATCGGGTAAATGATATGAAAGAAATACGGAAACAAAAAATTTTAGCGTTTGGAAGAAAATTTATTACCTGCTTTGCCATCTACGCACTCCTTCCCTTGGTGTGCGGAGGCATTGTGGGACTGCTTTTTCTTTTTCGCAAGCTGGGTGGCGGTGAAAGCGGAGAAAAAATGCTCTACACCCTGGGAGATCAGACCATTATGACCGCCGTAGGAAGCGAGGTGTTTCGGGAAGAAAAGGAGGAAGCCGCCTTTTACTTTCTTTCCCCCGAAATCATTCCGCCCCTACGCGACGGCATTGTGCAAGTGGTAGGAAACGCCCACTATTTTTCCACCGTTGAAGTCAAGACGGAGCAGGAAGATGAGAAAAAGAAGGCAGAAGTGATGTACGACTCTCTGCCGGCGGAAGCAAAGCCCGTGATCCGCTGCGATCTTTCCTCCAACTCCTATTACATCAACACAACGGATTATACCATTGATCTGGAGGAGGCGCGGAATGCCGCCTTTCCTTCTCAAGTCATACCAAACGGCAATGAACCTTTGGTGCTGGTTCTTCATACCCACGGTACCGAGTGTTATTTTCGGGACAATACCAATCTTTCCGATTTTGCCCAAGGAGAGGTAGAAAGCTTTCTTATGGAAAATAACGTTTCCTTTCGCAGTTCCGATCCTGCCCAAGGAGTGGTACAGGTTGGCAAAGTATTTTCTGAAACGCTGAATTCTCTTGGGATCCCCACCATGCACTGCACCACAATGCACGATATTAACGATTTCAACGAAGCCTACGTGGAAAGCGCCGAAACCGTCAAGCGTATCCTAAAGGAGAATCCCTCCATTCAATACGTTATTGATCTCCATCGGGATTCGGTGGTCAGGGGGGATTCCTACGTAAAAAGTTTTGCCTCCGTAGAAGGAAAAGACAGCGCGCAGGTCATGCTGGTGGTAGGAACCAATCAAAACGGCCGTCACCCCAATTGGAAGCAAAATCTTACGGTGGCAACTGCCTTCAAAGATACGATGGATACGCTTTATCCCCAGCTTTCCCGCTCTCTGTATCTCAGAACCTCGCGCTTTAATCAAGAATTTTTGCCCGGCTCTATGCTGCTGGAGGTGGGAAGCTATGCAAACACACTGGAGGAAGCGGAAAACGCCGCACGTTTTGCCGCTACGGCTTTTTCCCAAATGCTGAAAAGCAAGCAATAAAAAAACGCCCTGAGGGCGTTTTTTTACTTTATTAAGATCTCTTTTAGTTCTTCTACCGTTTGGGCAATCTTCCCTGCCCCTGCCTTTTCCAGTTCCTCCCGATCACCGAAGCCGTACAATACGCCGACGGTGGCAAGGCCGAATTTGTTCCCTGCCAGAATATCGTATTCTCGGTCACCTACCATAACGGATAAAGCGGGGTCTGCCCCCGTTTTTTCCAAAGCGTAAGCCAAAACGTCGTCTTTTCGGCAACGGGTCTTTTCATCCATGGCGGCGCCGCAAACATAGTCAAAATACCGTTTCAGGTCAAAATGCTCCAGAATCCGTATTGCAAATGCTTCCGGCTTGGAGGTGGCAAGGGAAAGAATTTTTCCTTTCTCTTTCAATGCACAAAGCATTGCTTCAATACCTTCATACACTTCATTTTCATAAAGGCCTTTTTGAGAAAAGTATTCCTGAAAGCGAAAAGTGGCCTCTCTCCCCTTTTCTTCGGGGAAGCCGTAATACTTTTGGAAAGAATCCACCAGAGGTGGTCCGATGAAGGGATACAGCTTTTCCCGATCGTTTTCTTCAATACCGTAGCTCTGAAGAGAATACATTACGGAATTGGTAATGCCCACGGACGGATCGGTGAGAGTTCCGTCCAAATCAAAAAAAATCACTTTTTTCATACTACCTCAAAAACAGATTTTATAGCTGCGAAGAGATTCCTTGCCGTTTTGGTCCTTTAGGTGAACTGCCAGAATATTTTCGTATACGAAATCCACGGAAGTCACCTCTTCCCCTTCTTTCAGAACGGAAGAAAGAGAAAACGCTCTTTTTTCGCTGATTACATACGTTTCTCCCGTTTTTTCACTTTCACCAAGAGCGTATCCTCCCTTGCCTGACACGGCAAACAAAAGGGTGTCTTCCGGTAGAGTATCGGGAGCTGTAAATTCATTTCCCAAAATGAGATTGACCCAAGAAATCTGCTTTTCGCCGTTTTCATCCTCCGAGTTCAGTCTCTGGGCATATACGCGGGATAAGATCTCGCCGCATTTGACTTCTTCGGAAAGAAGGGATTTTCCAAGCTTTCCGCTTTCGCAATCCAGCGCGACAAAAAGCTCACCGCCTTCTGTTTTTACTCTGAAATACGCCTCTTTATTTCCTACAAAGGCGCCAAAGACAGCATCGGAACCGTACAGGGAAAGATCTGCCGTTTTCACATCCACAATGCGCAGAGAATCATCCATGGGATCGGTATGGTACACCGTGACCGTATTTCCCGAAAGAGAAAGAGCGTAAGAAGCATTGGCGGAAAAAGCCAAAACCTCCTTGCCGTACACATCCACGCCCTCTACGGAATCGGAAAACATGGGATAAGAGAGCTCGGAATCCAGATGAATTCTGTATTTTTCTCCGTTTTCACCAAGATAGACGATCTTATCGTCACCGCAAACGGGCCAAAAGCCTTCGTAACCATCTTCCGCGGCATAATAGACGCTGTCTGTCATCAGATACTCATCGGTTTCTTCCCATTTGTAATAGGAAAAGCTTTTGCCATCAAAGCCGTAGGGCTGAAGAGATACCGTAGTGCGGGGCAACTCATAATAAACCTCTCTGCCGCGTGCTTTATAATAAAGGGCATGCTCTCCATCGGAAGAAATTAAAATTTTTCCGTTAAAGGTGTACGTGCCGTCTCTTTCATCTACGAGAGCAAGTCCTTGCGCCTGATAGCGATGAAAGACGTACCACACGGTGCCGCCGAGGATCAGCACCACCGACAGCAAAAGAGAAAGGATCACCCATTCTTTCTTTTTCATTGTTCCTCCTCCTTGTAATTTTTATTTTTATATGGTAAAATAAACTGTATTTTAAGTTTTTTAGCGAGGGAAAATATGCACATTCTTTTCGTTTGTACAGGAAACACCTGCCGCAGCCCCATGGCAGAGGCGCTGATGGAAAAGATCGGCAAGGAAAACGGGTTTTCCCACCTTACGGTAGATTCCGCTGGTATTTTTGCCAACCCCGCCTCCCCTATGTCCCGCGGAGCTAAGGAAGCTCTGGAAAAAGCTTTTACCATCACGGATTTTGATCACCGTGCAAAAATCGTAACGAAAGAGCTTCTTGATAAGGCAGATCTTATTATCGCCGCCACAGAGGATCACCGCCGACTTCTTGTGCAAAAATTCGGCTTTGAAGATAAGACCACCACTTTCCCCGAAGATATTTCCGATCCCTACGGCGGTTTTGCCCAAGCTTACGAAACTGCGGCAAACGCCATTTATTCGGGCCTTATGACCCTGCTTGGAGAGGGCGTTATTTATGATTGAGATTTCCCCCCTGACAAAAGAGCAGCTTTCTTTGGTGGAAAATGCAGAACGGGAAATCTTTTCCGATCCTTGGAACCGAGAAAATATTCTCTCCCATCTTTCCTTATCCTGCCAAAAAAGCTACGTTGCTTTTTACGATAACACTTTTTGCGGTTACCTTTTTTCCACCGTTATTGCAGGCGAAGGTGAGGTACTCCGCATCGCCACGCTTCCTTCTTTCCGCAGGCAGGGGATTGGGAAAAAGTTGCTTTTGCAATTACTTTGTGAAACGGAAACCGTTTTTCTTGAAGTAAGAGAAAAAAATTCTTCCGCAAGATCTCTTTACGAAAGCCTCGGCTTTTTTGTTGTGGGAACGAGAAAGGATTATTATAAGGATCCCACAGACAACGCCATTTTATATCAATACAAAAACAAAGGATAAACCGTATGAAAATTCTTGCATTTGAATCCTCTTGCGACGAAACTGCCGCCGCAGTGGTTGAAGACGGCCGTAAAATTCTTTCCGACGCCGTTCTTTCTCAAATTGATATTCATCATCGCTTCGGCGGTGTCGTACCGGAAATTGCAAGCCGCGCCCATACCGAAGCCATTTGCACCGTTTGCCAAAAGGCTCTTGACGATGCAAAGCTGAGCCTTGACGATATTGACGCCATCGCCGTAACCAACCGTCCCGGCTTGATCGGCGCTTTGCTGGTGGGAGTGAATTTTGCAAAATCTCTTGCGTTTTCCAAAAACCTCCCCCTCATTCCCGTAAACCACATTGAGGGGCACATTGCGGCGCTCTATCTTGAGCACCCCGAACTGAAGCCGCCTTTTCTTGCTCTTGTAATGAGCGGCGGACATACCTCTCTTGTTGAGGTACAGGGATACACCGCCTTTTCCCTCATCGGCGCCACCCGTGACGATGCGGCAGGAGAAGCCTTTGACAAGGCAGGCCGCGTCATCGGCGTAGGCTATCCCGGCGGAAAAGAGATGGACCGTCTGGCGTCTCTGGGTAATCCCGATGCCATTCCCTTGCCTCCCGCTGCCATTCGGGACCACGATTTTGATTTTACCTTTTCCGGACTGAAGACCGCTGTGATCAATTACGCTCACAGAATGGATCAATTGGGAGAAGCCATCTGCCCCGAAGATCTCGCCGCCTCCTTTACGAAAGCGGTTTGCGAGGGCATTGCTTCCCGCTTGGAGAATGCATTCCGCGCCTATCCTCACCGCGCCTTGGCGCTGGCAGGAGGCGTTTCCGCCAACTCCCATATACGAAAAACCGCTGAGGAAGTATGTAAAAAGCACGGGAAGGAATTATACCTTGCTCCCATAAGTCTCTGCGGTGACTGCGGTGCCATGATCGCCGCACAGGGATACTACAATTACAAGGCGGGTATTGTAGCAGACGAAAGTCTGAATGCCTACGCAACCTCACCTTTTAACTTCAAATTTTAACGATGAAAAAACGCACCTTTTTGCCTTTTTCTGTGGATAACTCTGTGAAAATGTGAAAAAAGCCGTATTTTTCAACGGTTTTTACCAATTTTTTTTAAAAATCACTCTCTGCGGCTGTGGAAAACTTTTTTGCAGAAAAGCCTTGAAATATCAGTTTTCTTCCTCGGTTTTCTCAGTCAAAAAGTCTTCGCCGGACAAAAAGTGAATGGATCTTTCCACGGCATCTTTGGCAGTTCCCCAAGGCTCTTTTTGATAACGATAATCGAATTTTTTGCAAAAATGGGATACATCTGCCTTTAATTCGTCCAGATATTTCATTTCCACACCTTGCGCAGCCTCGAGAAAATCGGGAAGCTTCTTTTTGGAAATGAAAAGCTTTGCCGTTTTCAAAAAACGGGTGTAGCAAGGAAGGCAGAAATAGCTCTGCTTTTCCATTTTGCGACGGAATTCAATGTCCATTTCCCACAAAAGGCAAGCCGTTTCAAACATTTTACCCAAGTGGAATTCCACCCGTTCGCACACATAGCAGGTATCGCAGAAGGATGCGGTATGCTCGGAAACCGTTCCCACCTTTTCTTTTAAGGAAATTTTGGGAGTCGCACACTCTTTACGGATCTGATCCAGGTGGCTTTCCAGCATCAATGCCAAAGGCAGTCTTTTTTGTGCGCGGTACATCGCCTCAAAATGATGGCCGCAAAAGCCTTTTTCATTGGTCTTGATGCGGATATCCGGCTCCATCATGGAAGCGCCGAGGATAAGATCCACCTCGTTCTCCTCCAGCTTTTTCTTCATTCGGCAAAAGGGGCAGGAACCGCTTTCATCAAAGGCTTCGTTAACGGGTATGGTATATATTTTCTCCATGGAATATCTCCTTTGGTTTTTCTTCTCTTATGGTAACATAAACACCGGGATTTTTCAAGTAAGTTTTAGAAAGGCAAGCGTATGGCAAAAGTTCTTCACGATCTGAACGGAAAGCACAAACTTTATCAATTCAGCGACGGCTTTTTATTCGGCACCGACGCCGTACTGTTATCGGGGATCATTCGTCCCGGTAAAAAGGACGTAGGCGTAGAGCTTGGCACGGGAACGGGCATCATTCCCATTCTTCTTTCCATTCATAAAGAGTTTGAAAAGATCTACGCTGTGGAGATCCAGCACGAATACGCCGAACTTGCACGGGAGAACGTCGCTCTCAACGGCTTTTCCCACAAGGTAGAGGTAGTTGAAGGGAATCTGAAAAGCGTAACAAAGCTCGTTCCCTCTCCTTGTGATTTCGTATTTTCCAATCCCCCGTATATGAAAAAGGATTCGGGAGCGAAAAACGAAAATGAAAAAAAGAAGATCGCACGCCATGAAGTAGAGTGTGATATTCGGGACGTATGCCGTGCCGCAAGCAGTCTTTTGCAAGACAAGGGATCTTTTTACTGCGTATACCGCATCGGGCGCATGACGGAATTATTTTCCGCCATGAGAGAATTCCACTTGGAACCGAAAAATCTCATTCTCACCGCCGCCAAAGAAAACAGCGCGCCCAATCTCATTTTGGTTCGCGCCGTCAAAGGTGCAAAGCCGGATCTCAAGACCCGCCCCCTCTTTATCATTCAGGACGAGGGCGGCAACAAGACCGAAGAATGTCTTTCTCTGTACGAAACGGGGATTCTTTCCTACGGGGAGGGATCGTAATTGAAAAAAATCATTCCTTTTCTTCTTGCCCTTTCTCTTTTTATCACTTCTTGCGGAAGCGATACCAACAAAAACAGATCCGGCGAGATTTTTCGCACTGTAAAGGAAAACGCCGATCTTTTGGAAAAATGTGTTACGGAAATGGAAGCTTTTTCCACGGAACGGATCTACGTTGCCATAGAGGATAATAAAGATACCGAGGAAAAAGACCCACGCCTTGTTTCCTACGAAAAAGAAAGCGGAACGAGAAGCGAAATCGAAAATGAAACCTTGGAAAAGACACTTACAGAACTTGGGCTGAAGCTGATCTTTTTTCAAACGGCAGCCGATGCAAGACGCTGTGTTATTTTCAGCTTTGAAAAAGAATCTTATCAGGGCATTGCCTACGGTTTTTATTATTCCTTTGATGCTCTCCCCTGCGGTTGGTGGGGACGGGAGGCAAAGCTTAAGAAAAAAGACGGAAGATACCTTCAAATCGATGCTAAGGGAACTGCTTGGTATCAAACCGTACAAATTGAAAACAACTTCTATTTTTATGAAAAGCACGGCAACCTGGTTGCATAAAAAAACGGACAGAAAACTGTCCGTTTTTTATTTTTTATTGCTTTAATTGCTTCATCACTCGATGAAGCAGAACGGTGGAAATAACGACGGTAACCGTATCTGCCACAAGCTGAGTGGATACCACGCCGTAAAGACCGAACAGGCGATCCAAAAGGAACAAAAGAGGAATATTCACAAGGCCTTGTCGGCAGATAGAATGGAATAACGATTCAGGACCTTTTCCCATAGCCTGGAGAGAGAAGGTAGCCTGAATGTTATAGATCATCAAGGGCGTTGCCAGGCAGCAAATGCGCAGGAATGGGATACAAAGGGACACGGTTTTCTCTTCATCAATAAAAAAGCGCACGATCTGAGGGGTAAACAGCTGAAACAGAACGATACAAAACACCGCGAAGCTCATTCCGATAATACGGCAGATGGTAATAAATTCTTTCATTCGTTTGCGGTTTCCCGAAGCGTAGTTATACGCTACCAAGGGAAGCATACCCTGACAAAGACCCATGCCCACATTGAGAGGGAGCATATCAATTTTTTTCACAATGCCCAGTGCCGCAAGTTCCACGTCTCCGTGGCCCGATGCCGCTTGGTTTAAGAACATATTGGAAACGCTGGCAAGAAATCCGCCAAGAAAGGACGGAACGCCGGTAGCAAGGATCTGACCGATATAGGAAAGGCCCTCTTTGATATAACGTGGAGAAATGGAAAGCACAGTCTGTCCCCGAAGATAAAAAAGAATGAAAAAGAAATAAACAAGAGAGATCACATTGGAAAGTGCGGTTGCCATAGCGGCGCCTGCCACTTCTTTTCCTTCGGGAAGCAGAACAAACATAAAGATCGGGTCTAAAATAATATTAAGAACACCGCCCATACCAAGACCAATGCTGGAATACTTTGCATATCCCTCACTGCGAAGGAGATGAGAGAGCGCCATGGAAACCGTTGCAGGAATACCGCCGACGATCACGACCCAAAAAATATAATCTTCCGCAAAAGGAAGAGTATTATCACTTGCGCCCACCATTCTAAGAATCGGCTCAGTAAACAGAAGGCAAGCCGTAGAATAAATAAGCGTAACCAGGATGGTGCCGTAAAAGCTGACGGATGCAACCTTTTTCGCCTCTGCCTCTTCCCCTTTTCCCATCAATCTGGAAATGAGACTTCCTCCGCCCACACCAAACAAATTGGAAAGCGCCGCCATAACAAAAAACAAAACGAACGCCAGCGTAGAAGCAGCTACCTTATAGGGATCGTTGGTCTTTCCGATAAAGAAGGTATCGGCAAGATTGTAGATCATGCTGATGATCTGGCTGATAATGGTAGGAATGGCAAGAATCATCAGCGCTTTCAATACGGGAGTTGATTCAAATAATTCTTTCTTTTTATCCATCTTTTTTCCAAAAGGGTCCTTTCTTTTACAAAAACAAGAAGGATTATATCATAAATACTGAAAAGGTGCAATAAAATTCCACTTTCTTTTCTTTTTTCCGTCCGTTCTTTCATTTTTCATCATCTTTCACTAGAACTTTGAATTTTTTGTAAAATTGATATTTTGCCAAAATATTTTTGGATAAATCATTGTATTTTGCTATTTTTTATGGTATAATAAGCCTCTCTAAGATTTGAAAGGAGCAAAATATGAATTTGAATTTGTTATCGTCTCGCGCGGCCCTCGTTCGTTCGGATATTCGCGGGCCGCTGTATCATAAAGCACTGGAAATGGAAGCAGAAGGAAAAAAGGTTTTAAAGCTTAACACGGGAAATCCCGGCGCCTTTGGTTTTTCTATGCCTGAAAGCATTCGTGAGGAATTAAAAAAAAGCGCGGAAAGCATGACCCCCTACAGCCTTCCCGGAGGAATGGCTTCGGCCAAGGAAGTCGTATTTCATTATCACCGTTCCAAAGGCTTAAAAAATTTTGAGGAAAAGGATATTTTCCTTACCAACGGTGTCAGCGAAGGTGTGGAAACTCTTTGCCTTGCTTTGTTTGATCAAGGTGACGAAGTGCTTTTACCCTCGCCCAATTATTCTCTTTGGGAAAACGCACTGTATCTGGCAGGGGCAAAGCCCGTCTTTTACCGTTGCAAGGAGGAGGATTTTTCTCCCGATGTTGAGGATATGGAAAGCAAGATCAGCTCTCGCACCAAAGCGATCCTTCTCATCTCTCCCAACAATCCCACGGGAGCCGTTTATTCCAAGGAAATTCTTGAAAAGATCGTATCTCTTGCCCGCAAGCACGATTTGATCCTCTGCTCCGATGAGATCTACGACCGATTAACGCTGGACGGAAAAGAACATATTTCCACTGCAACCCTTGCAGAAGATCTGCTCTGCATCACCTTAAACGGCATCAGCAAAAGCCACGTGGTCTGCGGTCTTCGCGGTGCGTGGATGGTTCTCTCCGGTCCGGAGAAAAAGAGAGCCTTGCTGCGTGACGGTCTGGATCGCCTTTTTGCCATGCGGCTCTGTCCCAATACGGCAGCCCAGCTTGCCATTGTTGCCGCGATGAAAGACAAGGCGTTTACGGAAGATATGATCCGCCATCAGATCCTTCCCCGAAGAGACGCCGCTTTATCCGTTCTGGATACCATCCCCGGTCTTTCCTACGTAAAAAACAATGCTGCGTTTTATCTTTTCCCAAAGCTTGACCGTCGCTTTCACATCACAAACGATCAGCGCTTTGCCACGGATCTTCTGGAAGCAAAAAATATTCTCATCGTCCCCGGATCAGGCTTTTCCTATTTTTCTCCCGACCGCTTTCGTCTGGTCTTGCTTCCGGAAGCCGAAGTGCTGAAAAAAGCAATGGAAGATCTGGGAGATTTCTTGTCCGATTATCGGCAGGATAAATAGAACGATTTGCAAAAAAAGGCAGTTGTTTCAAAAAAGTTCAAAAATTTCATCAATACCTTACATTATATTTATATGTTATATCAAAAAGCAAATGTCGATATATTAAATTTGCATTGGATAGCGCTGTTTTTTTCAAATTTCTTCCTTGAAAAAACAGTGCTGTTTTGCTAGAATTATATACTGATAGGTGTTTTGTTAAAATGCCGAAGGTTAGTATTCCGTCAATGGCAGATTCTGACGAATTCCGCCTCAAAAAACGTCTTTTGGGCGAAGCATTTTATACGAAATAACCGGGCAATATTTCATTGGGAAAGGACAACAAAATGGTTTTTAGTTATTATCCCGGATGCACACTGAAAACGCGTGCCAAGGAACTGGACCGCAAAGCAAGACTTGCCGCCGAAAAGCTGGGCATCACGCTCCGCGAAATTGACGACTGGCAGTGCTGCGGCGGTTGCTATCCCGTGGCAAAGGATGAATACGCAACCAAGCTTTCCGCCGTGCGCGCCGTGATGAACGCTACGGAAAGAGGCGAGGCTGTAGTAACGGTATGCTCCGCTTGTCACAACGTTTTAAAGCGTGCAAATTACGATATGAAAAATGACGAGGTCATGCGTGATCGCGTGAATCGCTACCTCGGAAACGAAAAAGCTTACGAAGGCGAAGGCGAAGTGCTTCACTTCCTTGAAATGCTCAGAGATAAGGTAGGCTTTGATAAGATCCGTGAAGCGGTAACCAATCCCCTCAGCGGAAGAAAGATCGGCGCTTATTACGGCTGCCTTCTTCTCCGTCCCGGCAAGGTGATGGCATTTGACGATCCCGAAAACCCCACCATCATTGAGGATTTTATCCGCGCCCTCGGCGCAGAGCCCGTAGTCTATCCTTATCGCAACGAGTGCTGCGGCGCTTACGTTGTTCTGGAAGATCGGGAAAGCGCGCAGAGAAAAAGCTCTGCCGTTCTTGAAAGTGCAAAGAATGCAGGGGCTGAATGTGTCATCACCGCTTGCCCTCTCTGCCTTTACAATTTGCAAAAAAGCGGAAATGACCTTCCCGTTTTATATTTCACCGAGCTTCTTTTTGAAGCTTTGGGTCTGGAATAAGGAGGCAATATGGAACAGAAGAATCTCAAAGAAACCGTTCTTCGCATCAGCGGCGTAAATCCTCGCAAATGCATGAAGTGCGGCAAGTGCAGCGGAACCTGCCCCTCCTATAACGAAATGGAATATCATCCCCACCAGTTTGTTTCTATGGTGGAAAGCGGAAACATCGAGCCTTTGATGGCTTCTTCCTCCAGTCTGTATCAGTGCCTGACCTGCTTTGCCTGTGTTGAACGCTGCCCCAGACAGGTAGAGCCTGCAAAGCTCATTGAAGCTGTCCGTCTTACGGTGATCCGTCAGCAGGGACAGAATCATCTCAAGCCCGAACAGCTCCCCTCTATGCTGGATGAGGATATGCCTCAGCAGGCGCTGGTAACGGCAATGAGAAAATACGCAAAATAGGAGGATACTATGCAAAGAATCGGCGTTTTCGTTTGCTGGTGCGGTAGCAATATCGCAGCAACCGTTGATGTAAAAGCCGTTGCCGAAGCTCTCGGAAAAGAGCCCGGCGTGGTTTATTTCGAAGATTATCAATACATGTGCTCGGAGGAAGGACAGAACAAGATCAAAAATGCCATCCGTGATTATAAGCTCACCGGTGCCGTGGTCTGTTCCTGCTCCCCCCGTATGCATGAAAACACCTTCCGCAAGGCAGCTGCCGCTGCAGGCATCAACTCCTTTATGGTGGAGATCGCCAATATCCGCGAGCAGTGCTCCTGGATCCACAAGGATATGGCAAGCGCTACGGAAAAGGCAATCATACTCGGCCGCGCCGCCATTGCCAAGGTTCATCTGAATACTCCTCTTACCGCAGGGGAAAGCCCTGTAGTAAAGCGCGCGCTGGTTATCGGCGGCGGCATTGCAGGCATTCAGACTGCCCTTGACATTGCAGATGCAGGCTTTGAAGTGGATATTGTAGAAAAGAAGCCTACCATCGGCGGTAAAATGAGCCAGATCGACAAGACCTTCCCCACCCTGGACTGTGCCGCTTGTATTCTCACCCCTAAGATGGTAGACGTAGCTCAGAATGAAAAGATCCGCATCTTCTCCTTTAGCGAAGTAGATGCCGTCAAGGGATTCGTAGGAAACTTTAACGTTTCCATTCGCCGCAAGGCAAGATTCGTAGACGAAACCAAGTGCACGGGCTGCGGCCTTTGCACCGAAAAATGTCCCCAGAAGAAAGTTCCCAATGAATTCAACCTCGGCCTGGATCAGAGAAGAGCCATTTACATTCCCTTTGCTCAGGCAGTTCCCAAGGTTGCCACCATTGATCCCGACTACTGTACCATGCTGAAAACGGGCAAATGCGGCGTATGCTCCAAGGTCTGCACCGCAGGCGCCATTGACTATAAGCAAAAGGATACCATCGTAGAGGAGCAGTACGGCGCTATCGTCGTTGCAACGGGCTTTAATCCCATCGAGCTTACCAAATACGATGAATTCGCTTACTCTCAGTCTCCCGACGTAATCACTTCTTTGGAATTCGAGCGTATCACCAACGCTGCAGGTCCCACCGGCGGCGTTCTCCTCCGTCCCTCCGACGGAGAGCACCCACACAAGATCGTTTTTGTGCAGTGTGTGGGAAGCCGTGAAGACGGCGGCGGTTGCGGAAAAACATATTGCTCCAAGATCTGCTGTATGTATACCGCAAAGCACGCAATGCTCACCAGAGAAAAATACCCCGACACGGAAGTTTACGTTTTCTATATTGACGTTCGTACCCCCGGTAAGAACTTTGACGAGTTTTACCGCAGAGCCGTGGAAGAATACGGCGTTCACTACATCAAGGGTATGGTAGGTAAGGTTTCTCCCGAGAACGGAAAACTCATGGTCCGTGCATCTGACTTGCTGGAAAACAAGCAGATGGTCATTGATGCCGATCTGGTTGTCCTTGCCGCTGCCATTGAGCCGGATAAATCTGCAAGACCTCTGGCAACTATGCTCACCGCATCCATGGACACCAACGACTTCTTTACCGAAGCCCATCCCAAGCTCCGTCCCGTGGAAAGTCCTACCGC
>JAZSDQ010000084.1:0-24633 GCA_045531235.1 Eubacteriales bacterium
GGCTCTCGGCAGATTCATTGACCTTGCCATGCTGAACATCGGCGGCTATTATATCAAGGAAAACCGCATGGGCACCTTCGGTTATCTGACCCCTTGGACCTTTGCGGAAGACGAAGAGGCTTGTCTTGCCGTGGGCTGGGATCCTTATCACGTGACCCAAGGCTATCCTCTCAACGACAACACCATTACCGCTTCCTCGGCCCTTCAATGGGGCAACAACGTAACCCCCGCCACCGATGACGGCGAAAAAATTATGACGCTTCTTGCCTGGGACATTACGGAAAAACAGCAGAACGGGCTGGGCAACACCAATCCTCAGGTATATCGCAGCGTTTTCATTACCGCTTCGGTTGCGGAGGATCTTGCAAAAACATACCCAAGCAAAAATGCCTTGGAGGATGCTCTCATTGCTACTGCAAGACGTCCTCTTTCTATGCGCGCTTATGCCAATTACTGGGCAAATACAGGCTCTCAGCAATCGGATAAATACAGCTTTGAGGAATATTACGATAAGCTCCTAAGAGATCCTGCGGAATTAGCGAAGGTCACCGCCACCCCCGCATGGCTGCAGGGTGTGACGGATGACAAAACCATGGAAACCATTGCCACCATGCTGAAAGGCCAGACACCTCTTCTCGTAACAGGCGATCGGGACAGAAACAAATTCCAGGTAATGCCCGGCGGCGGCTACGTCACCGTAAAAATTCAGCTTCCTGAAAACTGGAATGATCTGCTTCTTCCTTTGGGCTATGAGCCTTTGGAAAACTTTTATCTTGACGGCGCTACCCCGCCCGAAGCTACTCCCGACACGGAAAAAGAGCCTGACGGCCCTGTGGAAAACGTCTTCCTCAACGACGGCACCTACCGCGTGGTCCCCTCAGAGCAGCAATTGACGGAAGCAGGCAGAGTATTGTATAATAAATCCGGGCTGACCGCCTGGAGCTTTGGCTCTCAGGAATTAAAGACCTTCCCCCTTCCCGAAAACGATATGGGCAAGATCATCTCAAGTCTCAGTTATAATTGCAGCTTCACGGTGCAAGACGGAAAAATCATCGCCATCACCTTGCGCCCCTCCACCATGGAGAAAAAGCCAAGCAGCAATCTTTCCGCCCTTACCAAAGAGCTTTTGGGTGACACACCCCTCTCCTTTTCCATTACCACAAAGCAAAGCAAAGAAGCAGGCGGCGTTTCCCTCAGCGGAAGCAGTCTTACCCTTTCTTCCTCCGTCACATCACTCCTTTTGAATATCAAAGGGCAAATGCAGTTGAGCGAGGATTCCACCAAAGGCTTTGCAAATTTGGAAAACGGGCTTCTCACCCTCTCTCCCGAAGCCGCTGTAGGCTCCGGGGCAAAAATCGGCATCAAAGCATCCAACGGCACTCTTTCCCTTGCCATTACGAAAAAAACCGACGATACCATCGTCATCGTCTATCAAAAAGGATCATGAAAAAGAAACTTTTATCAATTCTAACCATTCTCCTCTCCTTGATTTGCCTGATGAGCTGCCAGAGGGAGCCGGGCGCCCATTCTCAGCAAAAAAAAGAGGCTGTTTTCCACGATTTTGCCGCCAACGATCTTGACGGCAACATCGTTACCGAAAGCATTTTGAAAGAAAAAAAGCTGACGATGATCAATATCTGGGCAACCTTCTGCGGTCCTTGTATCCGTGAAATGCCTGCTCTCGGAAAGCTTTCCGAGGAATTCGGAAGTGATATGCAGATCATCGGCATCGTTCTGGATCTATGCGATGGAAACGGCAATATTCTCCCCGATAAAAAAGCTTTGGCACTGGATATCATCGGAGAAACGGGAGCCGATTATCTTCACCTTGTTCCGTCAAGCTCCTTGAACGCGGCGTATCTTGACGGCGTAATGTCCGTCCCCGAAACCCTGTTCGTTGACAGCGAGGGCTATATCATCGGCGAAAGCTATATGGGCGCAAGAAGCGAAAAAGAATGGAGAAGCATCATAGAATCCTATCTGGAGAAAACAGAATGAAAAAAAGAAATCTTCTTTCCCTGGTTTTCCTTTTGCTCGGCATCCTTCTCATTCTTCTCGGCGCCATTCGAGGAGAATGTCAAGGCGTTTGGGAAAAAGCGGTAAGAATCTGTCTGGAGTGTATCGGAATTGGATAAAAAAAGAAAACTTCCCCGCGGAAAGCTGAGACTTTTGATTCAATGCGCTTTTGCCGCACTGAACAATGGCTATCTGCAAGGCTTTCTCAAGGGAAAGATCTACACGGGACCACTGAAGGTCCTCTGCGCCCCCGGGCTGAATTGTTATTCCTGTCCCGGTGCCATCACCGCCTGCCCCATCGGCGCCTTGCAAGCGGTGTTGGGAAGCAGTTCTTTTCATATTTCCCTTTATGTTTTCGGATTTCTAACCGTATTCGGATCTCTTTTCGGCAGACTGATCTGCGGCTTTCTTTGTCCCTTCGGACTTATTCAGGATCTTTTCTTTAAAATTCCCTTTATTAAGAAGCTGCGCCGATTGCCCGGCGAAAAATATCTTCGCTTTCTCCGCTTTGTTTTGCTTGGCGTTTTTGTGTTCCTGCTGCCGATGGTAGTGGCCGATGCCGTAGGAATCGGTGATCCCTGGTACTGTAAATACGTCTGTCCCGCAGGAACGCTGGAAGCGGGAATTCCCTTGGTTCTTATGAATCAAGGACTGAGAAAAGCCGTAGGCTTTCTCTACACGTGGAAGCTTGTGATTCTCGGCGCCGTCCTACTTCTTTCCGCGATCCTCTACCGTCCTTTCTGCCGCTACCTTTGCCCCTTGGGCGCCATTTACGGTCTGTTCAACCGCTTCGCCCTGTACCGCTACAAAATAGATGAAAGCAAGTGTATTTCCTGCGGAAGATGTCAAAAGGCCTGCGAAATAAATATCCCCGTATGGAAAAAGCCAAACAGCATGGACTGTATCCGCTGCGGAAAATGTCGGGATGCATGCCCTACAAGCGCCATCCAAGCAAAATTTACCGTAAAAAAATAAAAAAGCGTGCATTGCACGCTTTTTTTATTTTGATTTTTATGAATTAAAAGATTCCCAGCGCAATCAAAACCTGGAGAACTACGAAAGCTGCATAAATGCCGAGAAGGGTAACACCCTGCCAACGGCGGAGCTTTCCTTTGAAAATGGCGGGGAGAGTCATCAGCGCCATAACGGCTACCATCAAAGGAATTTCTATCAGCTGAGAAGCATTGAAGCCAAACAGCTTGCTTCCCTCGGGAACTACAAAGGGAGAAAGGGTAACTGCCGCTCCGGAAACCAATACCAGATTGAAAATATTCGCACCGATAATATTACCGAGAGACAGCGCGCCGTGCCCCTTCAAAAGAGCCGTAACAGCGGTTACCAATTCGGGCAAGGAGGTACAAAGCGCAACGACGGTAACACCTACAACCTCAGTGGGAATACCCGCCATGGTTGCCAGAGAAACAGAAGAGCCTTCCAGCATATCTGCACCTACTGCAATCAGCGCAGCACTGGCGATCAGTACGATCACGTCCTTCAGAAGAGAGCTTTTCTTTTCCTCTTCTTCCTCTTCGGCATGCGCTTCCTCGGGATTCTTGAATCCTTTGTAAATGGTCATTGCCATATATACGGCAAATACCAGAAGCATTACAATTCCAAGCCATCTGTCAAAACGGCCGAAAACGTATGCCGCAACCATATAAATGGCGGCAGAAACAAAGAAGAACAGAACAGGGGTAACGATCGCCTTTTTGTTGACCGGTGCAGGTCGAATTGCAATGGTCAGCGCAGCAATCAGCGAGGTATTGCAGATGATGGAGCCAATGGCGTTGCCGTAAGCAATAGCGCCATTGTTATTCAAAGCAGCGGTGACGGAAACCATAACTTCGGGAAGGGTGGTGCCGATGGATACCACCGTAGCACCGATAATAATTTCGGGTACGCGGAAACGCTTTGCGATTCCCACTGCGCTGTCTACAAACCAGTCGCCGCCCTTAATGAGCAAGACAACTCCTACAGCAAACAGCAAGAGAGATCCCCAAAGTCCGTCAGTCAATCCGTCATACCACGCAAAAAACTGTTCAATCATAATAGATTCTCCTTATATTGCATTATTTAACAAAAAAATCATAACAGCAAAAGCTGTCTTACCTTTGTCGTTCACATCTTAACACGTATTTTGTCGAAAAGCAATAGAATTTTATAAATACTTATATTAATATGTAGATAATCTGCATTTTAGAACAGAAACACCCTTGCCATTCCTTCTTTTTTGTGATACAATGTCCTCGCAACAAATAAGGAGATAAAAAAATGAAATTAGGTATCGTGGGGCTTCCCAACGTGGGAAAAAGCACCCTTTTCAACGCAATGACAGGCGGCGGCGCGCAGGCTGCCAACTACCCTTTCTGTACCATTGAGCCAAACGTTGGCGTGGTTCCCGTTCCCGACAAGCGGCTGGATAAGCTTGCGGAAATGTACGATCCGGATAAGATCACTCCTGCCGTCATTGAATTTGTAGATATTGCAGGTCTTGTCAAGGGCGCAAGCCAGGGGGAAGGCCTTGGCAATAAATTCCTTTCTCATATCCGAGAGGTAGATGCGGTCATTCACGTGGTACGCTGCTTTGAAGATGCAGATATCGTTCACGTGGACAAAGATATTGACCCCGTCAGAGATGCGGATATCATCAATATGGAACTGATTCTTTCCGATATCGAGATCCTCGACCGCCGACTGGACCGCGCGAAAAAGCGCCTCAAGGGCGATAAGAGCGCGCAAACGGAAATTGACCTTGTGGAAAAGCTTCTTAATAGGCTGAACGAGGGCAAATGCCCCCGCGGCCTTGAATTTAGTGAAACGGAAGAAGTTCTCCTCACGGAGATGCCCCTTCTTTCTATGAAACCTCAGATCTTTGCCGCCAACGTATCCGAGGAGGATATTAAGGCAGGGGACAGTCTCGGGGAACAGAATCCTCACTTTGCCGCCCTGCGTGAATACGCCAAGGAAAGCGGCAATGAGATCATTCCCATTTGCGCAAAGATTGAATCGGAACTGGCAGAGCTCCCCCCCGAAGACAGAGCGTTCTTCCTGGAGGATCTGGGCATTACCCACGCAGGTCTTGATAATCTTGTTACCGCAAGCTACTCCCTTCTCGGCCTCATCAGCTATCTTACCGCAGGCAAACCCGAGGTAAGAGCCTGGACCATCACCCGCGGCACGCTGGCGCCTCAAGCTGCAGGCAAGATCCACTCGGATTTTGAGCGTGGCTTTATCCGTGCCGAAGTAGTATCTTACGATGATCTCATTTCCTGCGGCTCTATGGCAGCCGTCCGTGAAAAGGGCCTTCTCCGTTCCGAAGGCAAGGAATACGTCGTTCAGGACGGCGACGTGGTCCTCTTCCGCTTCAACGTATAAAAAAAGTCTGTGTTTCCACAGACTTTTTATCTCCATTTTTTGAGGTACCAATGAAACGACTGATCCCTCTTCTTATATTGATCTTTCTTCTTTTCGCCGCCATCTCTTGCGGCAAGGAAGCGCCCGAAACCATTGGCAATACGGTTACGGAAGAAAAAGAAACGCTTTTTCAAACGGAGGAAAAGGAAACGCTTCCCGAAACCTCGGAAAGCATTACCACTACTACAACTCCCTCTACAACCACAACGGCGCCAACAACCACCACCAAAAAGCCGACGACAACTACAGCCCCCGCAACCACCACCAAAAAGCCTACAACCACTACAAAAGTTCCCGTTACCACAACGAAAAAAGAGGAGTCCTACAGCTACACTCCCACCCTCAATTATACCCGACTTCCCGAGGGTGCCGGGGATCTGTACAACACCCCTGCAGGTGGCATTACGGGAAATGAAAATCTTTATAAAAAAATGGTAAACGCCTATTTGAATTATGAGACCCGCGTTCCCATTGCCGAAAACGAAAGCCCCTTCGGCGTACTGAATATGCTGCGCTTTCACTTTCCTCTCTTTTTTGCCGATACCAAGATCACGGTGGATTTTGCCTCTACTTTAGAATATGCCAATATCACCTACACCACCACTCGCGCTGAGCATTTCAGGCTCATTGAAACATTTGAAAAAAGGATCCAATCCTTCCTTGCCGCGCCCATCGGCGAAACCGATGCAGAAAAAGCGCTGACGGCGTATATCCGCTATTGCGAAAGTCTGGATTACGATGAAGCCTTGGCAGAGATTCCCTTGAGCTGGGACTATCTCTATTACGAGGACAATCCTCGCTACAACGAGGGCTACCGCGCCTTGATGGAAGGCAAGGGCGTTTGCTCCGGCTTTGCCATCGGCTACAGCTTTCTTCTCTCCCAAATGGGATTGGATTCCTACACCGTCTTTGCCGACGGCACACGGGATGCCCACGCCTGGACGGCGATGAAGCTTTCCGATAAATGGTATTTTGCCGATCCTACGGCAGATGCCCGGTGGCCGGGGATGACAAACCCCATTTTCCGTTTCGGCGGCAACGTCACCGAGCGCCTTGTGGCAGGCTATCCCAAAGAAGGCTGGCGCTTTTCCAATCTGACCAATACCCAGGATTTTCGACCCTTCACCGACGGCAGATTTACACAGCTTTACGAAAAGCAAGGCTACGCGCCCACCATTGACTACGACGCCCACACGGTGAAATTTAAGAGTCCCAACACCTTTACTTATACCCTCTCTCTGGCATAAAAAAGCCTTTCCAAAAGGAAAGGCTTTTTTTTCGGAAAAATTGGAAAACCCATTGACACCCCCTGCAAATAAGGGTAAAATCAAGGCAACAAGCCATCAAGCAAAATATGAAGCAACGCTTCGGGAGATTTTATCATGGCAAAACGCGAAGTCAATATGCTGTCCGGCCCCATCGTCAAAGGCCTTTTGACCATTTCCTTACCTATTATGGTAATGAACGTCATACAGAATCTTTTTAATATCATTGATATGACCATTCTGAAAAACTATGACGTGGGAACAGCAGTAGGCTCCGTAGGAGCTTGCGGCACACTCATCGGTCTTGTTACGGGGCTTCTCATCGGTATTGCTACAGGCGCCAACATCGTCATCGCCAAATACATCGGAAAAGGTGACAAAGAAGCGGTGGAGCGTAGCGTCGGTACGGCAATGCTCTTTTCCGTCATCGGCGGTCTTATTTTAGCGGTGATCGGAATCGTTTTTGCTCGCCTCTTCCTCCGCTGGATGAAGTGCCCCGAAAGTCTGATGGACGGTGCGGTGCTTTATTTCCGTCTGTATTTTGTGGGCATTCCCATTCTTATGGTCTACAACTTCGCCGCCGGCATTCTTCGTTCTACAGGCGATTCCCGCCGACCGATGATCTTTCTCACCGTAGGCGGTGTTTTAAAGGTGGTTTTCACTTTTATTTTCGTTCGTTTCTTCCGGTGGGGGGTAACAGGCGTTGCCCTCGCTACCATGATTTCCTGGGCGCTTTCCGCCTTTCTCGGAGTGCGCGCGCTTTTGAAAAGCGGCGGTGCGGTGCAGCTTTTCCCCAAACACCTGAAGATCTATTCCCACGAGCTTCGTGAGATCCTTGCCATCGGCGTTCCCGCAGGACTTCAGCAGTCCCTTTATTCCATTGCCAACGTGGTAATCAATACCACCGTAAATACCTTCGGCGCTGCCGCCACCACAGGCCTTTCCGTCGCCAATAACTTTGACGGAATTCTGTATCAGATCGTTATGGCGCCCTCCTACGCCGTGGTTGCATACGTCAGCCAGAACGTAGGTGCAGGCAATCTTAAAAGGGCGCGTCAAGCCATTTCCCGCGGCATCCTCATTACCACGGCAATGGGTACGGTCTTTGGCTTTTTATCTGCCTTCTTCTCCAGAGAGCTTTCTTCCATTATGACGGCAGATCCCGCTGCTATTGAATTTTCCCGTCAGAAAATGATCGTCATTTCCACCACCTACTGGATCTGCGGCCTCAATGAAACCATGGGCGCATCCCTCCGCGGTATGGGAAGGAGTATGCTTGCAACGATCTCTACCATGGTCTATATGTGCTTCTTCCGCTTTTTCTGGGTATACTGTGTTTTCCCCTTTATGCCCGAGCAAAACCTCACTTACCTCTATCTCGTATGGCCTGTAGGCTGGATCCTTTCCATTGTTACCTTGCTTTTCTTCTATTATCCCACGATAAAAAAACTTTCTCGGAAACTTGCTGCTCCCACAGTAGCGCAGTGGTAATATCAACAAATTAAGGAGAAAAAATATGAGCAAAAATAAGTTTTATATCTGCAAACACTGCGGTAATATCGCAGGCCTTGTTCACAACGCAGGCGTTCCCATGATGTGCTGCGGTCAGAAAATGGAGCCTATGGAGCCAAACACTGCCGAAGCTTCTGTAGAAAAGCACCTGCCCGTCGTAGAGGTTATTGACAACACGGTACTCGTTACCGTTGGCGAAACTCTTCACCCCATGGAAGAGGCGCACAGCATCCTTTGGGTATATCTTGAAACCGACAAAGGCGGACACAGAAAATGTCTGGACGTAGGTCGCGATCCTTACGCCACCTTCATTCTTGCAGGAGAAAAGCCCTTGGCAGTATATGCGTACTGTAATCTTCACGGTCTTTGGAAAACCGAAGTGAAAGAGAAAAAGGTTTGTCCTCTTGCCCCCGTCAATACCAAATCCAAGGAGAATTACCCCGTTTGTATCTGCAACAACGTTTCCTATTTTGATATTCTCGATGCCATTCACGACAGCAAGAAGATGGACGCACTTCTCGATGTCTTTGAAGCAGTAAAGAATACCACTCATTGCTCCACCGGCTGCGGCGGATGCTACGATAAGGTGATCCACATCATTTCCGAAGCAATGTACGAATAAATCTTTATGGAAATGCTTCTTTGCGAAAAGCTTTGTGACAAAAAGCTTCTTTCTCAGCTTCACGAGCTTTTGATCCTGGGGGATAAGGAATTTATCCCTCCCCTTTCTTCCCGTTCCTCCACCACACAGCAGGGGCTTCATTCTGCCCAAGGAAACGGAATCGAGCTTTATTTTGAGGAAATGAAAGAGCAATCCTTTGTTCTCGCTCTCAAGGAAGATCGGCTTTGCGGCTTTATGTCCTTCAGAATCAACCACAAGGGGGCGCATATCGACGAAAAGGAGAACCTTTACGCCTCCACCTCCGTCGTTCATCCCGATTTTCGGGGACAGGGACTAATGACAAGCTTTTACAAGGAAATGATCAAGGCCTATCCCAAAAAGCCCATTTACACCCGCACCTGGCACGAAAACTACGGTCACCTCAAGGTGCTTGGCCGTCTTGGCTTTCGTCAGATCGAATTTCTGGAAAACGATCGCGGCAATGGAATCCACACCGTTTATTATTGCCGTAAGCCTGACGAGGAAAAATAAGTACAGAAAAAAAGACTCCTACCGAGTAGGAGTCTTTTCTTATATTACTTATTTCGTGCCGAAAAGGCGGTCGCCGGCATCGCCGAGACCGGGGAGAATATAGCAGTTTTCATTAAGACCTCGATCCAGGGTAGAAACATAGATGTGAACGTCGGGGTGAGTTTCCGCCACGCGGCTGACGCCCTCAGGAGCGCCGATGATCGCCATAAACTTGATCTGCTTGCAACCGCGTTCCTTCAGCTTCTGAATGGCGTCGCACGCACTGCCGCCGGTAGCAAGCATAGGATCGACCACAAGCACTACCTTTTCTTCAATACCGTCGGGAAGCTTGCAATAATACTCGCAGGGCTCCATGGTTTCCTCGTCGCGGTAAAGGCCGATATGACCCACTCTCGCCGAGGGGAAGAGCACGTGAATACCGTTGACCATACCAAGTCCTGCACGCAGGATCGGAACGATCACAATGGCGTTATCTTTCACCATGTGTTGGGTGCAGGTTTCCAAAGGAGTTTTTACCTGACATTCTACGGTAGGGATCCCCTCACGGAGACACTCATAGGTCATCAGCGTGGTGATCTCCTCCACCAGCTCGCGAAACTCCTTCATACTGGTCTTTTCATTTCTGAGAATGGCGATCTTGTGGCGGATGAGGGGGTGATCAAAAATCGTTACGTTGGGGTACTGTTTCATTTTTTGGCCTCGTTTATTTCTTTCTGTGAAGTACAATGTTGGTGATAATGCCGAGAATCAAAGCACAAGCGATGGTGGTAAGAGTTACCTTGCCGAAGGAAACGCTCAGTCCGCCGATACCGGGGATCAGAATGGAAGAAACAACAAAGAGGTTGGAACTGTCACCCAAATCTACCTGCTGAATCATCTTCAGACCGGAAACGGCGATAAATCCGTAAAGCGCTACACAAACGCCGCCCATAACACAGTTGGGAATGGAGGCAAGGAAGGTAACGAAGGGGCCGAAGAAGGAGATGACCATACACATAATTGCGGCGGTGGTAATGGTTACAACCGATGCGTTTTTGGTAATGGCAACACAGCCTACGCTTTCGCCGTAGGTGGTATTGGGACAACCGCCGAAGAAGGCGCCTGCCATAGAACCGACACCGTCGCCAAGGAGAGTGCGGTGAAGACCGGGATCCTCAAGAAGATCCTTATCAATGATGGAGGAAAGGTTCTTGTGGTCAGCGATATGCTCAGCAAATACAACAAATGCAACGGGGATATACGCTACAGCTACGGTAGCAAGGTAAGCTCCGTCTACGTCGCCGGTGCCCTTGATGGCTTCCACAAAGGAGAACGCGGGAACGGCAAAGATCTGCATTTCCTTGAACGCTGCAAAATTGATCACCTGAAGCGCGGTATTATCCGTTGCAATGCCGATGACGGTGAAAATGGTGGCTATCACATAGCCTACGAGAATACCAAGAATGAAGGGAATGAGCTTTGCCATCTTTTTGCCGTATACGGAGAAAGCAAAAATGGAATACAAGGTTGCAAGGCCGCAGATCAAAGCAACGTAGGGGCTGCACGCGGAAACCATTACGCCTTCCACTTCTACCATAACTTTACCGGTCGTAAGATCGTTCACTGCATTTACAGCAAGAGAAAGACCGATGAGCGCTACCGTCGGGCCGATAACAACGGTGGGCATCAGCTTATTGATCCAGCCAACACCTACGAACTTAATGATCATTGCGATCACAACGTATACAAGACCTGCGAAAATCGCGCCGATAATAATACCTGCATAGCCTGCGGAAGCCGTAGCAGCGCCGCCGAAAGCTGCGAACATAGAACCGATAAATGCAAAGGATGAACCGAGGAACACGGGACTGCGGAACTTAGTGAAAAGCTGGTAAACCAAAGTGCCCACGCCTGCGCCGAACAATGCGGCGGACTGGCTCATTCCGTTGCCGATGATGGCAGGAACCAAAATGGTGGCTGCAAGAATGGCAAGCACCTGCTGGAATGCGAAGATCAGCATGCTGCCGAATTTTGGTTTGTCGTGGATGTCATAGACAAGCTTCTTATCCATAATAATATCCCTCTTTTTTTGCTTATTATAAGGCATTGGCCTCATTGCATCCATTGTACCATATACTTTTTCAAATTTCAAACATTATTGACATTTTTTTCAAAAAAATTTCATTTTTGTGGTAATAAAAAAGAGCTTCGCGAAAGCGAAGCTCTTTTTGTTTCTTTAGATCTCAGGGAAACACTCTCTTGCTGCATA
Organism: Eubacteriales bacterium; assembly: GCA_045531235.1. Taxonomy (GTDB): domain Bacteria; phylum Bacillota; class Clostridia; order Oscillospirales; family SIG627; genus RGIG5579. The sequence goes on from JAZSDQ010000084.1 coordinate 11,609, forward strand.
CTCGGTATGAAGCAGTTCGTGTGCCAGGTGAGAGTTGGGCTCGCCAAGGAACTGATCGTACAGAGCCTTGATCTGGGGGTTGTTGTGAGACTGACGAAGAGTCTGTCTTTCATCCTCAGAGTAGAGGGCTGCAGCACGCTTAGCCTTGTAGGTGTCCATAATGTCAAGGTCCTCGTTGGGGAGGAAGCACTCTCTGACATAAGGCTGGCCGCCGCCGTTGATACAACCGCCGGGACAACCCATGATCTCAATGAAGTGATACTTGCTCTTGCCTGCACGGATATCGTCAAGGAGAACCTTAGCGTTCTTCATACCGTGAGCTACTGCAATGTTGATGGTCTGACCGTTCAGATCAAGGCTTGCTTCCTTGATACCGTCAAAGCCACGGGCAGCCTCAAACTTCACACCTTCGATTTCCTTGCCGGTGAGAACGAAGTGAGCAGTACGAACTGCAGCTTCCATAACGCCGCCGGTAACACCGAAGATAACGCCTGCACCGGTGTATTCACCGATCAGGTCCATATCAAATTCTTCATCGGGAAGTTTATTGAAGTTGATACCGCTTCTCTTAATGAGTTTGCCAAGCTCTCTGGTGGTGAGAACTGCATCTACGTCCTTAAGACCGCGGGTCTTGAGCTGTTCGCGCTCTGCTTCGTTCTTCTTGGAAGAGCAGGGCATTACGGAAACAACGAACAGATCTTCTGCCTTGATGCCTGCCTTCTCAGCCCAGAAGTGCTTCAGAACAGCGCCCATCATTTCATGAGGAGATTTGCAGGAGGACAGGTGGCCGAGGAGATCGCCGAAGCGAAGCTCAGCGTAGTTGACCCATCCGGGAGAGCAGGAAGTGATCATGGGAAGCTTACCGCCGTTCTTGATTCTTCCAAGGAGCTCGGTAGCTTCTTCCATAATGGTAAGGTCAGCTGCAAAGTTGGTATCAAATACCTTCTTGAAACCGAGTCTTCTCAGAGCGGCAACCATCTTACCGGTAACGGGAGTGCCGATCTTCATGCCGAATTCTTCGCCGAGAGCAGCTCTGACTGCAGGAGCGGTCTGAACGACCACGTACTTGCCCTGAGCCATCGCAGCGTCAACCTTAGCAATATCGTTCTTTTCCATGAGAGCGCCGGTGGGACATACGTTGATACACTGGCCGCACATGATACAGGGGGACTTATCAAAGGTTCTGTTCTGAGCAGGTCCGATGATGGTCTTGAAACCTCTGTTCTGGAAGGTGAGAACGCCGTCGCCGTGAGCGTTTGCGCAGCGAGCAACACATCTGCCGCAAAGTACACACTTGGAAGTGTCGCGAACGATTGCGGGAGTTACATCATCATAAGTGGTAGGAGTCTGAGTGCCGCGGAACATACCTTCGCGAGCACCGGTGAGTCTTGCCACGTGGAGAAGTTCGCACTTCTCATTCTTATCGCACTGCTGGCACTGCATGGAGTGGTTGGAAAGAAGAAGCTCAACGGAAGCTCTTCTTGCAGCAGTTGCTTTGGGAGAAGAAATAATGATTTCCATTCCCTCGTTTACGGGGTATACGCAGGAAGCAACAAGGCCTCTGGCGCCAACTACCTCTACCAGACAAACACGGCAGGAACCTCTGTTGCATTCGCCGTGGTTGAATGCGCAAAGAGAAGGAATTTCATAGCCGCAGCTTCTGGCGGCTTCCAGAACGGTCATTCCCGCTTCAACCTGATAGGGAATGCCTTCGATTTTAATGTTAATTTTAGCCATTTCCGATTTTCCTCCTTATTTCTTTACGATTGCCTGGAACTTACAAGAAGAGATACACATACCGCACTTCACGCACTTTTCAGCGTTGATCTGGTAGGAAGGAAGCTTCTTACCGGGAGCGGTGTAATCGGTCTTTTGGATCGCATCCACAGGACATGCTCTGGCGCAAACGCCGCAGCCGAAGCACTTATCCTGCTCGATCACGTATCTCATCAGGTTCTTGCAAACCTTAGCGGGGCATTCCTTCTTTTCGATGTGAGCGATATACTCATCACGGAAAGCGGCAAGGGTGGAAAGAACGGGGTTCGCTGCAGTCTGACCGAGAGCGCAGAGAGAACCGGTCTTAATGGTGTTGGCAAGCTCCTCAAGCTCTTCCAGATCCTTCATGGTAGCCTTACCATCGGTGATCTTGTTCAGATACTCAAGAAGACGCTTGGTACCGATACGGCAGGGAGAACACTTACCGCAGGATTCGTCGCAGATAAATTCCATATAGAATTTAGCAACGTCTACCATACAGTTGTCTTCGTCCATAACGATGGCACCGCCGGAGCCCATCATGGATCCCTTGGCAACCAGGTTGTCAAAGTCAATGGGGGTGTCAAGATCTTTTTCGGTCAAGCATCCGCCGGAAGGACCACCGGTCTGGATTGCCTTGAACTTCTTGCCACCGGGGATACCGCCGCCGATATCATATATGAGCTCGCGCAAGGTAGTACCCATGGGGATTTCTACAAGACCTACGTTGTTGATCTTACCGCCGAGAGCAAATACCTTGGTACCGCGGCTTCTTTCGGTGCCGTACTTGGTAATGGAATCTGCGCCGTTACGGAGAACATAAGGAACGCAAGCCAGAGTTTCTACATTGTTTACGATGGTGGGGCATTCCCACAGCCCCTTTACTGCAGGGAAAGGAGGACGGGGACGGGGCATACCTCTCTGACCCTCAATGGAGTTGAGAAGTGCGGTTTCCTCGCCGCATACGAAGGCGCCGGCACCCAGACGGATGTGAGCGCGGAAGCAGAAGTCGGTTCCGAGAATGTTATCGCCGAGAAGACCCAGCTCTTCTGCCTGCTGGATCGCCAGTTTCAAGCGATTTACAGCGATGGGATACTCGGCACGAACGTAGAAGTAACCGTTCTGTGCGCCAATAGCATAACCTGCAATCGCCATACCTTCAATAACTGCAAGGGGGTTACCCTCGAGGATGGAACGGTCCATAAATGCGCCGGGGTCACCCTCGTCACCGTTACAAACCACATACTTTTCTCCATCGGGCTGATCGTAAGCAAACTGCCACTTTCTACCGGTGGGGAATCCACCGCCGCCACGTCCGCGGAGGCCGGAATCCAGTACTTCCTTGATAACGTCGGCACGATCCATCTTCAGAGCACGCGCGAGACCCTTGAATGCCTCAGCGCCAAGCGCTTCGTTGATATCTTCGGGGTTGATAGAGCCGCATCCGAAGAGGGATACTCTCACCTGCTTCTTGTAGAAGGTGATATCCTCCTGCTTTGCGATCTTTTCCTGCGTGGTGGGGCCAACGTAAAGAAGTCTTTCGATAACCTCGCCGCCGATCAGATCCTTCTCAACGATCTCTTCTACATCGTCAATGGTGACGAGTCTGTAAAGAGTGTCTTCGGGATAGATTTTAACGAAAGGACCCTGAGAGCAGAAACCGAAGCAACCAACCTGGTTAACGGTAACTTTATCGGAAAGGCCCTTTTCTTCAATGAGCTGTTTCAGCTTTGCCTGGATCTCGGCAGAGTTGGAGGAAAGACAGCCGGTACCGCCGCAAAGTACGACAGCGCGCTTACCGCTTTCGCCCTGGAACTTGCCTTCCATGCACTTGGCACACTGTGCCTGTTTTGCTTCCAGTTCTTCAAATGTTTTAATCATGCGTTTGCACCTCCCTCTGCACGCAGTTCCTCAATGATACCGGGAATTGCTTTTACCTCAACCTTGGGGTAAACCTTGCCGTTGATGGATACTGCGGGAGCAATACCGCAAGCACCGATGCAACGGAGTGCGTCGATGGTGAACAGACCGTCTTCGGTGGTTTCACCGGGAGCGATCTTCAGGATCTCGGAAAACTTGTCAATAACCTGCTGTGCACCTTTTACATAGCAAGCCGTTCCGAGGCATACGCCGATGATGTATTTTCCCTTGGGCTTGAGAGAGAAGAAAGAATAGAACGTAACCACGCCGTAGATTTCGGCAACGGATACACCGGTCTTCTCAGAAACCAGCTCCTGTACTTCCAGGGGAATATAGCCATATTCCTTCTGGATGTCACTCAGGATCATCATCAAAGGGGTTCTTTCTTCGGCATAGCGATCACAGATCTCGTTGATCTTCGCTACAGCCGCTTCGCTTAAATGAGCCATGATAGCCCTCCTTTTTGTTATTTTTCCCCGCTGTCTTCCTCAAAAAGAAAACACAAAGGAAAATTGATATGTCTAACCTTATAGATTTTACACTTAAATAGGAAGAATGTCAAGGAATTTTGCCTTGAAAAACACAGAAAAAAAGATACAAAATTTGCCCTTTTCCATCATTTTGACAAAATGTGTCAAAACGGGATTACTTTTCACAAGCTTTTTCCCCGCCGCAAGACAAAAATCGCCCCTGCAGCGCACAGCAAAACGCCCAGAATACCAAGAACGATCCATCGGATCTCCCGCTCTCTTTCAATCTCTTGGGGAGAGCGGGTAACTTCCGGAACTTCAAGGATCGGTTCTTCTTCCTCGGAGTTGTCCTCGGGGATAGAGATCGCAGGGGTCTCTTCCCGTTCCACAAGCACGTAATACTCCGCAGCGGATTGGTAGACAAAGGACAACTTTCCGTTTTCCCATTCTCCGTCCAGACGGTGCGCGCCCTCTCGGGATATGGCGTAAAAACCAAAGTTCTTCGGCTGTTCAAATTCGGTTTCCAGCGTGATCTTCGTTTCTCCCGCGGGGGTATACGTCATACCCTCCCGAGTAAAATGAAGCTGAAAGGCTCGGATCACACCGTCACCGAACTGTTTTTTTGCATTCTCAAAAAGCTCGCCTCCGAAAAGAAATTCCGTGCGCAAACTCTTTTCTCCCCCGTCGGTAAATTCTCCCGGCTGAACGGCGGCAGAAGTCTTCTTATCCTCTGAAAAGATCTGCGGCATCAGAACGCTTTCCCAAGTTTCTCCGCAAGCCTTGCACTTTACCGTCCCCGCACCTGCCGCGGAAAAGGTAGGAGCTGTCACCGTTTCCGTTTCCGTGGTCAAATGAGAGCAAACCAAATTAAATTCAAAAGCTTTGATATCAAAAGCCAAAGCAGCGCCGCCTTTGTTGGTGGCATCAAAAAGCCGCTGGGAAAAATCCACCGTAATACGGCTTTCTCCGTAAGGGGCATCGTCCCGAACACGAAAGACCAGACTTGCAAGAACACCGCTTGCCGTAAGATCCCCGCTGCCCGAAGGCGCTTTCCAGTGAAGCACCGTTTTTCCGTTCGTATTTTTTTCCTGAGAAAATGAAGGCAGCAACCCTTCATCCCTTACGGAAACAAGCTCCAGCACCTTTTCATCATAATTCAGCATTGTTCTCAGAGCAAACACACCGGGGTTTCGGTTCAATTCCAGCGTCACGGTAAAGCTGTGTCCGTGGGCAGGAGAAGATGCCTCCGAATTCAAGCTGATCTTGCCTTCTTCAAAGGCGGCAAACGCACCAACGGTCAAAAGCAAAACACCAAGCAAAGAAGCCAGGATCACAATCCGCTTTTTCATTGTTCTCTCCCCTCTTCGTACGCCGAGATCGCATCCCGTGCCAACGTTAAAAATTCTTCTTTTACCCACTGAGGGGATTCGATTCTCATGGATCTTCCAAAGCTCATCACAAAAGAGTAAAACAGAGGGCTGACCAAAACAGGTACCGTTACGAGAACGCCGCCCTCCGCCTTGCGCACGGGCACTTCACCGCCAAAGCGGTCAAAGATCACGCCGCAGGCATTTTCACGGCAAAACAAGGTCACGCGCTCCTCCTTGCCGCCAAACATACCGAAGGCCTTTTTCTCGTATAGAGCAGGGTCAAAATCCAAAAACGCTTCTTCGCCCTCTCTCTCTTCCGGGGAAAGAGTGATCTTCTCCATTTTATCCACACGAAAATGCCTTTTTTCACCGCCCTCGGTCAAGGCGATCAGATAATAATTCTCATCTGCCCAAACCAGGTGGAACGGCGACGCGATATATTTTTCTCCGCCGCGGCGGTAGCGACGGCTGCCGTCAGGCGCCCATTCAAAATAATGAAACTCAATTTTTTTGTTTTCGCCGATGGCAAGAGAAAGGGTATCTACGTTCCGATAGATACTTTCGTTCATGGTTTTGATGCGCCCTGCAACGAAAACCTGATGAGAAAGCTTTTTCCCTTCGTGGCGGCTGGCAAGCCCCTCCAATTTCCCGATCAATTCCTCGCTCTTTTTCCTTGTAAGGAAGCGGGAGGACTGCACGGCGTCTACCAAAAGGCGCAATTCGGGAAGCTGAAAATGTCTTTCTCCCACGAAATACCCCGTCTTTTTCCCTTTCACCTGCACAATATCCATTCCGCAGGCAGACAGCGCCTCCAGATCGGCGTAAATGCTTTTTCTTTCCGCTGAGATTCCGCCGTTTTTCAAATGAGCGATCATTTCCGCCACGCTGACGGGGTGCTCGTCATCACTTTCTTCCAATAAAAATTTCGCCAGAAGTAAGATCTTTTGCTTCTGACCAAAGGATTTTGGCATACATCTCCCTCCTTTGCATTCATTGTACCATAAAAGGGACTTTATCGCAAGAGAAAGCTTTTGGAAAAAACGCTGATTTTTTGAATAACAAAATTTGCAAAAACAGAAAAAGGCAGGATTTCTCCTGCCTTTCGTATCTTTATAAAATATAATTCTGCTATTCGCCTTTTTTCCAAGAACAAACGCCGAGGCCGTTTTCCATTTTGATCTCTACGCCGTAAGGAGCGGAAAGGGTAGCCAGTTTTTCCATAAAGGCATAATCTTCCGCAGGCTGAGGCAGACCCTCCAGGTGATGGCCTTTTTCGCCCTTGGTCGCCTTGACGGGAAGAAGCTCAAGCTTTGTGAGATTCTTATTCTCATCGGTTTCCCAGTAAGGAACCACAGCCTCTCTCATTCTGTCCTCTTCCATCAGACCGCGGGTAAAGCCTGCGGAGCGCTTTTCCAAAAGCTTGATGGCGGACATATCGGAGGTCAGGCCGTATTTATCATAAAAATCTTCGGGAGCGACCGGTACGGAATACAGCTGAATAAGAAAGTCGCCGAGAGAATAGAAAATGGGCTTGTTTTTATACACTTCAATGGCGCGGAGAAGGTGAGGTCCGTGGCCGACAACCGCATCGGCACCGTAATCAATAAAGCTTCTGCAAACATTTTCCAGCATTCTCGGAACGGTTTCCTTTTCTTTGCCCTCGATCTGATGGGCGTGAATGGAGATCATCACGTAATCCGCCTGCAAAAGAGCTTCTTCAATGGATTCCTTTACTCTTGCCATATCCTTGGCGTTGGGGGTGAGGACCACGTCGTACTTATCCCCCTTGACAAATTCCATTTCGCCGATCTCAGCAACTCCTTCGGGCAGGGCGGGATAATATCCCTCGGCACGGGTAATGTTCTTGGCGTCGTTAATGTGGCTCTCAAGGCCGATCTTCTCCACCCAGGAGAAGGCTTCCTCCGGCACCATCACCTTGCGGGAAACACGAATGCCGTTGATGCCGGGACGGCCGGGAATACGGCGGGACTGAATGCCTGCCATACAAGGCGCGGCAAAGGAGGTGGAAACGGAAATGATAGCAACTCTGCCGTTGGGAGTTTCAAGGTAAGCAGGCGCGGAAGCCTGATGGAGGTTCATACCTACGCCGGCATTGACAATATCCATGGCATTAACGTATTCCATGGTTTTCAGCATACCTTCGTGAGCAAAGTCCATAATATGGTTATTGTTAAAATTCACTATGTTAAAGCCGTAGCTGAGCATATCCTCGGCAACCTCGGGATTGCAGCGGATATAGGTGCCGCCGCTGTGCTGACAACCAAAGCACTCACCCTCGTAATTGACGGTGGTCTCCAGATTGAAAAAGCGGGCATCACCTTTCAGAATATAATCGCGAATGGTTTCAAAGCCTTCGTAAGTACCGGGCAATCTCTTTTGACAGAGAATGTCACCCACTGCAGTAAATTTCATGGTTTTACCTCCGGAAATTTATGTTTTTTCTTTCGTTTTCATTTTAATGCCAAGCCTTTTTTATGTCAATGCTTTTCCCCTATTTCCTTTGATTTCTATAAATAACCGAAAAAAATCTCTTTTCTTTTAAAAAAAATATACCGTTTTCCATTGTCTGGGAAAAAGCTTTGTGATACAATAAAGTTATGAAAGGAGTCCCTATGAAAATCACCGTTTTTGAATGGGAAAGCGTCGCAGGAGAAGACTTTTCCCAATCTCTTTTTTCTCCCTACGGCGAAGTTCGTTTTTACGGAAAAGTACCGCAGGACAAGGTGGTGGAATGTATCAGCGACAGTCAGGCCGTATTTTTAAGCAAAGTCGTACTCACCGCCGAAATTTTTGACGCCTGCCCCAATCTTTCCTACGTCGGTCTGACCGCTACGGGCTATAACAACGTGGACGTGGCCGCCGCAAGAGAACGCGGCATTACCGTTACCAATATCCCCGGATATTCCTCCGATGCCGTGGCGCAAATGACCCTCGCCTATCTTCTCCAGGCGGCAACCAATCTCATCGCCTATGACCGTTCCACGAAAAACGGCGATTGGACAAGGTCCAAGATCTTCTGCTATTACCCCTACCCCATGCAGGAATTGGCAGGAAAGACCTTAGGCCTTCTCGGTATGGGAAGCATCGCCTCCCGCGTGGCAAAAGCCGCCGACGCTTTGGGTATGCGCATTATTTATCACGCAAGAGGAAAAAAGGATCTGCCTTACGAATTCGTTTCCAAGGAAAAACTCTTCCGCGAGAGTGATTTTCTTTCTCTCCACGCTCCCTTAACGGAAGAAACGGCAAAGATCGTCAACGCCGAAACCTTGGGAATGATGAAAAAAAGCGCCTGGCTCATCAACACGGCGCGAGGCGGCCTGGTCGATGAAAAATCCGTTGCCGAAGCGTTGAAAAACGACAAGATCGCAGGCTTTGCCGCCGACGTGCTGGAAACGGAGCCGCAAAGAGCGGATTGCCCTCTCATCGGTGTGAAGAACTGTATTCTCACGCCACATGTTGCCTGGGCGCCCCTGGAAACGAGAAAGCGCCTCATCGGAATTCTCTTTGACAATTTTGAAGCCTTTTTACGAGGCGAAAAGAAAAACGTTGTTTCCTGATTCACAAAGAAGTCAAAAAACAAAACTATACTCAAAAAAAAGAAAGAAGGTATCGTTATGAAAATTACCAAAGGCAAAACAGCCATCGTCCTCACCGTCATTGCGCTGATCGTGGTAGCGTTCATTCTTCTGAACAGCTTCGCCATCGTACAGGCAGGCCACACCGGCGTCGTTCTCACCTTCGGCAAGGTGAATGAAGGCGTTCTCTCCGAGGGTATCCACTTCGTAATTCCTTTTGCCCAGGAAGTGGTACAGATCGACAACCGTATTACCAAATTGGAAGTAGCCACCGAAGCCTTTTCCAAGGACCTGCAGACCGTTTCCACCACCCTCGCCATCAACTACCGCGTTGACTCCGCCAAGAGCTTCAGCATCTTTAAAAACGTGGGCCGCGATTACGAAGGCGTTTTGATGACCCCTGCCGTCAATGAAGTGCTGAAAGCCATCACCGCTCAGTACACCGCCGAGGAAAGCGTTACCAACCGCGCCATCATTTCCGACGGTCTTATTTCCGGACTCAATGCTAAATTAAACGACGAGGGCCTTTACGTTACCGACGTCAATATTATCAATTTTGACTTTTCCGAAGCATTTATCAATGCCATTGAGGAAAAGCAGGTCGCTCAGCAGCAGCTTCTGAAAGCGGAAACCGAAAAGCAGACCGCCATCACCAATGCGGAAGCAGAAGCGGAAACCATTCGCATCAAAGCCCAGGCAGAGGCTGACGCCAACAAGCTTATCAGCGAATCTCTGACGGAAAATGTCATTGAAAACAAAAAGATCGAAAAGTGGGACGGCAAGCTTCCCCAGGTTACCGGCGGCGGCACTCCCATGATCGATATTTCCACCGACGATCAGGCAGGCGTTCAGTAATAAAAGAAACAAAAAAAGACCGATTTCTCGGTCTTTTTTTATTACGAAAAATATTTGTTTGAAGCAAAGCGGTACTGCAGCGCCTCCAAAACGTGATCCTCGCGGATCTTCTCCGATTCTCCCAGATCGGCAATGGTGCGGGCAAGACGGAGAATTCTGTCATAGCCGCGGGCAGACAGGCCGAGAGAACGAAAACTCTCTCCCAAAAGACTTTCCGCCTCAGGCTCAAGAATACAAAGCTCCTTGGTCAGTGCCCCCGTCAAGGCGCCGTTGCAGCCGATGCCGTGATCGCGGTATCTTTCTCTGGCGATCTTTCTGGCGCGATCTACCCTTTCCCGCACCGTGGCGCTGTCTTCCGCAGGGGCGCGGTCACGAAGCTCGTCAAAGGAAAGGGCGGGTACCTCCACCCGCATATCGATGCGGTCCAGAAGGGGCCCCGAAATTTTCCCGAGATATCTCTCCACCGCCGTTTTCGTGCAGGTGCAGCGATGGGTCTCATCGCCGAAATATCCGCAGGGGCAAGGGTTCATAGCGCAAACCAGCATAAAATCCGAGGGGAAGGTCATTTTCCACGAAGCGCGGGTAATGGTGATCTTCCGATCCTCCAAGGGCTGACGAAGAATTTCCAGGCTTCGTTTTTCAAATTCCGGCAGTTCGTCAAGGAAAAGCACGCCGTTGTGAGCCAGAGAAATTTCTCCCGGCTGAGGGGTGGAACCGCCGCCGGCAAGTCCGGCAAAGCTCATGGTATGATGAGGAGAGCGGAACGGCCGTTCCCGAATAAGCGCCGCCCCTTGAGGAAGGGTTCCGCTGACGGAATGAATGGCGGTGCAGGAGAGCATTTCTTCAAAGGTCATTTTGGGCAAAATACCGGGAAGCGCTTTGGAAAGCATACTTTTTCCGCTGCCGGGAGGGCCTGCGAGCAGAATGTTATGATTGCCTGCAGCGGCGATCTCAAGCGCTCTCTTTGCCACTTCCTGACCCTTGATATGCTTAAAATCCACGGCGCAGGATACGTCGTTTTCCGCCGACGCTTTATCAAAATCCACGGGTGAAAGCAGTTTTTCACCAAGGAAATGATCCACGATCTCTCGAACGTTTGCCGCGCCGAACACGCGAAGTCCGTCTACCACGCTGCACTCGTTTTCATTTTCCCGAGGAACGAAAAGTTCCTTGGCGCCTGCATCTCTTGCGGCAAGAGCGCGGCAAAGAGCGCCGTTTCCTCCGCGGAGGGAGCCGTCAAGGCCCAATTCCCCGAAAAAGTACGCCGTAGGCGGAATTTTTTCTTTTAAAACCGTGCCGCACAAAAGGGCGATAAGTATGGGAAGATCAAAGCCGCTTCCCTGCTTTTTCCGATCGGCAGGGGCAAGGTTTACCGTAACTTTTCCCTTGGGCAAAGGCAGCGAAGTTGCCCTTGCGGCGGCACGGATACGGCTAAAGGATTCCTTCACCGCAAGATCGGGCAGACCGATGATATCCGTTTCAGGCAGACCGGACGAAAAAAAGCCTTCTACCACCACTTCAAAACCCTCCAGACCCCACAAGGCCGCAGAGCCGATTTTTACGATCACACGCTTTCCCCCTTTTGATGATTTTTCCCATTTTAACACAGATCGGCGAAGAAAGCAAAAATTTTCATTTTTTCCTGAAAAAAGTATTGTTTTTTTGTAAAATTGTTTGCTTTTTGCCTTTACATCTATATAAATTAGTGATATAATTCATACGGAAAAATTATTTATCTAATAAATAAGAAAGGAATTTCAACAACATGGTCACTAGAAAGAAAATGTCCATGGATGGTAATACCGCTGCGGCACACGTATCTTACGCGTTCACCGAAGTGGCAGCCATCTACCCCATCACTCCCTCCAGCGTAATGGCAGAACTTACCGACGCTTGGAGCGCAACCGGCCTTCAGAATATGTTCGGTGAAACCGTAAAAGTTACCGAAATGCAGTCTGAAGCAGGTGCAGCAGGTACCGTTCACGGCTCTCTTGCCGCCGGTGCTCTTACCACTACCTTTACCGCTTCTCAGGGTCTTCTTTTGATGATCCCCAATATGTACAAGATCGCCGGCGAACTTCTTCCCGGTGTTATCCACTGCTCTGCACGCTGCGTAGCTTCCCACGCGCTGAACATCTTCGGCGATCACAGTGATATCTACGCTTGCCGCCAGACCGGTTTTGCTCTTCTTGCAAACACCAACCCTCAGGAAGTTATGGACCTGGGTGCCGTTGCTCACCTTGCTGCTATCAAGGGCAGAGTTCCCTTCCTCAACTTCTTTGACGGCTTCCGTACCTCCCACGAGATCCAGAAGATCAGCGTATGGGATTACAAGGATCTGGAAGAGATGATCGATAAGGACGCCCTCGCAGGCTTCCGCGCTCGCGCTCTCAACCCCGAGCATCCCGTACTCCGCGGCTCTGCTGAAAACGGAGATATCTTCTTCCAGCACAGAGAAGCATGCAACCCCTACTATGATGCACTTCCCGCCATCGTAGAAGAGTATATGGATAAGGTACACGCTAAGATCGGTACCAACTACAAGCTCTTCAACTACTACGGTGCAGAAGATGCTGAAAAGGTAATCGTTGCTATGGGCTCCGTATGTGACGTTGCTGAAGAAGTGATCGACTACCTGAACGCTCACGGCGAAAAGGTTGGTCTTGTTAAGGTTAGACTTTACCGTCCCTTCCGTGCAGACAAGCTCATTGAAGCGATCCCTGCAACCACAAAGAAGATCGCAGTTCTCGACCGTACCAAGGAACCCGGTTCTCTCGGCGAACCCCTCTACCTCGACGTTGTTACCGCTCTTGCTACCAATGGTAAGAACGATATCAAGGTTGTTGGCGGTAGATACGGTCTCGGCTCCAAGGATACTCCTCCTCAGAGCATCTTCGCCGTTTATGAAAACCTCGATGCCGCAGAGCCCAAGAACGGCTTTACCATCGGTATCGTAGACGACGTTACCGGTCTTTCTCTGGAAGAGAAGCCCGCTCCCGATACTGCTGCAGCAGGCACCATCTCCTGCAAGTTCTGGGGTCTGGGCGGCGACGGTACCG
>JAZSDQ010000005.1:0-1661 GCA_045531235.1 Eubacteriales bacterium
GACCGCCACAGCTGGGATCGGAAGAAATGGGTGCTCCGGAATGAGAATGGTTGGAGGAAATGCAAACTCTGTTTTCGGGAATGGGGGTATATTCCGCAATGCGCTTTGCAACGATCTTCTGGATCCCGGGCGTAAGAGAACAGGAGTCCACCGCAACAATGGCAGCGTATTCTCCGCCGTCTTCCACGACTACCGCCTTGGCAAACAGGCGATCCTTTACGTTCTGGGCGCGTACATTCTTATAATGTCCCCACATAAATCCGCCAATGGGCGGCGTGATATCACATTCGTAAAATCCAACTCTCATAATGATTCTCCTTTTGAATTCAATTTATTTTTTTTATAGCATAGCTTTTCACCAAAGTCAAGGCTTTATTGAAAGGTCTTTTTCTGTTCCCGATCTTCCGTGGGAATTCCCCAGGGATGCGCATCCAGGCACTCCTGAAGAGTAGCCTTTTTCAGCTTGATGGGGGTGGAATGGATGAATTCCACCGCATCGTCGGTACCGACGAGAATGGTGGGATCGTCGTAGCCTTCCACGGTGCAATTTTCGAAAATGATCTTTTCGAAATTGCCGGCAACAAGCATCGGCTTGTGGCCAAAGCCCTCCTTGGCGCAAATGGTCACATTTTTAAAATGGCAATAAACTTTTTCGTTTTTATCGCCCCAAAGCTTTCCCGCGCGGACGATCTCCCCAATGGAAACGTTTTCCAAGGTAAGCCTTTTTAAAGAGCGGTTGCAGCACCAACGGTGGAAACCGTCAAATTCCAGACGCAAAAACTCTCTCGCCTGACTCCATTCACAGTTTTTGATGGTAACATCACATTCCTCGCGGGGATCGGCTCTGTGATCGCAGTAATAGCTGAACGTAGTTATGGTATCGTGACGGCTCCGTTCGGCTTTGTTGGTAAGAACACCCATTTTCTTTTCTTCCGGTGTCAAGCCGTGGCGGAACGAAAAGCGCAGGGGTCTTTCTATGGAAGTGCAATTTTCAATGAGTACGTTGTGGCCGCCGAAGCGGAAGGTATTGCACGCGGAATTGGTAATGCAATTGCGGATAACCACGTCGTTGCAATCAAAGCCCGCAACGCAGTCGTCGCCGGTCTGAAATTCGCAGTTTTCAATAAGAACGTTATCGCAAGTGCGAACGTCTACGCCGTCGTGTCCGCCGCAAACGGTAATATTCCGAACGGTGATATTTTCACATTGGAAAATGGCGTGGCACCAATTGGAGCTGTGGAGAAAGGTGTAGCCCTCCAAACGAATGTTTTTGCATCTCCAGATGCTCATGCCGTGAGGACCGCGGTAATTTTCCTCGCCCTCCGGGTCAAAGCAGTTGTTTCCGTCAATATACGAGCCTTTTTCACCGATGACGGCAATGTTTTCCGCATCCAGCGCGCGAATGAGACCGTTGCTCCAACGGGAAGTTGCTACGGAGCTTCTCCTCTTTTTGGGATCGCCAAGGTCGATCTCCTCAACGGTCACAGGCTCGATCGTATCCTCAAGATAGCCAAGATAATCTTCGGGATCGCGGCTTCCCTTAAGGATGGCGCCGCTTTCCAGATAAATTTCCACATTGGAGCGAAGACGAAGTCCGCCGGTAAGAAAGACACCGCTTGGAATGAGTACTCTGCCAAGTCGGAGGCCAAGCGGTCTTAGGA
>JAZSDQ010000022.1:0-2009 GCA_045531235.1 Eubacteriales bacterium
GCGTTCGCGCCGCGGACGGCGTGCTGTGCATCAAATCACGGGTTCTAAGGCGGGTACGGTGGTGTATTTTATGTTGCACCACATCTCTAACCCTGTAGGGGCGTGCCTATGTGCGCGCCCTAAAACGTACGCCTTACGCCATACGAAACGGCTACAAAACATACGGCATCTCCAATAAGCCTTCCCTTGTAAGGGAAGGGGGACAGAACTTCGCTTTGCGAAGTGCGGTGGATGAGTAGAAAAAAACGTACGTTTTTCGCCATACGCCACGGCTACAGACCTTACGACGGGAGCACCAAGGTACTCCCCTACGGCAGATTGGGGCAATGTGCCGCACCGAAACTTGTCAAGAAAAATGGACAGATATAAGAGTGAAAAAATGATTAGGAACATAATAACCGATACCGGAATGCAGTCTATCTGAATTGTAATAAAGCTCGATGTAGTCAACTATCGTTCGTGATGCTTCCTCGAATGTGAGATGGCTGATATCAGCCATCTCACATTCGAGGGTTTTCCAAAAGCTCTCGATCGGCTGGTTGTCGCTCGGCGTCCCCGGGCGTGACATGCTTTTCCGAAATCCGTTTTCTTCTACCATTTGTTTCGTCTTCTTTGCCGTATATTGGCAGCCTCTATCGCTGTGGAACACAGCGTTCGCAGGTCGGTGAGGATTCCTTCCGATCGCCATCTTGAATGCATCCTGTACGATCTTCTGTGTCTGATTCTTTGCTATACTCCATCCAACAATACGTCTCGTCGCCACATCTATGATTCCGCAAACGTAAACCTTGGATCTGTAGCATTTCAGCTCGGTTATATCCGAACACCAAAGATAATTTGCCTCTGTTATTCCAAACTTATCTTTTATCAGATTTTCCTCTATATACTGCTGTTCTGTTGGCTTGGGTGCTTTTACTCTGCCGGTCCTGCCGCTTTTGGCTACCAGACCGTTCTTTCTGAGTATTCTTGCTATACGGTATTCGCTGATCGTTACGTCTTTCCCAAGTAATTCCCGACGTATCCGTATCCTTCCGTAATTTCCTTTGTTCTTTTCAAAACAGTTAATGAC
Source organism: Eubacteriales bacterium (assembly GCA_045531235.1). GTDB lineage: Bacteria > Bacillota > Clostridia > Oscillospirales > SIG627 > RGIG5579. The sequence goes on from JAZSDQ010000022.1 coordinate 1,070, forward strand.
TGCTTTTTCCAGCTCTTTTTCTTCACTATCCTGTTCTTTCGGAATGCGATAATACTCACTTCTTGACACACCCAACAGCTTGCATACTTCACTCGTTTTGTGCTTTGACAACTCTGCCTTGGCAAATTTTACTCGTCTGCCGGGTGTTTCGCAAAGTATGCCGCTGCTTTTTTTAGTATTTCGTTTTCCATTCTTAACCGTTCGTTTTCTTTGCGGAGTTTCTTTAATTCCGCATCTTCTGCCCGAAGCTTGCCTTTGCCTACAAACGCTTCTTCTCCGTAAGTTTCGTACTCGTCTATCCATCGGTACAGCATTACGTGATGAATCCCGAGCTTCTCCGCCACTACTGCGTGCTTAATTCCATCCTTGATGACCAACTCGCACGCTTTGGTTTTAAATTCTTTACTGAAAGTTCTTTTCATCGTGAACACCTCTTTCTTTGATTATATCATTCACTCTTCGTTGTGTCCACTTTTACTATACAACTTTCCACTCTTATCTTTTCGTTTTTCTCTCTTCTCTCAAATTGTCGTTTCCGGATAAAAGATAAGAGAGAAAAGAGAAGAGAAAAGGTAGCTTTGCTACGCAAAGCATTGAATAAGGAAACGACAATTTTCTTTCAGAAGATTGTCGTTTCTTTTTGTTCTTTTCACTTTTCTCTTTTCATTCTTCTCTCTTCTCTCAAATTGTCGTTTCCGGAGAAAAGATAAGAGAGAGGAGAGAAGAGATAAAAGAAAAGGTAGATTTGCTTCGCAAAGCATTGAATTAAGTCGTATAATAGGATATAATGCATTCAGCGGTGATGATGAATGAACAGTCTTTTAGGAAAAGCGGACTTCCCGCGTCCCGAATTCAGTAAGAACATAAAACGCTCCAAAAAACGTTGGTGGTTTTGGAGCGTTTTCTTTTGTTGTCCGGCAGGGCTCTCTGGGTCCTGCGG
>JAZSDQ010000047.1:0-7760 GCA_045531235.1 Eubacteriales bacterium
ACCTGCGCTGGTTTTCGGAAGGACTGCTGCTCAAAATGTCCGCTTCCCTGATAGGCGGATTTATCGCAGCGGTCTATGAAACTCTACTCTCGGGTCTGACGCTCACAACCGTTCTCTTCGGCGTATCAATGATAATTCTGCCGCCGGTAGGCTTTTCTTCACAGAGAAGAAGCTTTGTCAGCGTGGTTTTTCCTGCGCCGCTTGCGCCCACAACAAAGACAAACTCTCCGTCCTGTATCTCCAGATCCACATTTTTCAAGGCCTTGGTTCCGTTGGGATAGACCTTGGTAACATTATCAAATACAATCATATCTTTTCCTTATCGTTTAATACTTTCCGTTTTTGGAGGACAGATACTTTTTAACCATAAGTGCTACTTTAAAGGTGATGGCATGCTCAAATTCACGAAGATCAAGACCTGTGATCTTACGGATCTTCTCAAGACGGTAAACCAAGGTATTTCTATGAACGAAAAGCTTACGGGAAGTTTCAGATACATTGAGATTGTTTTCAAAGAAGCTTTGAATGGTAAGGAGTGTTTCCCGATCCAGGCTTTCGATGGCACCTTTCTTAAACACCTCGTTAAGGAACATATCGCAAAGGGTGGTAGGAAGCTGATAGATCAGTCTGCCGATACCGAGATTTTCGTAATTCACAACGCTCTTTTCGGTATCAAACACCTTGCCGACTTCAATGGCAACCTGCGCTTCTTTATAAGAACGGGCAATATCCTTCAAAGAGGAAGCTACCGTTCCCACACCGACGATAACCTTGAGGTAAAACTCGCTTTGAATGGTATCCACAATGCTGCGAGCAAGCTTTTCGGGCTGAACTTTTTCAGAACTGTGAAGTTCGTGAATGAGTGCGACATCGTTTTCGCCGACGCTGATGACGTAATCGCGATTGCGGTCGGGATACATATTCTGAATAACATCGATGGGTACAATATCCCCTTTATTACTGAACTTAATGAGAAGCACCACGCGGTCAATTTCATTGACGATGTGAAGCTCCTTGGATTTGACGTAAATATCGCTGGGAAGAATATTATCCAGGATAATATTCTTAATAAAGCTGGATTTGTCATATTTTTCATCGTAGAGAGCTTTGATCTGATTCAAAGAAACGGCAAGCAACTCGGACGCAAACTTTGCGGTATCCCCTTCTCCCTCTACAAAAACATAATATTCCACTTTTCCAACGCCAATGGGACGGAAGGTATATCCGCCGGAAAAGAAAGCTTCTCCGGTATAGTACAGTTCTTCCTTGACGCCGTTCAGCATTTCACCAATACGGACAAGCTCACTGCAAGCAATGACGATACCCTCAGTATCAACGACACCGAGAACACTGTCTACCGAATCCTTCATTTGATGAACTACACTTTGAAACAATCTGTTTGACATTTAATCTACCTCAACAGTATTTTTCTGTAATCTTGTTAAATTCAACAAAACTGAGTACAAACCATAAGCATTATACACAATGACGAAACATTTTTCAATAGAAAATTATAAATTTTAACAAATGTTTTTTTAATTTATTGTCTTTTTTGACCAATTACACCAAAAAAAAGAAGCTTTGAATATATCAAAGCTCTTTTTCGTATGAAATCATAGCCAAAACAGCAGATGCGGCGGTTTCTGTCCGAAGAATTCTATTTCCCAAAGAAACCGTAGAAATGTGATTTTCTTGCAATAGTTTCTTTTCTCTCGGTGAAATTCCGCCCTCAGGACCGATGAAAAACGATGCTGTGGAAAAATCTTTTTTCAATTCCTCTTTCAGGCTTTTTTCCGTTTCCGCTTCGTAGCATGCAAAGGCGAGATCGTCATTCTTCATGAAAGGAATGGCACTGTCCAGATCGGGCAGGATCTCAACCGATACCTTTCTTCCCCTGCCGCATTGTTTGGCAGCTTCTTCCGTGATTTTTTCAAAGCGTGAGATTTTTTTATCCTCTCCCGCGGGTGTGGGGACGGAATGATCCGTATAGACGAAAACAATGCGCCCAACGCCAAGTTCCGTACATTTTTGCAGAATAGAGTCTGTCTTCTTGCCTTTGGGCATCCCTTGATAAACGGTGATAAATACCGGTGATTCAGACCGGCTTTTCATACCGGAAAGAGGCTTTAGTACCACCTCAGGGGCTTTTTTTCCGCCGGAGAAGGATTCAATTTCACAAGAAATCTCCGTTCCGTCGGCGCAAAGCACAGAAACCTCCTCACCGACCCGTGCACGCAAGGAAACGGAGAGATGGTAGGCATTTTCCTCTCTCAAAACGATATGCTCGGGAAGCGGCTGTGAAATATCGTAGATCTCATCGGGGGGCAAAAAGAATCTTGGCATATACATCTCCTTTGTTTTGTAAATCCATTATACGACTTGTCAAGTTTTTGTCAAATACAAAGATAAAAAATCGTGAATTTCGGTTGATTCGGCCATCCTTTTATGTTACAATGGTGAGAGAAATCTGAAAAGAGGAAAAAAATGATAGAAATTACTCCCTCCGCGCTTCGTTTGGCAAAAGAAACCGAAGCGGAATTGCGAGAGGAATTTGAAAAAATTGACGATATGGCGTTTCGAAATCAAAGGAAGATCTTAAACGCTTTTCGTGAGGAAAAAGTGTCCACGGAATGCTTTAACCCTACTACAGGCTACGGATACGACGATATGGGCAGAGAAACTCTTGACCGTATTTGGGCGAGAGTGATGGAGTCGGAGGCTGCTTTCGTACGGCACAGCATTTTATCGGGCACCCACGCGCTGACCGTCGGCCTTTTCGGTCTCCTTCGCCCCGGTGACACGATGCTTGCCATCACGGGTACCCCTTACGATACGCTTCGCAGTGTCATCGGCATCACGGGAGAAGACGGAAGCGGAAGTCTGAAGGACTTCGGTATCCGCTATGAGGAAATTGAATTGAAAGAGGATTCCTCTCTGGATGAGGATGCCATCCGGCGTCGCCTTGAACAAAGCGATGTAAAAATGGTGTATCTTCAGAAAAGTCCCGGTTACAGCACCAGAAAGCCTTTGGGAAATCACGTCATAAAAAGAGCGGTAGAAATCGTTCGTGAGATGAAAAGCCGCGCTTACGTTGTGGTAGACAATTGCTATGCAGAATTCTGCGAGGAGCATGAGCCGCCTTACTACGGCGCCGATCTTTGCATTGGTTCGCTGATTAAAAATCCCGGCGGCGGTATGGCTGAAAGTGGCGGCTATCTGGCAGGTACCAAAGAAGCCGTAGAAAAATGCGCCCAGCGCTACTCCTGCCCCGGAATCGGACTGGAGATCGGCGCGAGCCTCGGTCACACAAAAAGCATATACAAAGGCCTTTTTTACGCTCCTCACACAGTGGCACAGGCGCTGAAAACAGCTGTTTTCTCTGCAGGACTGTTTGAAAAAATGGGATATGACGTCATTCCCTCCTCCAAGGATCCCAGATACGATATTGTTCAGCAGATCTCATTAAAAGACGGAAAAAAGGTAGAGGGCTTTTGCAAAGGGCTGCAAAGCGCTTCTCCCGTTGACAGCCACGTTACCCCCATTCCGTGGGCAATGCCGGGATATCAGGACGAGGTCATCATGGCGGCAGGCGCCTTCACCCAAGGCTCATCCATTGAACTTTCCGCCGATGCTCCTATGAGATACCCGTTTACGGTATATATGCAAGGAGGCTTGACCTACGAAAGCGGAAGACTTGGAATTCTTGCAGCAGCGGAAGAAGTCTTAGCCATTGAAAAACAAAATTCTGAAAAACTATAAGAAAGAGGATAGATTATGAAGCTTGTTGAATTGAAGAAGAAAATTGATGTAAAAGGTCCCGTAGCAGTCCTGGTTCTGGACGGCGTAGGACTGAATCCCAAAACCACGGGCAATGCAGTTGCCTCCGCCGCAACTCCTACCTTGGACCGTTTGATGAAGGACTACCCCACCCTGAGTCTGAAGGCGCACGGCACGGCAGTCGGTCTTCCCTCCGATGACGATATGGGTAACTCCGAAGTCGGTCACAATGCTCTGGGCTCCGGTCAGATCTTTGCGCAAGGCGCAAAGCTTGTATCCAATTCTATTGAAAGCGGAAAGATCTACGAAGGCGACGGTTGGAAAAAAGTCAGCGGAAACTGCAAGAAAAACGATTCTACCCTTCACTTTATGGGTCTGTTCTCCGACGGTAACGTGCACTCTCATATCGACCACTTGAAAGCACTGATCGCTCAGGCAAAAAGCGAAGGCATTAAAAAGGTTCGCATTCACATTTTGCTCGACGGCAGAGACGTGGCAGAAACCAGTGCTCTGGAATACGTAGAGCCTTTTGAAGAATATCTTGCTTCCCTGAACGGTGACGGATTTGATGCAAAAATTGCTTCCGGCGGCGGAAGAATGAGCATTACCATGGACCGCTATGAAGCCAACTGGCAGATGGTAAAAGCAGGCTGGGATATTCACGTTCTCGGTGAAGGCAGAACTTTCCCTTCCGCAAAAGAAGCCATTGAAACCTACAGAAATGAGCTGCACGTCATTGACCAGGATCTTCCCGGCTTTGTCATTGCAGAAAACGGCGCTCCCGTGGGTACCATTGAAGACGGTGACGGCGTGATCTTCTTCAACTTCCGCGGTGACCGATCCATTGAGATCTCCAAAGCCTTCTGCGATGAAGAATTCCCCTATTTTGACCGTGTACGCTTCCCCAAGACTGCATACGCCGGCATGCTGGAATATGACGGAGACCTTCACATTCCGCCCGTATATTTGGTTGCTCCCCCCGAAATTACCAATACCATGGGTGAATATCTTGCCGAAGCGCCCTTCCAATCCCTTGCTGTCAGTGAAACTCAAAAATACGGCCACGTAACTTATTTCTGGAACGGAAACAAGTCCGGCAAATACAGCGAAGAAAAAGAGACCTATCAGGAGATCCCCTCCGACGTCGTTCCTTTTGAGCAAAGACCTTGGATGAAATGCGCTGAAATTACCGACGTTCTCGTAGACGCCATTAAGAGCGGTAAATACAAATTTATCCGTGCAAACTTCCCCAACGGTGATATGGTAGGTCACACCGGTAACATGAAGGCTACCATGATCAGCATGGAAGCTTTGGATCTTTGTCTTGACCGTATTCTTGCTGCTCTTGACGAAGTAGGCGGTGTAGCTCTCATTACCGCAGACCACGGCAATGCAGACGAAATGTACGAATTGGATAAGAAAACCGGTGAAGCAAAAAAGAACAAGGACGGCTCTCTCAAATCCAAGACCAGCCACACCTTAAATCCCGTTCCCTGTATTTTCTATGACAATTTCAACAAAGAGAAATACAATGTAAAATCCGGATCCTTTGGCCTTGCAAATGTTGCCGCTACCACGGTAAACCTTCTCGGATACGAAGCTCCCGAAATGTGGAACGAAAGCATGATCGAAGTAAAATAAAAAAGCAGAACACCCCAAGGCTCTGCCTTGGGGTGTTTTTTTGCGCGAATGCGCTGCTTTATTCTCTTGTGACCTGAAAAAGACACATACAGAAAACTCCGATAATGCTTCCGATCACGATTCCAAAGAGAAAATCCATTTTCGACCGTTCCTTTGTTTTTTTCTTAGTATGCCGAAAAAAAGAACAAATTATACCTAGATCTTCAAATCATTCAAAGGATTTTCTTTCATTGCATTTTTCATTTGTTCATCGCTGACATGGGTATAGATCTGCGTGGTATTCAGCTGTTCATGGCCGAGAATATCCTTCAGCACGCGAACATCTACCTTACCTGTTCCGTACATTAAGGTTGCGGCGGTATGGCGAAGCTTATGAACAGAATACTTTTTATTTCCAAGCCCTGCAAGATCCAGATATTTATATACCAGCCACTGAACGGTTTTTACCGATAAGCGAAGGTGGTTTCTGCTAATGAAAAGGGCGTTCGGATCTTTACAAAAATTTGCCTGTCTTTCGTGAAGATACTCCCCCAGTGCGCTTTGGCAAGCATCGTTCAGATAGATCATTCTCTGCTTATTCCCCTTTCCCGTTACGACCATTTGGGTCAGATCTGCACTGAAATCGGAAAGAGAAAGACCTGCAAGCTCAGAAACTCGCATGCCGCAATTCAAAAACAAAGTGATAATGGCAAAATCACGCTTGTAGTTTTTGCCGCCTTCTTTTTTTACAGCTTCCAGAAGAAGCTTGCTTTCATCCAAACTTAAAAACTTCGGCAGGGCGTGCTTGACGTTGGGAGCGTCAATATGCTGAGCAGGATTTTCGGAAATGGAATGCTCTTTATGCGCCAAAAATTTGTAAAAGCCTTTAATGGCAGAAAGCTTTCTGGCGCGGGCGGCATTGCCGTTTTTTAAAACGGTAGCTGCGTGGAGGAGGTATTCATAGATCTGCTGCGTGGATACAGCACCCACTTCCCGATCACCAAGCGTGGAGAGATCCAAATTGCCGTTTTCATCCGCGCGATCACGAAAAACAAAGCGGAGAAATGCGCCAAGATCCAGACTGTATTCGTACACAGTCTTTTCGCTTGCTCCCTGTATGGAAAGCTTATAGGATAAAAATCTTGCAACGCTTGCAGGCATTTCTTCCATTTTGATATTCACCCATCTCACCTCACTTCCTATTTATTTTATACGAATTCTACAAAAAATGCAATATCAAAGAAAAAGTAGCCAATGAAATGGACCACAAGAAAATGCTTGACATAAAAAGCGAGATATGATAGAATAACGGCACAAAAAGCTTTGGCTTATTTTGCATACGGATAGAATTTCCAGAGGGAAATTCTGCCCATTTGCAGGATAGGCTTTTTTTGTTGCCTTCCTGACGAAAATTACAGGAGGTATATTATGGGTTACTACTATTCAGATCCCACCGCCGCTCAGGCGCTGGGCAACATCAATCGGGAATTTTCCCGTCTTGAAAAGAAAGCGCGGAAGCTTCGGCAGCTTTGGGAAAGCGGAAAGCTTTCCGACGAAGCGCTGAAGAACGCGCAAAAGGACTTCACGGGGATCTACAGACACGTTCTGACGAACGTTCTCAGCGAGCCTCACGAATGAAAACAGCCCCGCCTTTCGGCGGGGCCTTTTCTTCAGGAATTTAAAAGCTCCATCGCTTTCATATATTTCTCTCTGCGTTCAAGATCCTTTTCGGTCATAGATTCCATTCTGGTGGCGTCGGAATTATGCTGAAGATCTGCAAGCTTTACTTTTTTTGCAACAGGGTTTTCCCGAATTTTCAAAACGTAATCCATATAGAGAGTATCATCATCGTGGGTAAGAAGCGCCAGGGCTTCCATCACGTCATTTCCGAAATTCATTGCCGCAAGATCTTCCAAGGTATAATCGCTATCCTCCACAACGTCGTGAAGCAGAGCAACCACAGTAGTTAGCTCATCTTCCATTTGCTCTGCCAGATGGAATGGATGAAATACGTAAGGGATACCGCTTTTATCCACTTGATCCTTATGGGCATCGAAGCAAAGCTTCAATGCTTTTTTCGTTTTCTCCGTGTAGATCATAATTTCTCCTTTACAGCTCTCGAATATTTTCTATTTTTATTCGGTAATTTTGGAAATAAAGGGGATTATAAGCTTACCGAAAATACTCTCTCCGTCTTCGGCAATATCCTTTACGTAAGCGCAATGCTTACCATTCATCACACAAAGCTCGGCATTATCTTCATAATCAAAATGCTTCAACGTAGACATAAGAAGCATGGTTTGCTCATAGCGATTTTGTATGTCATTATCTGAAACAATGACAAGCATAGGAGGATAGACTTT
>JAZSDQ010000054.1:0-2464 GCA_045531235.1 Eubacteriales bacterium
ATTACACATCATACCTTCAATTTTCAACACCTTTTCCATATTGTTTTCTCCTTTATCATTCAGCGCCAAAGGCTTGCCCTCGGCGTGCTTTTTATTTTTTGGCTTAAACCATCTGAGCCGCAGTGCATTCGTTACCACAAACACCGAACTGAAGCTCATAGCAAATGCTCCAATCATTGGATTCAGCTTCAGTGCAAAGGGGATAAAGAACACCCCTGCCGCAACAGGAATACCGATAATATTATAAATGAATGCCCAAAACAGATTTTGCTTGACGTTTCGGATAGCCGCTTGGCTGAGTCGGATAGCGGCGGGCACGTCCATCAAATCGCTTTTCATCAAAACAATATCAGCCGATTCCATGGCGATATCGGTTCCCGCACCAATGGCAATTCCCACATCCGCTCTTGCAAGGGCGGGCGCATCGTTGATACCGTCACCTACCATGGCGACCTTCTTACCTTCGCTTTGCAGACGGCGGATCTCCTCCTCTTTATCCTGCGGATACACTTCGGCTATTGTTCGCGGCGCGCCCACTTGACGACGGATCGCTTCTGCGGTCTTGGCGTTGTCACCGGTAAGCATAACGACCTCGATACCCATAGCCGATAATTCTTCTATCGCCTGTTTGCTGGTCGGCTTCACTACGTCTGCAACCGCGATCACACCGATAAGCTCATCGGCACGGGCAAAGAACAGAGGCGTTTTACCGTCCACTGCCAGTTCTTCACCCAAGCGATGAAATTCTTCGTCTGTAATTCCATATGCCTCCATCAGTCTGCGGTTTCCTGCAAGACAAGTTTTTCCGTCGATAACACCGGTAATGCCTTGACCTGCGATCTGGTGAAAATCGCTTACAGCGAGATAAGATATTTCTTTCTTTTCCGCTTCTGTCACGATGGCTTCCGCCAAGGGATGCTCCGACAGCTTTTCAAGAGATGCTGCAATTTGTAAAAGTTCCTTTTCGGAAATTCCTTCACGGCAAAGAATATCCGTAACGGCAGGCTTGCCTTCGGTGATGGTTCCTGTCTTATCCAGTACCACCGTATCAATGCTGTGTGCAGTCTCAAGTGCTTCTGCCGATTTGATTAAGATTCCGCTTGTGGCTCCTCTGCCCGTACCCACCATGATCGCAGTAGGCGTGGCAAGCCCCAAAGCGCAGGGGCAAGAGATCACGAGAACCGAAATGCCGATAGAGAGAGCGAACTCCAAGCCGTAGCCTGCAATCAGCCAGACGATAGCGGCAATCACCGCAATCGCGATTACAATCGGCACAAACACGCCGCTGACCTTATCCGTCAGTTTTGCAATGGGTGCTTTGGAGCTTGTTGCTTCATCCACAAGACGAATGATCTGCGAAAGCGCCGTATCGTCACCAACCTTTGTCGCCTGCATTTTGATGTAGCCCGATTTGCTGACGGTAGCACCGATCACCTTATCTCCTACGTTCTTTTCTACGGGGATACTCTCACCCGTCAGAGCTGATTCATCGATAGCAGAAAAGCCTTCCAGCACGATACCGTCCACAGGAACCGATTCGCCACTCTTTACGATAAGCACGTCACCGAGAACCACGTCGTCCACGGGGATCTGAATTTCCTTGCCGTCCCGTACTACGGTAGCAGCCTTGGGCGCCAGATTCATCAGCTTGGTAATCGCATCGGAGGTCTTGCCTTTGGCTCTCGCCTCCAAGGTCTTACCAAGGGTGATCAGTGTCAGAATCATAGCGGCAGACTCAAAATACAGGTCCATTATAAAGCTATGGACAAGCTCCATGTTTCCGCTTCCCAAGCCGAACCCGATTTTATAAATCGCATAGATTCCGTAAACGGTTGCCGCACCGGAGCCGATGGCAATCAGTGAATCCATGTTGGGCGAGCCGTGAAACAATGCCCGAAATCCGCTCTTAAAATATTTGCCGTTAATGATCAGTACGGGTATCAAGAGCAGAAACTGGGTAAAAGCAAAGGTCATGGCATTTTCCATTCCTAAAAGGAAGCTCGGCAGGGGCCAGTTCATCATATGCCCCATCGAAATATAAAACAGAGGAAGGGTGAAAATGACCGAAAGCCATAGCCGTTGTTTCATCCCTTTGTATTCTGCCTGCGCCGTGCTGACCTGTGTTTTTTCGGCCTTTGTATTCTGACGGTCATCTTTTGGTTTCGCCCCGTAGCCGCTGCTTTCAACGGCACCTACAATACCTTCGGTGTTCATACCGTTCTCATCGTATAAAACCGACATACTGTTTTTCAGAAGATTGACCGATACGTCCTTCACGCCCGGAAGCTTTCTCACACAGTTCTCCACTCTCGACGAGCATGCTGAGCAGGTCATACCGGTTATATCAAATTGTTCTTTACGCATAATATCACTTCTTTCTTTGCGAAGCTTCTTCGCTTTCTATGGTCTTATTGTATCACGACAATTCGCCCCCTTCCGTGATGACATCACATAAAAATACCAC